>NZ_JBNBPL010000031.1:0-65602 GCF_059412425.1 Pantoea sp. CFCC18177
TAAACTCAGGAGTAAATATTCTTCCGCTCATAGAATCACCTCTCTGGTTAATAACGTTATAACCTCTGAGTGTGTCCTAATCTATTAAACCACTACACGATAATCGGGATAGCGCGCCTGCTGATGATCCTTCCAGCGCTTCAACAGTTGATACCGGGTTCCAGGATACAGCTCGCCGCTCACCACAATTTCCTCAATGCGGTCCACGCGAAAATTACGGAAGTCCTGGCGCAGCTCACACCAGCCGCACAATAAACGCACGCGATCAAAATAGCCCAGCACCACCGGCCATAGCGTACGGGTGGAGGTGGCCTCTTTCAGATCTTTATAACGCAGTGTGATCTTGTTGCGTGAGTGTATTGCCAGGCGAATTTCCGGCAGATGCCGCTCAAACAGCGCTTCCCCGCGTGAGGCAACCAGCAGTGATTGATGGTCGATAGTGTGGGTTAAATGCTCTGGCAGCACCGCCTGTATTTTTGCCAGTGCATGTTGCGCGGCGGATTTCAGTTCGGCATCGGTATGACGACTCACCCAGTCGAGACCTAATGCCAGCGCATCAATTTCATGACGGGAAAACATCAGCGGCGGCAAATGGCCGTCGGATTTCAGCAGGTAACCCAGGCCTGCGCTGCCTTCAATCTCTACGCCTTGCTGCTGCAAACAGATAATGTCGCGATACACCGTGCGCACGCTGATGCGGAGTTGATCGGCCAACTGCTGTGCGGTCACCGGATAGCGATGGCAACGCAGCAGTTGCACCAGTTCAAGCAGTCGCTGAGTTTTGGTCATGTCGTTGAAAATCCGAGGTTTTTCCGTCGTGGGGCGGCATTTATGCCGCCCATGGCCCAGCACGTAACATTAAATGTGCAACAACTGGCTGATTGTCACAAGATCCGCTGATGTTTGCAGTGGGAGGCTTTGCTGCAACTTTTGCAACTGTTCACCCGTCTCCTGGCTTAACGCCAGACGCAGTTTACCCGCAACATCCACGCCGTCTGCCAGTGACTGCTGGCGCGTGCGGCGATGCTGGAGCTGCGTACCATCGCGCAGTGTCAGGGTCAGCAAATGAAAACGCAGTGCAGGGTTGATGGCATCCGGCGGCGCAGAGGCATCGGGGGTGCGACGTACCTTACTGGCCAGCGGCATCACCTCAGGGTTGAGATCGCCTTCGGCGAAATCTTCCAGGCGAAGATCGTTATAGATCAACATCGCTGCAATGACGTATTCCAGACTGAAGCGCGCTTCAATACCGTTGGTTGGCTTGGTGACTGAGGCCGCGATATCGCCGCCAGGTGGGAAAGCAACGCTGATATCGGTAATGTTATCCAGTAATGCCGACAGAGGTTGGCCGCTCTCCAGCCATGACTGGCGCAAAATGCGCGCGGCTTCAGCCGCACTGTGGGTTCCGGCGCAGGTCGGAAAGGGCTTGAACTCCAGACCCGGCGCGACAATACGCCACGGGGCTGCCCAGCCAGATACCAGTTTTTCAGGCTGTGCCTGACCGTTGCTGTTGGCAGCGAGAAACGCCTCGATCACCCCATTTTTCTGTCCATCAAAACCAGCCAGCGTTAGCTGTGCGGCGGCAACTGCCCGTTCGGCAGCGAATCCAGCATGCAGCGGTTTCACCGCCGAACCAAACTGCGCTCGCAATCCACTGGCTTGGGTGGCGGCAATGCCCAGCAAGATCGCGGTGGCCGACGCATCCAGTTTCAGCAATCGGGCCAGCGCGGCGGCGGCGGCCAGCGTACCCAAAGTCGCGGTGTTATGATGACCCAACGCATAGTGCTGCTGGCTGATGGCGAGACCTAAGCGCCCCGCGACTTCCACGCCAATCACATAGGCGTCGAGAAAATCATCTAACTCCGCTGACTGTTGCTGCTGCCAGGCAAACAGCGCGGGCAGAATGACAACGCTGGGATGGCCGCGAAAATCGGCATGAAAATCATCGTAATCCAGGGCATGAGCGGCGTAACCGAGTAGCAGTGCCTGCGAGCGCGGGCTGCTGTCCGAATACACCGTGCGCAGGGCGGGCAGGCCGCTATCTGGCACCTGACCTTGCAACACAGGCCAGCTCACGGCGAGGAAATCTTTGATGCCTTGTCGTGCGGCCTCGCGTGCGAGGGTATCCGGTTGACGGTTTACGATGAGTTCCGCCAGCGCGTGAGTGAGACTCATGGCTGCTCCAGACTGTTCAGGGCGGCCACGGCCAGATTCGCCAGATAGCGCGATGTTGGCAGCAGCACCTCATCGTTAATACGAAATGCGGGATGGTGCAGCGCATAGGGCTCACCGGTGCCAATCATCATAAAGGCACCCGGTAACTGCTGTTGGTAGAAGGCAAAATCTTCACCAATCGGGCTGGCCTCCACCACGCGCGCTTCAAGGCCACTTGCCGTTGCCTGTTGCAGGGCAAAGTCAGCCCAGTGCGCGTCGTTGACCACTGACGGCGGACCCGCGTGCCAGTTAAATTCCACCTCAGCGGCAAAGGCGGCGCCGATACCCTGCACGATCTCACGAAAACGCTGCTCCAACCGTTCACGGGTTTCCTGTGAGAACGAGCGCACCGTGCCTTCCAGCCAGGCGCTATCGGGAATCACATTCCAGGTGCTACCGCTGTGGATCTGAGTGATCGACACCACTGCGTTATCTCCTGAAGGGGCATTGCGGCTGATCAGGGTTTGGGCCGCAGAGACAATCTGTGCGGCGATCACAATCGGATCGTTGCCCTGATGCGGCTTGGCCGCATGACTGCCCACGCCGGTAATGCGAATATCGAAACGGTCTACGGCTGCGGTGAGCGGGCCAGCTTTGCTGCCAATCACGCCCGGTGGCAGTGAAGGATCGTTATGGATACCAAAGATGGCAACGGCTTCTTTAAGCGCGCCGGTGGCAATCACATCGGGTGCGCCTTGTCCGGTCTCTTCCGCAGCCTGGAACAAAATACGCACCCGCCCCGGTAAGTTCGCCTCTTGCTGTTTAAGGAGGATCGCTGCACCCAGCGCCGCCGAGCTGTGAAAATCGTGACCGCAGGCGTGCATGACACCAGGACGTTCGGAGCGGAAAGTGACGTCAGATTGCTCTTCTATCGGCAGAGCATCGATATCGGAGCGCAGCACCATCAGCGGTCCCTGAGCAGGCCCCACCTCAGCGACTAAGCCGGTTTTAAGTGGCAAGTCCAACACGCGGATCTGATGATTTTCTAACTGCTGGCGGATGCGTGCGGTGGTTTCAAATTCCTGATTAGAGAGTTCAGGGAAACGGTGTAACTCATGGCGGAAAGCAACCAGATGCTCGCCTAAAGCGTTCTCATCAAAACTCATATTTTGCTTCCTTGTTGTGCTGCTTGCCGTGTCATCCACGCATCATGCGCAGTGTCATCCAGCACTTTCTTCATATATTGGGTGATGTGGCCTTTGCCAAGATCCGTGGTGTGCATTAGTTGGAAACCGCGCTTTTTATACATCTCGATCAACCACGGATGGCTGGTGGCGGTCCCGAGGGAAACCGCAGGCGCACGCAGTTTGCCGAGCAGGATCTCCTGTTCAAGGCGTTCTTGTACCTGGCGGCCATATTGCAGACCAGGATAATCAGGATGCGCACCAAACCAGCCGATGTGCGGCAAGCCAAAGGGACCCGGCAGAGGTCCCCACGGGTAGCGTACTGTCACGGAAGAGACCATGATGTTATCTGCATAGAGTGCATAAACGCCGTGCGTTTGCAGATGACGCAACGTCTTTTCGCGATCGGCGGTGGCGGCATCGAATTTGATGCCAAGCGCCAGCGTGGATGCGTAGGCGGCATGCATCAAAGCCTGATAGACATCCACTTCGTCTTCTCTGACCTGACGAAATTCAAGTGACATAAGTTCCCCGAAAACCGCTCGATGGCGGAAATGTTGGCAGCGGCGCAGTAGAGGGCGCCATGGCACAATGCGTAAGTCGCCCAGATTATCAGTAATGTCCGTCGCTGCTATATGTGAAAAATAGCTAAGCTAATGCGAATTTGTGAAATTGAAATGGCGGCTTTTTCATTGCTTAAATCGTTATTTACCGTAGTATGCATAAATTACATAGCGCTATAACTATTTCGCATTAACCTCATGAAATAAAATAACTTTTCTCGTTATAGCCTTATTCTTAATCAGGGTGACAACGTGTTAGCGATCAAATCTCCGCGTGCTTATGCACATGAAGCCGGCCTGCGTTCGCGTGCCGGTGAATTTATCAAACCTTACGCCACACACATCCGTATTTTCACCTCCCCCCGTGCCTGGCAAGCTGTTAATCCAGAATTAAGCCAGAGCTTAGAGGCCAACGGTATTCGTTGGGAGTTGGAATATCTGCACGGTGAATGCACCGACGCGGCGATTGAAACGCTGAAACATAACATTGAGCAACAGCAAGCAGAACTGTTGTTTGCTGTAGGCGGCGGGCGTGTACTGGATGCGGCTAAAGCCGTCGGCAGCCAGATGGCTGATCTGAAGGTGATCAACTTCGCCACCCTGGCGGCGACCTGCGCGGCATGGTCGCCGGTTGCCATCATCTATAACGAGCAGGGCGGTCATCTGCGCAGCCAGCCGCTGGGCAAAATGCCCGAGCTGGTGCTGGTGGACACTGAAGTGATTGCGCGCAGCGACGTGCGCTATCTCAAGGCCGGTATTGTGGATGCGCTGGCGAAGTACTATGAATTTTATCCTTATCTGCGCAACAACCCGCACGATTTGGCGCTCGATCTTAAAGTGATGACCGCTCAGCGCGCGTTGGACGTTTATCGTCAATTGGGTGCAGCGGCGGTGAGTGCCAACGCACAGCAACAGGTCACGCCTGAACTGGTGAAAGTCATTGACGCCAACATTGTATTAGCTGGCCTGGCGAACAGCGTACGCGACCAATTGCCCACACCGGGGTTTGCCCACGCGATTCACAATCGGCTTACCCATCTGCCAGAGCTGCATCACTGGCTGCACGGCGAGAAAGTCGGCTACAGCCTGTTGGTGCAATCGCTGATCGAGCATAACGGCGAGCCAGACGCGGAGTTACTGGCGCTGCTGCGTCAGTACGACATGCCTTTGACACTGGCCCCGTTGACGGGCGATCGCGCAGTGGTCATTCGTCAACTCGCCGAACACATTAAATTCCCAGCGGCCAGTGCTGAACGTTTGCCGTTCCGCATTCATGCGGACGAGCTGGAACAGGCGCTGCTGGCGACTGAGAACAATTTCTGACCTTTTACCCTTTTTATCGACCAGGACAAATTCAATGGCTACTGCAAATTCACCACGCATCCGCTTGGGCCTTTTCGTACAACCGGTTGGACAACATGTCAGCGGCTGGCGTCTGACGGAAAAACTCGGCGACCCCACCGATATCGACTGGCTGATTACCATCGCAAAAAAAGCCGAAGCGGGTAAGTTTGATCTGTTCTTTGTCGGCGATGCGCTGGCGACCAGCATGTACCGTTTGCCTTCGACCATGGCGCGCCTTGAGCCGCTGACGATGCTGTCGGCACTGGCGGTAAACACCAAACGTATCGGTCTGGCGGCGACGGCTTCCACCACCTTTAGCGATCCGTTCACCATGGCGCGCAGCTTCTCGTCGCTGGATCACATCAGCCGTGGTCGCGCCGCCTGGAACGTCGTTACCTCCTTCTCGACCGACGTGGCGCGCAACTTTAGCCGTAACGATATGCCGAACCATGCGGAGCGCTATGCGCGTGCGCGCGAATTCCTGGAAGTCACCAACAAGCTGTGGGCGGGTTGGGAGGCGGGAGCCGTTCAGCCTAATAAAGAAACTGGCAGCTACTTCGTCGATGACAAAATCCAGCCGATTAACCATGAAGGTGAACACTTCCAGGTGCAGGGCCCGCTGAACATTACCCGTTCACCGCAGGGACGCCCGGTGATCATTGAAGCGGGTTCATCAGCAGATGGTCAAAAACTGGCGGCAGAAACCGCAGAGGTGATTTTCACCGCAGCGGCCAGCCTGGAAGAGGCTCAAACCTTCTATCGCTCACAGAAAGATCAGGTGATTGCGGTAGGTCGTAATCCCGACCACGTGGTGATCATGCCAGGCGTAATGCCAATCGTGGGCCGCACGCGTGAAGAAGCCAAAGCATTGTGGAAAGAGCTGAACACCCTGGTGGATATCGATAATGGCCTGCGTCAGCTGTCACTGCGGTTCAGCATGGATCTCAGCCAGTATCCGCTGGATGGCCCGGTGCCGGAAGTGCCACTCGGTGAAGGTAATCAGAGCCGCGTGAAGTTAATGACCGATATGGCGAAGCGCGAGAACCTGACGCTGCGTGAGCTGGCGGCAGTGGCGGCGGGTTCACGTGGCCACCGCGTGATCGTCGGCACGGCGGAAGATATCGCGGATGATTTCGAGCTGTGGATGAAAGAGGGCGGCGCGGATGGCTTCAACATCATGCCAGCCATCATGTCTGAGCAGTTGGATCTGTTTGTGGAGTTGGTGATCCCGGAACTGCGCCGTCGTGGCTTGTTCCGTGAAGACTACGAATTCACCACCCTGCGTGAAAACCTGGGTCTGCCAGCACTGTAAACCCTGAGGAGCTGAACATGGTCACCTTATCAAAGCGTGTGCAGTCCGTGTCGCTCTCTGCCAATGCGGCGGCGCGTCAGTTGACGCGTCAGCTCAAAGAGCAGGGCGTGGATATTCTTGACCTCACCACCGGTGAGCCAGATTTTGATACGCCACTGCACATCCGTGAGGCAGCGGTCGCGGCTATGCATGCCGGCGAAACCCGCTACACGCCCACTAATGGTACCGCACCGCTGCGTAAAGCGGTGCAGGCCAAACTGGCACGCGAAAATCAGCTGGATTATGGACTGGGGCAGATTTGCATCGCCAACGGTGCCAAGCAGATCATTTTTAACGCCTTCGCCGCCACGCTTAATGACGGGGATGAAGTCATTGTGCCGGTGCCATACTGGCCAACCTTCCCCGACAGCGTGCGCTTCAACGGTGGTGAAGCCGTGTTGCTGGACTGCCCGCTAGAGCAAGCGTACAAACTGCAACCGCAGCAGCTGGCGCAGGCTATCACCGCCAAAACTCGCTGGCTGGTGTTGAACAATCCGGGCAATCCTTCGGGTGCGGTGTACAGCGCTGCCGAACTGACTGCATTGGCGGCGGTGCTGCGCGATCATCCACAGGTATGGATCATGCTGGATGAGCTTTACGAACATATTCTGTTTGATGAGCGCGAGCATGTGAGTTTACTGCAGGTGGCACCGGATTTAGCGGAGCGTATTCTGCTGGTGGGCGGCGTGTCTAAAACCTATGCCATGACCGGTTGGCGCATTGGCTTCGGCGCGGGACCGCAAGCGCTGATTGATGCGATGGTGGTGGTGCAATCCCAGAACAGTTCGGGAGCCAGCGCCATTAGTCAGGCGGCGGCGGTGGCCGCGTTAAACGGTGGGTTGGATTTCCTCCCACCTCAACGCGCAGCATATCAGGAACGCCGTGACGCGATTATGGCGGAACTGAAGCCGGTGGAAGGTATTGAGGTGCTAAATCCTGAAGGGGCATTCTTTATCTTCTGTCGCGTTGCAGGTTTGCTGGGCAAAACGCGTTCTGATGGTCAGGTACTGGCTAGCGAACAGGATGTGCTGAACTATCTGCTGGAGAGCGGCGTGTCAGGTGTCGCGGGGAGTGCGTACGGCTTGTCGCCTTACTTCCGTTTGTCGATTGCCACCGATATCGATAGCGTAAGAGAAGCGGGCAGACGTATAGCCGCGGCGTGCAGCAACCTGAAATAATTCATCATCTAACCCGTAGCGGCGCGATTTATCGCGCGTTTTTACCGCAATTGTGGTGTTAACACGCGCGCGATAAATCGCGCCGCTACAGGTTGTTACGCTTAAATCAAGAAATCATCCATTGAACCACCGGCATCCAGCGCCGATTTAATCGGCGAAGGTGTGCGGCCCTGACCGGTCCAGAACTTCTCATTACCGTCTTCGTCGATAAATTTATATTTCGCCGGGCGCGGTGCGCGTTTGGCCTTGGGTTTGNGCGCCGATTTAATCGGCGAAGGTGTGCGGCCCTGACCGGTCCAGAACTTCTCATTACCGTCTTCGTCGATAAATTTATATTTCGCCGGGCGCGGTGCGCGTTTGGCCTTGGGTTTGCTTTCAGACGGGGTTAATGACGCCAGTTCACTAATATCAATACCGTCATTCAGCAGCATCTCTTTATACAGCGCCAGTTTTTCTTCTTTCTCGCGCTGAGCGGCATTATCCGCTGCTGCTTCTTCACGGCGTTCAGCAACCACCACGGCGAACTTTTCCAGCATTTCGTCTAAAACCGCAATCTCAATATCACGTGCCTGAGCACGCAGCGTACGAAGATTGTTCAATGCTTTGAGTGCATCGCTCATGAATAAACCCTTATTACTTATATACAGAAAATGAAAGGGCGCATTCTACGGTATTTTATTGCAAATGAAAATATTGCTACCCAGACAGAATTATCCGGAAAGCCTCTGCGTGTGCAATTATTGAATACACGCAGACGCTATCCCGTCTTATTTATCTGTGCGAATTGGCTATTGATATTCTACAGACTGCGATAGAACGGAAAACAACCGGTCAGTAGCGCGACAAACAATAATACCAGTGAGGTAATAAATGACCAGCGCAGGGTGAATCGCTGTGTCTGGGCATAATCGAGCTTCAGCATGCCGACTAATAAATAGGTCGATGCAACTAAAGGACTGAGAATATGCACCGGCTGACCCACCAGCGCGGCACGCGCCATTTCAATCGGCTCGATACCATAATGGCTGGCGGCCTGGACCAATACCGGTAGCATGCCGAAATAGAACACATCATTGGATACCATCCAGGTGACCGGAATGCTGATCAAAGCGGTGATCACCGCCAGATAAGGGCCAAGTGCAGCAGGGATGGTGTGCACTATTGCTTGTGCCAGCGCGTTTGCCATACCGGTTTCGGCAAAGATACCGGTAAACACCGCAGCGGCAAAAATTAACCCTGCTACCGCGAGAATGGCGGGCGCATGGCGTCCAATTTGCTCCTGCTGTTGGCCTAATTGTGGATAGTTGACGATGAACATAATGGCAGTTGCCAGCATAAACAGATACGCCATCGGCATCACATCCAGTACCAGGAAGGTCATCAACACGGCGGTGAGCGCCCAGTTAAACCAGAACCGCCAGGCAACACGCGGCTTCTCCTCGAATTGCAGAGTGGCGATGGCCTCGGGGATGTGCTGCTGAAAGCCCAGCCGTTTACGCTCAAGACGGCCGAGCATCCAGGCAAGAATAAAGGTCCAGGCCACGCAGGCGAGCAACGGGACTAACAGCGGGACAAACAGGGTAGCGACATCCGCCTGAACCGCAGCGGCTGCACGTGCAGTGGGGCCGCCCCACGGGAACATATTGCCTAAGCCGGTACATTGTAATAGCAGGGCTGCGACGCTGAGTTTCGATAAACCGATGCGTTCATATATCGGCATAAATGCCGAGAGCACAATCATATAGACCGTGGCACCATCACCATCGAGCGCGACGATAAAACCTAATAATGCGGTACCGATAAATATCTTCACCGGATCGCCATCCACCGTGGAAACGATGCGTTTAATGATTGGATCAAACATGCCGGCATCGGTCACGCTCATAAAATAGAGCATGGCAAATATTAGCATCACGCCGGTAGGGGCTACGGTGCGCAATCCTTTGATCACCATTGCGCCCATATCTGCGCCATGGCCAGATAACAGCGCAAATATTGTCGGGATAATGATTAAGGCAGTGAGCGCGGAAAGTTTTTTGCTCATTAATAAGCCAATAAAGCAGATTATCATAAGCAGACTGATGATCAGCAGCATGACGGTGTTTCCTGTCCAGAGGGATATTGCACATTTGTGGGTAGCAAATGCGATGTGTTCGGAATAAATAAAAAACAGCCAATGATTATTTATTGTTCAAATTAACCTTCTGCGACCTCGTCAATCTGGCGATATTATCCAGTGTTTTTTTCAGGGGGCACAAGGTCGGTATTACGCGAAATATGTGCGTAACTTCTTAGTTTTAAAAAAAATTTAAATGTCGTACGGTGATGATTTATGTCAGTGTTATTTCCCTCTCTGTAATATTAAGTGACGTGAGTAATATTCCGGCACTTGGTGCCGGAATGCCATTATTGATGGTCACGCGGTGAAGGCGCGATCGGTAATGCCAAGCGGTAAAGCTTCACCGGATACTCAACCGTCGAAGGTTTGCCGCCGGTGGTCGCAGGCGTGCGATTGATTTGCCCTGATGGCATCCACAGCGCGCCTTTGGACACCCACATCGCATCAATCCATATCAGTCGCGGGTCCTGCACCACGGTCGTCACCTCGCCATTAGGCGCGATGCGCTTGATGCTGCGCGTATTAATGTCAGAAGCGTAGATATTGCCGTCGGCATCAATCGCTGTGCCGCCGGTGCTCCAGGTGTCACGCACTTTTTCCGCATGCTTAGCCACCTCGGCGGCGGTGAGCGCGCTGTCATTCAGGTAGCGGGTTTCGATGCGCGCCAGTGGGCCGGGAATGGCCTGGTAGTAAAGCCATTTGCCATCCGGTGAGACTTCTAGCTGGTCGAGACCGACGCGTTTTTCACGTCCATCGCGCAGAATAAGCTTTTTGCCGTCGGCGTATATCGGTTGGTGGTCAATCGAGAGGGGGTGATTGTCCAGTACGCGCCAACTTTTGCCGCTTTTCAGATTCAGCACCACTAAACCCACAGCGCCAGGATCGGTGAGGTAAGCGAAATCGCCGTTAAAACGCACGTCGTCCAGGTAGCTGGTTGGCTGCAACGTCGGGGCTTTAAACACATAGCTGCCCACCACTTTGCCGCTTGCCAGATTGATACGCACCAACTTGGCGCCACCCGCCATAGCCTGATCGCCCGTGCCAATGCCTTTATTGCCAGAATCCATTACCCACAGATCGCCATCGGGACCGATTCGCAGCGCATTGACATGGTAAAAGTGATGCTCGGGATCTTTGGCGTCCCACTGATTCCAGGCTGCATCGGGGAAGGCTTTCAACTGGTTATTCACCACCTCCGCTAACTGTAAACCGGCACCTTCAGATTGCGTCAGCGAAGCGAAAAGGCGGTTATCGTGACTGACGGTGATGCCGTTCCACACGCGAGGTGAGGTGGCAACTTGCTCCAGGCGGCTGTCCTGTTGTGTCGGTAGCGCCACCGGTAGAGTATCTTGCGCCATCACTTGTGCGCTGGTGGTCAGTGCAATAGCCGCTGCCAGTGTTTTCAGAGTCTGTTTCATCCTTATCTCCCTTGTTAAGCGCCACAAGGTGACGCAAACAGCGTGTTGCGCTGTTGTTAATGTCTTACCATCCTGGCAGTGTAAAATGATAAATTATATTCTCTGGTTTTTATCAATCGATTCCTGGTGGGAATGAATGGAACTGAAAGATCTGCACTACTTGCTGGCAGTGAAAGAGACGCAACACTTGGGTAAAGCGGCGCAATCCCTTGGCATTACTCAGCCTGCGCTGACCAAATGCCTGCAACGTCTGGAGAAGTTTTACGCCACGCGTCTGATTCTCAAGGTCGG
The DNA here is from genome assembly GCF_059412425.1 of Pantoea sp. CFCC18177. Classification (NCBI taxonomy): domain Bacteria; kingdom Pseudomonadati; phylum Pseudomonadota; class Gammaproteobacteria; order Enterobacterales; family Erwiniaceae; genus Pantoea; species Pantoea sp. CFCC18177. The sequence goes on from NZ_JBNBPL010000031.1 coordinate 11,603, forward strand.
GCGGGGGATGCAACTCACCGAGGCGGGACTGTTACTTTGTGAACGTGCTCAAAAAGTCGTGCACATGATGCAGGTCACACGTCAGGATTTACAGGCGCTGGGTGCAGGTACCGCTGGGGTGATTCGCTTGGGTGTCGCCGCCACGGCAGCACAGTTTATGTTGCCGGTACTGAGCAAAGATCTGCTGCACAGAGCGCCCACTGCACGGCTGGAAGTGACGGTGGGGATGAATGATCTGCTGCAGAAAAAACTACGCGAGAACAAAATCGATCTGATTCTCGGTTTTCTGCCACAGGGTGACAGTGAGTTTACTACTCGCCCGCTGATTGAAGATCCGGTGGTGATTGCCGCCAGTCGGCAGCATCCCCTCGCCAATATCCATCCTACCCCCGAGCAGCTCGATGAATATAACTGGCTTCTCCCATCCGATAATGTGGCGACACGCCAATGGTTGGAGCAGCGTTTGCGCAGTGGCGGATACGCAGCTCCCCGCGTGCAAATGGAGAGCAACACGCTTTCACCACTGCGTGCCGTATTGGCTGAGACACAACTGTTGAGTTTCCTGTCACGCCGACTGCTACAGGCCGAAAGCGGATTGATTGAGATCCCGCTGCCGCTGGTGATGATGCCGCGTACCTTTGGTTGGCAGTTCCGTTCGTTAAGCGAGCTTTCACCGGCCTCCCGTTTATTAGTCGAGCTGGCAGAAAAGCGTTGGCCATGGTGAATCTGTAACAATTTCTTGCAATCGTAATATGAATGCGTATATTTCTCATTTGCTTTCTTAACGGTAACTTTACTGTCGATTTGTCTGCGCCAGGACGGCGCGATCGGGGTATTTCCCGGTTCTGAACTTCCTTTTCAGCACGTTATTTTTTGGCAGGAGCCAGCAGACGTCAGCAGGTAAGCCGAACAAAAATAACGATAAGTTGATCGAGGAATATTATGTCTTTCAAAGAAAAGCGCGTCAGGGAATCGGGCCGTGCGCCTAAGCGTGTGCTGCAGGTCTCTCTGCTGGCGATGATGATCGCCTCAGGCATTGCACAAGCGGCAGATAAGACCAACGGTGAACAAACGCTGACCGTGGATGCCAGCGCCAGCGCGGATGCGCAACAAGAGCAGGCGGCAAAAGATTACAGCGTACCGGTGACCCGTGCGGGCACCAAAATGGCACTCACCGCGCGTGATATTCCGCAATCGGTCAGCATCATCAGCAAACAACGTATGCAGGATCAACAGCTGCAATCACTGAATGATGTGCTGTCGAATACCACCGGTATCCGAGGCGTCAGCGGTGATATGGATCGTACCAACTACTATTCACGCGGCTTTATCATCGACAACTACATGACCGATGGTATCCCAACCGCGTTCGCCTCTCGCTGGAACCTCGGCGATGCCCAAACCGATATGGCGCTGTATGAGCGCGTAGAAGTGGTGCGCGGTGCCACCGGTCTGTTGACCGGACCGGGTAACCCTTCTGCAGCGATCAATATGGTGCGCAAGCACGCGGACAGCAAAGAGTTCACCGGTAACCTTGAAGCCAGCTATGGCAGCTGGGATAAGCAACGTTATGTTGCCGATCTTTCTGCGCCACTGTCGTCAGAAGGCAACGTGCGTGGCCGTGTGGTTGCCGGTTATGAGAACAAAAATAGCTTTATCGAGCGCTACGGATTTGAAAAGAAATTTATCTACGGCGTGGTTGACGCGGACCTGACCGACAAAACTAAGCTGTCTGTGGGTTATGAGTTCACTCAGGTGGATACTGACTCGCCAATGTGGAGTGGATCTCCTCGTTGGTATACCGACGGTTCGCAAACCCATTTACGTCGTGGCTACAATACCTCGCCAGAATGGGCCTATAACAACAAAGAAAACAAAAAAGTCTTTGTTAATCTGCAACAGAACTTCGATAACGGTTGGAACATCACCCTTAACGGCACCCATAACGAGATGTTCCTCGACAGTAAACAGCTTTACATTGACGGCTACTTCGATAAAACCACGGGGGCAGGTTCATCAGCATACGCAGGATGGCCCGTCATTGGCGGCACCGGTTACAACACGGGTAAACGGAAAGTTGATGCGGTCGATGCCTTTGCCAGTGGCCCTTATGAGTTGTTAGGCCGCCAACATGAGTTGATGGTGGGGGTGAACTATAGCCGTCAGGATAATAAATACTACAGCTCCTGGGCCAATATCTCCCCGGCAGAGTTGGGTAATTTCAATGATTTCAATGGTGACTTCCCAGAAACAAACTGGGGACCACGTGAGCCAGCATCTGATACACAACTGGTGCGCCAGAAGTCAGCCTATGTCGCGACACGCATCTCACTGGCGGACCCCTTGCACGTGATTCTGGGTGCGCGTTACACCAACTGGAATCGTCAAACGCTGTCAGCGGAGATGGAAAAGAACAACACGACTCCTTATGGCGGCGTGATCTGGGACTTCTATGACAACTGGTCTGCTTATGCCAGTTACACCTCGGTGTTCCAGCCACAAGATTACCAGGATGCGTCAGGCGGATTCCTGTCACCGGTTATCGGCAAGAACTACGAAGCCGGGGTCAAATCGGACTGGTTTAACAGCCGTCTGACCACGTCAGTCTCGGTATTCCGTACAGAACTGGATAATGTGGCCTCCGCAACGGGTGAAACCAACGCGCAAACCGGTAATGCGATTTATGTCGGTAAGAAAGGCGTGGTGAGTCGTGGGGTTGAATTTGAAGTTAACGGCGCGCTGACCGATAACTGGCAGATGACCTTCGGTGGCACCAGCTATGTGGCGGAAGATCGTGATGGTGAGAACTATAACTCTCAGCTGCCACGCACTTCCTTCAACCTGTTTACCAGCTATCGCTTGCCGATGATGGATCAGCTGACGCTGGGCGGCGGGGTTAACTGGCAGTCGAAGACCTATAAAGATCTTGGCGGTCCGGATGGCAATGGCACCTGGCGTGCACGCCAGGGCAGCTATGCGCTGGTGGACTTGTTCGCGCGCTATGACGTGACGAAAAATGTGACGTTACAAGCTAACCTGAATAACCTGTTCGATAAAGAGTATGACGAAAACGTCGGCAACGGCGGCATCGTTTACGGCACGCCGCGTAACTTCTCGGTTACCGCGTCCTATCGTTTCTAATCGTACCTGAAGGGGGGGCCTTCAGGCCTCCCTCATTGCACCCAATAATCCCTTAACATCCCGCCGCAATATAATCGCCATTCGCACTCACTGGCACCACGGTTAAAAACAGCACTAAGGCAAACAGAATCAGCAGTGCGCCCCCCGCAATACGCACCAGCTTAAGCAGGTGATCAATCCGCGCCGAGCGCTCCGCCAGCCACAACTCGCCAGCGCGATGGCGAAAATGACGCACAAATAGCGCCAGAGTCACCAATGCCATGCCCGTGCCCAGCGCCATGGTCATTACGGCGAACATCCCCCAACGCGTAATGCCAATCACATTGGCAAACAGCAGTACCGTGAGTGCGCCGCTGCAAGGCCGAACGCCGGTGGCGATAATGATGCCCAGCCAGGCTTTCCAGTCATTGACCGGTTGCGTCGTGATGCCGTGATGGTGACCGCAGCCTTCATGGTGATGATGTTCATGCTGATGATGACCGCGCCAGGCTTTCACCATCATCATCACACCGAGTCCAGCGATAAACAGCGCGCTGGCTTTCTCCAGATACCAGCGGCTGACGCTGAGATCGCCGGTCGTCAGGTTAAAGCCCACCGCCAGGATAAACACAAACGCGATGGCGCACAGCCCCTGCACCAGGCTGCCGATAAACGGCACGCTCAGGGCAACGCCACGTGGGGGTTGATGAGTGCTAAGCCAGGTGGTGACGATGAATTTGCCGTGTCCCGGACCCACTGCATGAAGAATGCCGTAAATAAAGGTCACGCCGATCAGCCACAACCCTGCGCTGTATTGACCGCTGTTGATTTGCAGCAGGTGGGTTACCAGCAGACGATGCAGTTGAATTTGTGATTGTAATGACCATGCCTGAAACGCTGTCCATTGGGTGAACAGTGTTATCAGCGCCGTCAGTAGCACGAGCGCAGCAAGGGTAAATCCGGTTTTGGTGGCAGTCATAGCTATGAGATATCGCGGCCCTGAAAGCCACCAGCATGCGGGATTTTGCTGCGTTGTAAAGGCGCACGTGTTTATCATGGATAGCAGGGCGCAGCCCTTGGGCCGCCCGTGAACCTGGTAGCGATCAGGCCGCTGCTATTTCTCAACAGATAGGGCGTTTTTGCCCACGGATGTAAAAATGGCGTCGCTCTGTGGGGTGTGAATGCGACCACATAAGACATTGCGTAAGTGACGTTGTAACGGGTGGTGGCGCGTCAACGCATGGTTACCAATGCTTTCGACCATGAGTTCAACCGCGCGAATCGCGTTCTCCGTTACCACTTGTTTGATTTGTGCCGTGTGAGCGCTTGAGACCTGTCCGTGTGCTGCACTGTTGAGCAGCGTGTGATTGGTAAACAGCAGGGTATCAATGCGCCCGACCAATTCCTGAAAACGTAACAGTGATGCCAGTGGAGCACCTAAATTAGCGGGGGAACGCTGCTGCAAAAATCCGATAAACCAGTCGCGCGCGCTTTGCGCAATGGCGTCATACAGCGAGCCGAGCAGCACCGCCATCCACAACGACTCCTCCTCATTTAGTCCCGGCTTTGGCGTGCTCCAGGACGCCACGTTGACTGCATGATCCAGTGGAATGAAAACGTCCTTCAACACGACGCGATGGCTACAGGTGCCGCGCATGCCCAGATGATCCCACTCATCGATAATCTGGATACCCGGCGTATCGGCGGGCACCAGATAACCACCGACCAGGGGATCGGCATCGTCGCTACTCGCCCAGACGATAAACCAGCTTAAACCGTGACTTCCCGTGGAGTAGATCTTCTCGCCAGTGATACGCCAGCCGTCGGCACTGCGCCGTGCCCGCGTGGCGGGCAAGCCTCCTCGTGCTGGTGTGCCCAGTTCAGGCTCAACCCGCAGCGCATTGATCAATGCACCTTGCGCGATAACACTTTGAGCCACCCGCTGGCGCACGGACTCCGGCCAGGATGATTCCTCACCCAAACGACGAGTATTGAGATATTGCATAATCAGAATCAATGCGGCGGAAGGTTCACCGCGTGCGACAGCTTGAATGATCGCCTGGCAGCTCAGTAAGTCACCACCGCTGCCGCCCGCCGAAAGGGGCAGTGCGTAATGGAGCAAACCTTGCTGGTGTAAGTGTGCAAAAGCCAACTGGGGGAATTCGCCACTGCGATCAACCTGTTCGGCATGTTCAGCAAGGGATTCGGTTAATACCGGTAATATTTCGCTGAGAAAAGGGAGCTTATCAACCATCATCAATTGCCTTATTTATCCCTCTGTTCAATAAGGTCGATTGTTTCCTTTTATGGCTGCACTGTAAAAGCAATAAAACGGCTTACGACATGCGTAATTGGCATAATTACGTGGCTGGTTGCGACATTAATTAACGATTACTCTGCCTGCTCCTGAAATGAATTATTACAACGCCTATTCCATCACCTGCATTTATTTTTGGGAGTAAAACCATGCCAGCGAATTATTCACTGTCACGTCGTCGATTTATTGGTTATTCCGCCGCCGCTATGATGGCCTCCGCACTACCGGGGCGAAGTTTTGCTGAACAGCAGATGCACGATATGCCGATGTCTGGCGATCTGTTGCAGGGCGGGGCGGGAAAATGGGCCTTGGCGAAACCCACGCATATCCGCCTTGCGGTCAATCTCAACGCCATCTGCCTGGCTCCGGTTGTGGTGGCCGATCAGCATAACTTCTTCAAAGCCCACAATCTTGAGGTCGAGTTCGTGAACTTCGGTAACTCGACGGAGTTACTACTGGAGTCAATCGCCACCGGCAAAGCGGAAGCGGCTATTGGCATGGCGCTGCGCTGGCTGAAAGCGCTGGAGCAGGGCTTTGATGTCAAGCTGACGGCGGGCACGCACGGTGGTTGCATGCGCTTACTGGCACGCAATGATGGCCCCGCCACACTGGAGCAACTCAAAGGGAAAACCATTGGCGTCACGGATATGGCAGGCGCGGATAAAAACTTTTTCTCGCTGATGCTGAAAAAACACGGCATCGATCCTAACGCGGACGTAAACTGGCGCGTGTTCCCACAGGATCTGTTGCCGATGGTGTTGCAGAAGGGAGAGATTCAGGCAGCAAGCGGTTCGGACCCCATCATGTGGCGCTTAACGCAACAGCCGGGATACCGTGAAATCGGCACCAATTTGATGGATGAGTACGCGAACCTCAGCTGCTGTGTGGTGGGCACGCGTGGCAGTTTGATTCGCGAACAACCCGAGGTCGCGGCGGCCATCACCCACGCTATTTTGCAGGCTCATGCCTATGCCGCACAGCATCCTGAAGCGATTGGCTCCGAGTTTAATGGTCAGGCACTGAATACCACGCCACAAGAGATCGCCAGCGTGTTGAAGACGCACACACATGGGCACTATTCGGTGGGTAATGCGTTTGTGAATGAAATTGATGTCTATGCGCGGGATTTAAAGGCGATAAACGTACTACGACCAGAAACCGACCCGATGCTGTTTGCCAAGGGCATTACCAGTAATGTATTGGTTTGATGATAAATATTGATGATGGCAATAGATGGTGGCTCTGACGCTTATTTGGTCGCCATAAATGGCAACCCTACGATGATCGTGCGGGGTTTTCGTAGGGTGCACATTCAGGTACAACCGGGATCAAAATTGCATTTGCCGTGCGAACGCCCGTTGTCGTCGGGCGTTACTGCCATCTTCAGCGGCCTAAAGGCTACGCAATCTTCTGTGACGTCTGAATCGCATTCGCCAGTTTAAACGTCTCTGCTGGCAACTGGTGGGCAAACAATTGCGTACTCAAGTAGCTACTGCCGCCATCAGCCAACAGCACGATGATACGCTTGCCAGCATTCTCGGGGCGCGCTGCCACTTGCTCGGCAGCCCACAGGACCGCTCCGGAAGAGTCGCCGACCAGCACGCCTTCACTCAATGCCAGCTGCCGTGCTGCGGCATACGCCTGCCAGGTCTCGACGGCAATCACCTCGTCATACACCCGATGATCCAGATTGGCGGGGATGCGCTCAGGAGGCTGATTGCTAAAGGCGTGCACGCCGGTAATCTCCAGCGGTTCAGGACGTAATTCACTGGGCTGTGATCCCACTCCTGGCTCTACGGCTATCACCTGCAAGGCAGGGTGCTGCTGCTTCAGGAAGCGCCCGGTGCCAGACAAGGTCCCGCCCGTGCCGACCGCGGCAATAAAGATATCCAGTTTGCCTCCGCTGTCGCGCCAGATCTCCGGCCCGGTGGTCTGGGCGTGAACTGCTGGGTTCGCCGGGTTTTCCAGCTGTAGCAGGAAATGCACGTCTGGTTCAGCAGCGGTGACTTGCTCAGCCAACCACTTGGTTGCCGCGACAAAATCGCCGTTGCTGGCATCGTAAAATTCTTTAAAACCCTCAATGGTGCTAAATGGCACCACTTGCGCACCGTAAGCCTGGATCAGCTGCGTGCGCTCAATACTGACGAAGTCATTAATGTAGACCCTGAATTTGTAGCCTTTAGCAGCGGCGATGGCAGCTAACCCAATGCCTGTATTGCCGCTGGTGGTTTCTACCAGCGTATCGCCCGGCCGTATGATGCCGTTGCGTTCTGCGTCTTCGATCATGCTCAGCGCGATGCGATCTTTCACGCTGTGATTAGGGTTAAACAGCTCCAGTTTGGCAATCACTTCGGCCTGGATCGCCTGCTGCTGTGTGTAGCGTGACAACCGGAGAAGGGGCGTATTACCAATTAACTCAGTAATGGAGGAAGAAATTTTAGCGACCATAGTTCACCTCAATAATGGGGATGGCATTACCATTTCACCGCGCTGCGCTGCCACGAAAGCAGACGATCGCGAATGATGAACAGCAGGGAGATCAGTGAAGAAAACAGCAGCGCCATGACAATCAACGCGGCATACATGTTGGCGTAGGCGGCCCAGCCTTGCGCCCATTGCAAATACCAGCCCAGACCCGATTTTACGCCCATCATTTCTGCGGCCACCAGAACAGAAAATGACGCGCCCAAGCCCATAAATAAGCCAACAAACAGATGGGGTAATGCCGCAGGCACGGCGACACGCAGCACCAAAAACATCGAGTTGGCCCCGAGCGTACGAGCGACGTCGTAATAGCGCGTATCCACGCTGGAGACACCGGACCAGGTCAACACGGTCACCGGGAACCAGGTGGCGAGCGCAATCAAAAACACCGCCGCCGAAAAGCTGGAGGGGAAGAAGTACAGTGAGAGTGGCAACAGCGCGGTGGAGGGCACTGGGCCGAGGAAGCGCAGAATCGGATGCACCCAATACCCGAGCCCACGCGACCAGCCAATCGCTACGCCGGTGACAAATCCCACCACGCTGCCGTAGATAAACCCAAAGGCCAACAGGCGCAGTGAATTGAGCACGCTATCCAGCAGGCGTGGCCAGTCGGTGGCGTAAGCCTCGACCAGCGCACGCGGCGGCGCAAAGAAGGGCGCAGGCAGTAAAGCCAGTTTCCCGGTCACGGTTTCCCATACGCCGATCAACAGCGCCAGTGCAATCAGCCACGGGCCGCTGCGTTTCAGCGGGGCCAGTAGTGTCAGGCGCGGAAACAGTCCTGAGGCAATCGCCAGCCCGCTGAGTAATAGCGCAATGCCGGCGAACAACTCGTGAGTCTCTTTGACAAACCGGGGCGTGGCAAAGCCTTGCGGCTTATCCGGTATCACCACCATCAGCACTACCAGCGCCCACCATAACAGCAGTGCACCCCACACGGCAGGTTGCAGGCGGCGCGGTGTATCACGGGTTTGGGTAATCGTCAGGGTTTCACTGGCCATCACTGTCTCCTTAGCTCGACATGTTGCTCATCTGTGCCATGTTACTGGCGTGCTGGTGGGGGGACTCGGCGGGCAGCAGCTCGGGCACATAGTGCTCGGCAAAGCGTTGCGCATCGGTGTCCGGACGGATCACATTGATCTTCTTCAGCTCCTCAACATAGGTCGCCACTTCGCTACGCAACTGTGCGCCCGTGGAGTGATGGTGATGGGTGTGCTCTTTGAGCATCGCGGTAATATCTTCGACCGGCACCGAACCTGGCACGAAGGGTTGGAAAATTTTGGCCGTTTCCGCGGGATGATCGGCGGTCCACTGCTGGGCATCCACGATAGCCTGGGTAATAGCACGTGCGGTTGCGGGGTCATCACGCACCAGTGAGCCGCGCAGCCCCAACACACAGCAGGTCATGGTGGCGTATTCGCCTTTGAGGTTGTTATCCACCTCCAGCAGATCGTGTTGTTTTTTCAGCAACCAACCCTGCGGGTCGTCGGTGGCCAGAGCCTGAACTTCACCTTTGCGCAGCGCTTCACCAAACAGGTCAGGGGGATACTGCAACCAGTTCACCTGTTTATCCGGATCGATACCCTGTTTCGCTAACTGCACTGCGAAGAAGTTGCGGATTGGGCTAGCCTGATCGCTGACCGCGACAGACTTGCCAACCAAATCTTTCACATCACGGATCCCGCTGTTTTGCGGAGTGAGCAATCGCATGCAGCCGCCGTGGGTGCCAACCGTGAGGTCAACGTCAAAGCCTTGTTCCAGCGGTTTTAACCAGCGCAGCGCCATACCAATTCCACCGTCAGCCTGACCGGTGGCGATGGCCTGTAATAGTGCGTCGGTCGGCCCGCTAAAATTTACCGGTTCGACATTCAGACCATATTTTTTAAAGAAGCCCTGTTTAAGCGCCACGGAAATCGGTGCCTGACAGACCGCAGTCTGCCCCCATGCCAGCTTGATGGTTTTGAGAGGTTTGTCTTCGGCGAACACATTGCTACTCAGCAATGGATTCACCGCCATACCGGCGCTCACTAAACTGACACCGCGCAACAGTGCACGGCGGCTCAGAGATTTATTGTGCATTGCCATTCTGCTTTCCTTGTCGATAAACGATCACAGGCACTATCTCTTAGCCATTTCCCGCCACCAAATAACAATCCCGCATGAACTCATGCAGTTTTTATTTATCAATAATTAAGGATAAGTTTGCTGAAATGGCTATTTCAGCGTGCAGGTTGCCCGGCTTACTCTTATTTCCATTAACGTTGCCTCGAACTTCAAAACCGGAGCGGAATATGACTGTTACCTCAGCAGGCGTAAATATTGCGATTGAAAAAGTGAATCACCATTTCACCCTCGAAGGCCGGGATCTCCCGGTGCTGGAAAATATAAATTTGCAGGTCAAGGCCGGTGAGTTTGTTGCCTTGTTGGGGCCATCCGGCTGCGGTAAATCGACATTGCTGCGTCTACTGGCCGGGCTTGAACCTCCGGCTAGCGGTCTGCTGGCGGAAGAGGGCAAAGCCATCACCGCGCCCGACCCTTCCCGCGTGGTGGTGTTTCAGGACCCGACGCTCTACCCGTGGCGCACGGTGTATGACAACGTCGGGCTGGGTTTACAGATTCGTGGAGAGAGTCGCACGGTGCGAGAACAGCGTATTAACGCGATGCTGGATCGTGTCGGGCTGAAGCAGTTTGCCCGCGCCTGGCCGCATCAGCTTTCAGGCGGTATGGCGCAGCGTGCCGCGTTGGCGAGGGCGCTGGTTAATGTGCCGCGCCTGCTGATTCTGGATGAACCGCTCGGCAAGCTGGATTCATTAACCCGTTTGCGGATGCAGCAGGAGATCGTCGATCTCTGGCAGGAGCAGCAATTCACCACGCTAATGGTGACGCACGATGTTGAAGAGGCATTAGTGATGGCTAACCGCGTGGTGGTGTTCAGTCCCCGACCGGCCAAGGTGGTGGATGTGATTGAGGTCGATCTGGCATGGCCACGCCGCCGCGACGATCCGCAACTGGTGGCGTTGCGCCGCCGTATTTTGGATCTGTTAGGCGATGAGCGGGTGGCGGCCTAAACCGCGATGGAAAACAGCAATTCACGCAGCCAGCGATGCCCGGCATCGCGGTGCGTGCGCTCATGCCACACGACGATCTTATTGAAGCCTTGAATCGCCAACGGCGGCGGTAAAACGCTTAAGCCGGGTAAATTATGGGTTAGTCGACGTGGAACCACGCTAATTAAATCACTCACCCGCAAAATCTCTGGCAGCACCAAAAAGCTGCAAACTGAGAGCGTAACGCGTCGCGATCGCCCGAGCACGGCCAAGGATTTATCCGTGACGCCACTAAAGCTTCCGCCCACATAAGACACCAATGCATGGTCCAGGGCGCAGAAGCTATCCAGCGTTAAGGCGTCGGGTTGCGCGAGGGCATGGCCTTCTCGCAGCAGGCAAACATAGTCTTCGTCATACAACGATCGTGCGTGTAAGTCTGCCGGAGCCGTGTCTGGCGTGATGAGTGCAAAATCGATGTCTCCTCGCTCAAACTGCGCGGTGAGTTGTTCATTATTCACGGGCAAAACGGCCACCCGAATACCGGGCGCTTGCAGGCGCAATGCCGCCATCAACGGCACAACGACCGCGCGCAAGGCATAATCTGTGGCGGCGATCTTGATGGTGATATCGGCTGTGGAGGGATCGAACGCTTTTGGCTGTAGCAGTTCCCCCACTTCAGCCAAAATCGTTTTGACGGGCTGCGCCAGTTCCAGAGCGCGTAACGTGGGGATAATACCCCGCTGTGTTCGGGTAAACAGGGGATCGTCAAAACAATCACGAAGGCGTGTCAGCATCCCGCTGACAGCAGGTTGCGTCAGCGATAAGCGCTCCGCGGCACGCGTGACACTGCGCTCATCCAGTAACGCATCGAGTGCTTTAAGCAGATTCAGGTCGAGAGTGCGAATGTCGGTTTTCATGGTTTGTTCGTCAGTTGAAAATGGGTCAGTTGGTGCTGATATTACACCAGCTAATATCATAAATCAATAATGGCGATTGGTCTTATTTCTTGCGTGAATTGATACTGCTCCCGTTCCTTATCAACCACGAGATAACACTGATGAAAATGAATGCCATCCACTGGCCTGAAGGCTTCGTACCGGGTTTTGCCGATAACTACTGCTCAAATGAAGTGATTGTTGCGGGTCTGTCCACACAAGATATCTGGCCGTTGCTTAACACCCCATCGCTGTGGCCGACCTATTACCAGAATTCCGCTAACGCCCGCTTTTATGACAATAAAGGTCCTCAGCTGGAGCAGGGCGTGCGCTTTTACTTCGAGACTTTCGGCTTCCCGGTTGAAGCGCAGGTCACAGAGTATGTCGAGCCAGCAGCAGGTGAAGCGGCGCGCGTTTCATGGCACGGCTGGGCAGGGGAAGTCGGCAGTGATGAGCGTCTGGATGTGTTACATGCCTGGCTGATTGAAGATCTCCCTGACAACCGCGTGCGCATCCTGACTCAGGAAACACAGAACGGTAAACCTGCTGTTGAGCTGGCTAATGCCAAACCGAACCCAATGATCAACGGTCATCAGGATTGGCTGGATGGACTGGTTGCCGCGGCAAAAGCTCGCAGATAAAGGCTACATGCTGGCTTCCAGCCAGCGTAATGCCTGCTGCGCGCGCGCAGAAAGTGGCCATTCGGCACGGTGAATCAACCAGATGGTATCCACCAGTGGCGCACCTGCTTCGATAACCTGAATGTCATCCTGGCGGTGAAACGCCAGGCGCGCATAGCGCGGTAACACCGTGAAGCCCAGGCCACGTGCTACGGGTTCAAGGATCAGGCTGATCTGATTACTGAACCCACGCTGGGGCAAATTGCGCACGCCCGCATTGCCGGGGAAGCGTCGGCTCAGCAGGCGTGTGGCCATCGCCTGGCCGTCAGGATGATCGATAAAGCCCAACGCGTCGAGATCTTCCCAGTGGGAAGCGTTCTTGCCTTTAGGGGCAATCAGTTCCAGCGGCTCTTCGGCAAATTTTTCGGCGACCAGGCGTTTGTCATCGGGCTTTTGCGTCATTAAACCTATTTCGTATCGATTGTGTAATACCGCATCCATCACCTCACTGTCTGGGGCAAAGCGATGGCGCAGGGATAAATCAGGATGCTGCTGCTGCAAAGCGAGCAGTAAAGGATAAAGACGAAGACCGATGCTGCCGGGGGATATCAGGCTCACCTCACCGCAGGTCACATCACCATCACTGAGTCTTAATGCCAGGTGGCGCTGCGCACGATCCACCTGCTGGCAATAATCGAGCAACGCCCGGCCCGCCGGGGTGAGTTCTAAGGGACGCTTACTGCGCAGGATCAGTGGCCCCAGCTGCTGCTCAAGATGGCGAATGTGCTGACTCACCGCCGCCTGAGTGTTGCCCAACTGCTCAGCGCTGGCGGTGAAACTGCCGACATCCACCAGCGTGGCGAAAGATTTTAACCATTGTGGGTTTAGCATAATGAAATTTTATAATTACCATAATTGAATCACTGTTTTCATTATACTCCCGCCAACGTAGCCTGTGGATCTTTAAACAGGAGATAAATTATGAGCACCCCGTACCCACGTACTTTTTCCCATATTGGTCTTTCAGTGACGGATTTGGATGCTGCGGTGAAGTTTTATACCGACGTGATGGGCTGGTATTTGATCATGCCACCGACTGAAATTCAGGAAGACGAATCCGCCATTGGCGTGATGTGCAGTGACGTGTTTGGCGGTGGCTGGGAGAAGTTCCGCATTGCCCATCTCTCTACCGGGGACCGCGTCGGTGTCGAGATCTTCGAATTTAAAGCCGCGGAGAAACCGGAAAACAACTTTGAATACTGGAAGACCGGTGTCTTCCACTTCTGCGTGCAGGATCCGGATGTTGAAGGGCTGGCTGCCAAAATCGTTGCTGCCGGTGGCAAGCAGCGTATGCCGGTACGTGAATACTTCCCCGGTGAGAAGCCCTATCGCATGGTCTACATGGAAGATCCGTTCGGCAACATCATTGAGATCTACAGCCACAGTTATGAGCTGACTTATTCGGCAGGTGCCTATGTCTGATCAGACGATTTCTGTTCCTGCTGACTGGCGCGGCTGGGTCTGGCAGGGGGGCGATTCGCCGCTGGATTTGCAGGAGCGCTACCTGAGCGCGGCACCACTCCAGTCGGGGGAAATTCTGGTGAAGAATGGCGCCATTGGCCTCAATCCGGTGGACTGGAAGGTCCTTAACACTCAAGTCGATCAAGTGCCGGGCGTTGATGGCGCTGGCACAGTAGTGGCCGTGGGGCCGGGGGGCGATGAGAGCTGGCTCGGCGTGCGGGTCGCATACCATCAAAATCTGCAACGCAACGGCAGCTTCGCGGAGTATACCGTGCTGGCAGCACAGGTGGTGATGCGCATCCCGGATGAGCTTGATTTCGCGACTGCAGCGGCGTTTCCTTGCCCGGCACTGACGGCGTGGCAGGCCATTGAGAAGATTCCCGTTAAACCCGGCGCGCCAATACTGATTGCCGGAGCGGGAGGATCAGTCGGCCATTATCTGGTGCAACTTGCTCAGGCACGCGGCTTTGACGTGACCACTTTAAGCAGTGAGCGGCACTGGGCGCGCATACACGCACTGGGTGCGAAGCGCTGCCTCGATGATATCCAGCACAATGCAGATACAACTCAACAACGCTATTTTGCCGTGATTGACGCGGTGGGACCGGAACACGCGGAAAGTTTAGCAGACACATTATTGGCTAACGGCCATCTGGTTTGCATTCAGGGGCGTGTAGCCCAGTGGCCTTGCGCTGCATTTGGGCGTGCACTCTCCCTGCATGAAGTGGCGCTGGGGGCGTTGCATCAAACGGGCAATGGCCAGCAATGGCAGGAGATAACCCAGCAGGGTGAAAACCTGCTAACGCAGGTTGCCAGGGGAAGTCTGCAAAGCGAGATGTTACTGCATTTCCCTTACGATCAACTGCCTGCCCAGTTGTTAGCTTTGCAGCATCGCAATTTCAGCGGCAAGCAAGTCATGTTGCTTTAATCACATCACAGTGGCGTTATTGGGCCAATAAGAGTTAAGGCTTAATGACGCACTGCCACCTGGCAACGATAGACAATTGCCGGTGGCAGGTTGCGCATCACTCGTGTACGTGTCCAGTTGAAGTATTGGGAAAGCAGCGGTTCTGATAGCGAGGTGTACTGGAACTGAACGAAGACGCCGCCTGGATTTAGCGCCTGAGCAATTCGCGCCAAAATTCGCTGACGCAGTGGTTCCGGCAGGGAAAGCAACGGCAGCCCGGAGAAAATTGCATCGTAACCCGGCATTAAGGTCTCTGCAGAATCCGTGAATACGGATAAACGCGCATCGTGCAAAGTGGTGAGTTTACGCGCTAACTGCGGGTTGATTTCGTAGGCATTCAGGGTGGCGTTTGTTTGCATCCTGCGTAATAGATGGTGCGTGAGCACCCCGTCACCGGCACCCAGTTCTGCGACATATTGAATGCGATTCCAGTCAACGGCATCCGACATCGCGCGGCACAGAATGGAAGAAGAGGGCGCAATAGAACCAAAGGCGCGCGGGTTGGCGAAAAATGCCTGAAGATAGCGGGTCTTTTCTTTCAGTAATGAGTACGTCGTTATTATCACGATGATGACCTCCGATTTATCTCTGGAGATTCAAACATCAATTTCTTAAGCAAAGCTTAAAGCGGCGTTTTTTCAGTGCAGATGACAACATTGTCATGATGACGTCATAACCGCTTAATTCACTGTACTGAAGTCAATTTATAGCGCATCAGAACCTTTCAATTGGGTTTCCATAAAGTCGGTAAAGCGGTGCATCCAGTCACGCATTTCGAACAGGTCCAGCAGCAATCCGCACCAGACTAATGCCACACCAATGAGTAATACTAAGGCAAGATAATAAGGTAGCGCCGACATCACATCCTTCCTGGATATATACCCTTCATACTTCAAGTCCCCATGAGGCGATTCGAATTATTTTGGGTATAAAACGTTAATTGCACAACAGTATTCTACAAATTACCGGAACCAGCAATAACAATAAAAGCACCGGTTGGGTCTACAATATTTAAGCTCAGATTATGGGTTAATTTGTGCAGTACGGGGGCACTTTCTTCCCCCCGGTAACATTAACCGTTACCGGGGGGAAGAAGTTTCAGCTCTTAGCAAAAATCCACAGATCATCTTTAGGCAGCGAGAGGCGGAAACGTTGATTGCCGCGGAACTCTTTGCCGTAGGCTCTCAGTGCAAAGCCGTCTTCCTCAGTGCGGAACAGGTATTCCCAACGGTCGCCTAAATACATGCTGGTGAGCAGTGGCAGTTCAATGAAGTTGTCTTCGGTGGTTTCCGCAAAGTGTAGACGCTCAACACGAATTACCGCGGTGCCTTCCTGACCGACGCGGATATCATGGGTTGCCTTGCCCCACAGTGCCCATTTCGCGCCTGCAATGCGTGCCCGATCGCCCTCAACATGGGTGATTTTACCGTGCAGACGATTGTTGCTGCCCATAAATTCAGCGGCAAACAGGGTGGAGGGCTGGCTGTACATCTCCTGCGGCGTGCCTTGCTGTTCAATCACGCCATTATTGAGTAGCAGGATACGATCAGAGATCGCCATCGCTTCATTCTGATCGTGTGTCACCATCAACGCAGATAAGCCGAGGCGGATGATTAACTCACGTAAAAAGACCCGCGCCTCTTCCCGGAGTTTGGCATCCAGGTTTGACAGCGGTTCATCCAGCAGGATAACCGGCGGGTTATAGACCAGCGCACGGCCAATCGCCACGCGTTGTTGCTGCCCGCCAGAAAGTTGATGCGGGTGGCGTTTGCCGAGGTGTCCAAGACCGAGTTGGTCTAGCACTGCTTGCACACGGTCATTGATCTCCGCGGTGGCGACTTTGCGCAGCTTGAGCGGGTAGGCGACATTCTCAAATACGGTTTTGTGCGGCCACAGGGCGTAAGACTGGAATACCAGGCCGAGATTGCGCTCTTCGGCAGGGATTTCACTTTTGGGCGTTCCGTCGAACACCACATTTTTGCCAATGGTAATCCTGCCCTGTGAGGGTTTTTCCAGCCCCGCCACGGCACGCAGTAAGGTGGTCTTTCCACTGCCAGAAGGCCCCAGCAGTGACACCACTTCGCCTTTTTTCAGTTGCATCGATACGCCTTTCAGTACTGGATTATCGCCGTACATCAGATGCAAGTTATCTACCGATAATTCAATCATGTAATTTCACTCCAAAGCGTAAAGCAATGCCGAGGCCAATCACCACCAGCACGATATTAATCAGGGAGAGCGCTGCCACGATATCAATAGCACCCGCAGACCACAGCGAAACCAGCATAGAACCAATGGTTTCCGTGCCTGGAGACAACAGATACACGCCGGTTGAATATTCGCGCTCGAAAATCAGGAACATCAGTAACCAGGAGCCAATCAGGCCATGGCGTGAGAGCGGAACGGTAACGTGACGGGTGGTCTGCCCCGGGGTGGCACCGGCACTGCGCGCTGCCTCTTCCAGTTCAGGCCCTACCTGTAACAAGGTGGACGAGATCAGTCGTAAGCCATACGCCATCCACACCACGGTGTAAGCCAGCCAGACGCTGAAGATGGTCTGACGCAGCGAACGAAGCCAGACGATGAAGTTTTCCCGTAGCCAATCCGCTATCGGTAAGCTGGAGAGCCAACCGTTTTTCAGTGACTGATCCAGCCACATCGGGATGAACAGGAATACCCAGAGAAAGGCCAGACCAGCTAACAAGCCAGGCACGGCACGCGGCACCAGCACGCTGTAATCAAGAAAGCGCGTGACCTGATCCTGTTTGCGGTGCATCGCGATACCCACGAACAAATAACAGATCACCGCAATCGCGCCGCCAATCACACCGATTAACATGGAGTTGACGATGGCGCGCAGCAGGTTGGGTTGGTCCCAGATACTGCGGAAGGTGGCCACTGAGATTTCATCCCACAGCGATACGCCTACGCCCCAATGTGAGATAAACGCACGCATCACCACGCCGAGCAACGGCACGCCAATGGTCACCGTGAGCCAGGTCAATACCACCGCACCGGCAATCCAGCGCCATTTGCCCAGCGGCAGGACTCGCGCCTGAGAAGCTTTGCCCTTCATGGTGACAAAGCGGTTAGCGGTGCGCATCAGCCAGCGCTGTAGCATCACCAGCGGAACGGTAAAGCAGATCAGCACAACGGCGACTGCGGCCATCAGGTGATAGGAAGGGGTGCCGAGCTTGTTGGTTAACTTATACAGATAGGTAGCGAGCACCATGTTGCCTTCGGGATCGCCCAGGACCAGCATCAGGCCAAACACTTCCAGTCCGAGGAAGAACAGCAATACACAGGCGTAGAGAATAGACGGGCGCACCATCGGCAGGCTGACTGAGGTCATCACCTGTAAGGGCGATGCCCCCACGGTGCGCGCCGCTTCCTCCACATCGGAACTGACGCTGCGCAACGCCGAAGAGATATACAGATACGCATGCGGAACGTGGGTCAGTCCAGCAATCACCACGATGCTGGACATCGAATAGATGTTCCACGGGACCACACCGAACAGTTGATTGGCCCACTGCGACAGGAAGCCGACCGGGCCGGCTGCGACCACGTAACCAAAGCCCAGCACCATCGGTGACACAAAAATGGGCACCAGAATCAGAGGTTCAATCAGACGGCGGCCCGGTAGGTTGGTTCGCACCATCAGAAAGGCCAGTATGCCGCCAAGTGGAATAGCAATAATTACCAAACCAAAGGCCAATATAAAGCCGGATTCCAGTGCTTTGTAGAAATCAGGATCGGAAAAAATAAAGCCGAATGAGCCGAGCGTCAGCTCCTTCTTTTTGGCAAAGAAAGGTGCGGAGAGAAAACTTTGCACCACAATAAACATCAGCGGCACGTAGATAACCAACGCCGTGATGACAACAATTAATGCACGTGGCAAGCTTTGCCACTTTCTCAGTAACCTGTTCATATGCCAGCCCTGTATCGAAAAAAAAGCGTTATGCGCCAGAGCCTGTTAATGGGCGCATAACGTGGGGAGGTTTATTTCCCGGCAGCCGTGCGCCATTGTTTAATAAATTCCAGGCGTTTAGCAGGCTCAAGATATTCCAGCAGTGACTCATCGACCGGGATCGGTTTCAGTGCATTGCCAAGCATTTTTGTCATGCCATCGATATCGTTTTTCCCTTCAATATCATTGCGCAGTGAGGGAATATCCGCTTGATTGGCCAGAATACTTTGTCCTTTCTCAGACAATACATAGTCCAGCCACAATTTGGCCGCGTTCTCGTGTTCAGCTTCTTCAGTAATAAAGGACACGCGCGATAACACTAAAATGTAATCTTTTGGATAAGCGATACCCAACGCCGGGTCGTTTTTGGCGCGCGCTTCCGCATAAGAGCCGAGGATATTAAAGCCAATCAGGTTTTCACCAGAGGATACGCGTTCCATCATGGTGCCGGTTGATGATTGTACCGTCAGGCCGCCTTTGGCCATGCCGGCGAGGTTTTTCAGGTAATCAGGATCGACCTTACTGTCTTCCACCGTGAGCATGAAACCTAAACCCGATTTTTCGATGTCATAGGTGGTGACTTTATTTTTAAATTTATCAGGATTAGCGGAAATCAATTTTGCCAGTGCGGTATGAGAATCCGGTGCCTGGTCTTTAGGGATTAACTTATTGTTGTAAATAAACACCACTGGCTCATACGTGGTGCCATAGGCTTTATTTTGCCACACAGCCCACTTGGGTATTTTACTCTGTTCGGGAGAGGTATATTCCGCCGCGTACTCCGTCGCCAGCTTTAGCGCGGTATCCATTGACGAACTCCACACCACATCACCGCTGCCGCTACCCGAAGCCTGTTCGCTGATGTAGCGGTTATAAAGCTCGGTGCTGTTCATATCGTTATATTCGACTTTAATACCGGGATATAACGATTCGAAACCTTTGATAAGCGGACCCGCAGCTTTGGTATCGGTAGTGGAGTACACCACCACTTTTCCCTCTTTTGTCGCCGCATCAATGAGTTTCTGATAGTCGGCAGGATAACCCGCAGGCGCCGCCGCGATTGCCGAGAAGGAGAGGCCAGCCATGACAGAGGTTGTTAAAAAACGCAGTGAGGTTTTCATACAGATCCTTTTGGTTACATTTGTTACAAGAATTTAACAGTAACCCATTGCGCTTGTGATGCAATCCGCTGTTCGAGGTTTTTCCAGCTTTTGTGAACTCAGTTTGGTTATTCATTTCAATGATAAATTATTTCACATTGAATATCGCTTATTTACGGCGAGGTAGCAGAAATAGATTCACGATTTTCTTAATTAAACATTAAGAACAAAGTCTACTAGATGAATTTGAGATAAAGAAAAATGAGGCGATATAGAAACTATTTTTCCCTTTTAAGGGAGATTTAAGTTTGCCCGGTCATCATGTGTGAAATATGTTGACGGGGAAACCGACCATGACTGACACCTTTACCGAATTAAAAACCAAAGTGCCGCAGGCCACGTTGTTGTTTTGGGTGCTGAAAATGATGTCGACCACGGTAGGTGAAACCGGGGCTGACTGGATTAATTTTGGACTGGGATTTGGCCTGACGGGCACCTCCCTTATATCAGCATTACTCCTATTGCTGGTGCTGATATTTCAGGTGAGGGCGACACGCTATATCCCATGGTTGTACTGGTTGACGGTGTTAATGGTGAGCGTAAGCGGAACGCTACTGACCGATTATTTAACCGATCAGCTTCAGGTTCCGTTGCTCTATTCGGTGGCAATGTTTGGTTCAGGTCTGGTGATGGTGCTGATGTTTTGGCATCGCACCGAAGGCACGCTGGCCTTCTCATCGATCAATACCAAAGGTCGGGAACTCTACTACTGGCTTGCCATCATGATTACCTTCGCATTCGGTACGGCGCTGGGTGATGCGTTGGCTGAGCGATTGTCTCTGGGCTACGTCACCACAACCCTGCTGTTCGCCGTGTTGATTGCTGCCAGTTCCGTGCTCTGGCGCATCGGCAAGCTTAGCAGCGTCACCTGCTTCTGGACCGTGTATGTCCTGACGCGCCCGCTTGGTGCTTCTCTCGCCGATCTGTTTTCCCAACCGATTAAAGAGGGCGGATTGGGCTATGGCACTACGCCCGTCAATATTATTTTCCTGCTGGCGATGGCGATATTAATCGGCGCATCTACGGTCTACGGCCACTCATCTCGCCAGATGTCCAAACTTTAAAAATCAGGAAAGGAAATATGCTTCAACATCTGATGGATGGGTTACCTATATTCCGCCCCGCACAGCAGGAAGCGTGATGAGAGTGCTGCTGGTAGAGGATGACCGCATGATCGGAGACGCGGTGTACGCCGCGTTGAAAGATGCGGCCTATGCCGCTGATTGGGTGCGTGACGGTGAGCAGGCGCTGCAGAGCCTTGCAACCCACACCTACGATTTAGTGCTGCTCGATCTGGGCTTACCGCGTAGAGACGGGAGGGAAGTGCTCAGGCAACTTCGTCAGCAAGGAAATCAGGTACCGCTGCTGATCGTCACCGCCCGCGATGCACTGGAAGATCGATTGAAGGGGCTGGATGCAGGTGCAGACGATTATGTCCTTAAGCCCTTTGCCATGAGTGAGCTGTTGGCGCGTGCCCGGGCGGTGATGCGCCGTAAAGCGGGGAATGCCTCGCCGCTGATGAGCAACGGCATGCTGACGCTCAATCCCGCAACGCGGCAGGTCTGCCATCTCGCACGTGATGAAACCCACACCTTGTCAGGCCGTGAATACGCGCTACTCCAGGCGTTGTTGGCGCAGCCAGGCCAGATATTTTCCCGCAGTGAGCTGGAAAGCAAGATCTACGGCTGGGGCGAGGAAATTGAGAGCAACGCGATTGAGTATTTCATCCACTCGCTACGCAAGAAACTCGGCAGTGATGCGATTCAAAATGTGCGAGGCGTGGGATGGAAAGTCTCAAAAGGCGCTTGAGTGAGTCAGTGCAACTGCGGCTTTCACTGGTGTTGTGTGTAGCGGTGGGCAGCATTGCGCTCCTTAGCGGGGTGCTGGGTTTTCTTTCGGCCTGGGATGAAGCGCATGAGTTACAGGATTCGTCGCTGCAGCAGATCGCCAGCCTCGCGAAAGAGGGGATGTTGACGCCACGCAGCAGCAACTTCATCAGCCCACCGCTGCAGGATGAAGCCGCTTCACGCATTCTGGTGCACTTCATTCTTCCTGCTGCGGCACCCTCGGCTGACTTTCCGCTGCCAGCACTTCCAGAGCCGGGTTTTCACACCCTGAATATTCATCAGCAAAGCTATCGCGTGCTGATTGAGAACATGCCCGGTGGTGTGCAGGTGGCCGTGGCGCAGCTTGCCTCGGTGCGGGAAAGTGTGGCGCTGTCATCTGCGCTGCGCACCCTGGTGCCGTTTGGCATCCTCTTTCCGGTGCTGTTGTATCTGGTGGCTGATTTGGTGAAGAAGATATTCCGGCCAATTCGTCAACTGGCGGCCGAGGTTGATCAACAGCGTGACAGCGCGTTGGTGTCACTGGATAGCGGCACCATTCCACGTGAAATCCGACCTTTTATTAAAGCCATTAACCGTCTGTTACAACGATCGTCAGATTCACTTGCGCTGCAGCGACGATTTGTTGCTGACGCGGCCCACGAGTTGCGATCCCCGTTGACGGCCTTGATGTTGCAGGCAGAGCGACTGGGCGGCAGCGAACTTCCGCAGGAGAGTCAACAGCGTTTACGCGCGTTACGCGCTGGAATGGAACGCGCAACCTGGTTGGTTGAACAGTTGCTGACACTGAGCCGGGCGCAAAGTGGGGAAGCGGTAGCGCTGCCAGCCATTGAGCGCACCTCGGTGTTTACGGTGGTCAAGCAGGTGATTTCGGATCTGCACCCGTTAGCAGAAGACAAAAAGCTGGACTTGGGGGTGCTGAACGCCAGTGACGCGGCGGTGATGGTGCGTCCCGCCGATCTCTACACCGTGCTGCGTAATTTGGTCCATAACGCCATTCAGTACACGCCGAGCGGCGGGTGCATTGATGTTGCCATTGAACGGCTCGCCAATCGGGTGCTGATCACCGTTGAGGATTCCGGCCCGGGTATTCCCACGGATAAACACCGACGCGTGTTTGATGCTTTTTATCGCATAGAGGGCAGTGACGCCAGTGGCTCAGGTTTAGGGTTATCGATTGTCAGTGTGATGTTGATGCGGATGCAGGGCGAAGTGACGCTATCTGCAGCGACACGTTTTTCCTCAGGATTACAGGTGCGTGTTTGCCTGCCCACGGTTTAATTATCTACAAGGAGATAGGTATGTTTCTGACGTCCGAGAGCGCGGAAAATATTAATGATACGGTTTTTCTACTGCTTAATGCGCCAGCACAGGCTTCGTCAGCGATGCTTCATTTCGGCAATGTCTGTGCGACCTGGCTCATATTGATTTATCCGCTGGCTTTGTTGATCTATTGGTTTAGTTTCAACCGGGAAAAACAGCAGGTCTCGTTGTTAGCGTTGGTGACGTCATTCATCGCATTGAGTATTAATGTGCTGATAGGGGATTTTTTCCCGCATCCGCGCCCTTTTATGGTGCCCATCGGCCACACTTTTATTGCTCACGTGGCAGATGCTTCGTTCCCGAGCGACCATATGACGTTGGCATGTGCGATTACGTTTAGTTTATTGCTGAGCCAACGGCTAATGTCTGGCGTGGTGTTGTTATGTATCAGCCTGTTTATTGCCTGGGGCCGAATCTATATGGGTGTGCATTTCCCAGCGGATATGTTGGGCTCTGCGCTGGTGGCCTTGTTCTGTGCATGGGCAGTGAAGCAATGCGAATATCTGCTCACGCCGCTGTTTAACAAACTCTGCGATCTAAATGTTTTTTTATTGGGTCGTTTAAAACTGATTCGCGTTAAGCATTAATTTACCGGTGACGATACTCATGCGATTTTTACGCAATCCCTATACCCTTCATAATTCAAGTCCCCTCATGAGGCCTACTCTTGGTGCAGGTGCGTTGGCTGCGTGCATTCACCTCAGTCACTTACTTCAGTAAGCTCCTGAGGATTCTTGCAATTGCCGCCCTCCTGAAACTCGAATTATTTCGGGTATATATTGCGATGGCGATCTTTTTACCTCAATTATGATTGCGCTCTATTTGAGTTTGCCCGCGTTGTGGTGGTGGCTGCGTCCGCGGGCGGTATGAAAGCCACCCCAGCTAATGCATGCTGGGGTGGCCGTTATCGCATCCTATTATTGCTGCTGATAGACCGGTGAATGTACCGATTTATCGGTCAGCGGATGCAGGTTGTTATCATTATCAAAGTGGCGAGGTTGATCCTCGTCACCCATATTGATTTTTTTCTCTCCTAAATCGAAGGGATAATTCTCGTACAGTTTATTGGGGGTGCCAGGATGCCAACTGGCAGGCGTTAATAGCCACGTATTCGCCGTACGTTCCACACCGATATTGGCTTCTACCTGCGTTACGGCCAGCAAAGAAAAAGCGGCTAACAGCATCATGACTAATTTCTGTTTCATATATATCACCTCGTGGATAAAAGGACTGTTGTGTTGATAGTCCTATTTTCTCACTGTGACGGTGACCAGACACAAACCCGAAGATGACAATTTTGACAGGGTAATATTATTGCGGAAGGGAAAGGGTAAACGTACTGCCTTTACCTGGCGTGCTGATTACAGCGACTTTTCCACCGTGTAACTCTGTGATGGTTTTCACAATCGCTAAACCTAAGCCGGTATTTTCCGTGCTGGTACGTGAAGCATCAACACGATAAAAACGATCGAATAAAAAGGGAATATGCTCAGGCGAAATACCTTCACCATTATCTTCGACGCTAAAATGAAGCCAGCTATTTTCTCTTATGACACGCAGACTAATTTTCCCGCCAGCAGGGGTATAATGCAGCGCGTTAGAGAGCAGATTAGCCATGGCGCGCTGAAAATGCAGGGGATCGGCCAGAAATAACGCCTCACCCTGCTGCGTTAACGTAATATTTTTCTCTTCAGCCAGAATGTCGTAAAAACCAATCAGGCGGCGGAATTCACAGGCGCTATTCAGTCGCTCTTTTTTCATAGGCTCGCGGCTGTTATCGGCGCGCGCCAGAAACAGCATTGAGGAGACCGTACGCGACAGGCGTTCACCTTCTTCGACAATCGCTTCCAGCGTCTCCTGATAATCCACTGTGCTGCGCGGCTGGTTTAAGGTCACGCTGGCTGCGGAAATCAGATTATTGATCGGTGCGCGCAACTCATGCGCGAGGTCGGAAGAAAAGCGTGTCAGTTGGGCAAAAGACGCTTCCAGCCGCGTCAGCATGCTGTCGAAAGAGGAGGCTAACACCACTAACTCTGATGGCCAGCGTTCTGTTGCCAGGCGCGTGTGTAATTCTTCCACGTTGATGGTTTCAATTTGACGGCTAATGATACGCAATGGACGTAACCCACGGCGCGCCAATCCGTAGCCGCAGGCGGCAAACAGGAGAATTGCTAACGCCGCGGCCAGTTGCATCCGCGCCCAATAATTCTCGATGATCTCATTGTTACGTGAAACATTCAGTGCCGCTTGCACCGTCCACAGCTCCTGATCTTTCAGGGTAAACGTAGTGGCAGTAATCAAATACTTTTCATGTGACTCGCCATCATGATGCTTCCAGCCAAGGTAGTTAAAATCAGCGGTTGGGGCAGGGTAAACATCTTGTGGCACGCGCATGTTTTGCGATTGTGACCAGACTTTCCCGTCAGGACTGATGATGCGCAGCGAGAGCCGATCCTGCTCGGCAATAAACTCGAATAACTCCTTTTGCCACTGTTCCTGCGGTCCTTGTCGCTCACTGATGGTACTGGCAATCTCTTTTTGGAACTGCAATGTGCTCCGCAACTCATTGACATCTTTACTATTCAACTGGTCGCGCAGCGTCTGATACAGCAATCCCGAGACGCTATACAGCACAATGGCCATCGCCAGTGAAAAGAACAGCGTGAGACGAACGGTGATCGGGACGTTACGGGGTATCAGCATGCGCTTTCTCTTCTAATACATAGCCGGCACCGCGAATGGTATGCAGCAGTTTGACGGGGTAATTATCGTCAATTTTGCCGCGTAAACGGCGGATCGCCACGTCAATGACGTTGGTTTCGGGATCGAAATTCATGTCCCACACTTGTTCCGCTATCACGGTGCGAGACAGCACTTCGCCGCTGCGTCGCATTAACAGGCTGAGCAATAAAAACTCCTTTTGTGTCAGCTCGATGCGATTCCCTTCGCGGGAGACTTTGTGTTTCACCACATCCAACACCAAGCCGCCAATCTGCAACTGCGATTCGTCACTGCTCATGACAGCGCTGGGCGTCTGGCGACGCAGAATCACCCGTGCGCGTGCCAGCAGCTCGCTAAACGAAAAAGGCTTAATCAGATAATCTTCTGCACCCAATTCCAGCCCTTTGACCCGGTCTTCTACATCGTCACGGGCAGTCAGAAACATCACCGGTGTGGTGCGATCGGCCTGTCGCGCCATCTCCAGCAGCTTCCAGCCATTAATCCCCGGCAGCATCACATCCAGGATAGCCAGGTCGTAATCGTGCGTCAGCAGCAGGTGCAAACCATCGATACCGTTAGCAGCGACATCCACGACAAAGTCATTCTCGCGCAGCCCTTTGGCAATGTAATCTGCCGCCATTTGCTGATCTTCTACTAATAACAGTCTCATGATTCCTCCGTCGCATGGGTGAGGGTGTCCAGACGTGCGCCAGTACGGTCAAACAGCAGGTAAAGCACCGGCGTAATAAACAAGGTAATGAATTGCGAGAACACCAGCCCACCGACAACTGCCACGCCCATCGGCTGGCGTAGTTCAGCACCCGCCCCCCAGCCACAGGCAATAGGTAGCGCACCCATAATGGCGCACAGGGTGGTCATCATGATCGGACGGAAACGCTGGAGGCAGGCTTGCGTAATCGCGTCATGCGCACTCAGGCCCTGTTCGCGCTGCGCTGACAAGGCAAAATCAATCATCATGATGGCGTTCTTTTTCACGATGCCGATTAGCAGCAAAATGCCAATCATGGCGATGAAGGTCAGATCCAATCCCATCAGCCGTAACGCCAGCAAGGCACCTACCGCGGCGGAGGGTAAACCAAGCAGAATGGTGACGGGGTGAATCCAGCTTTCATACAGCATGCCAAGAATCACATAGATCACCGCCAGTGCCAGCACGATCAACCAGACCTGACTGCTCTGCGACTGCTGGTAGAGTGCGGCTTGTCCGGCATATTGGCCAAAGACCGTGGCAGGGAGATTGATGGCGCTCTCCGCCTGGCTGATTGCCTGCGTGGCATCAGACAGTGATTTACCGGGTGCCAGGTCAAAGGAGATGGTGATGGCGGGTAATTGTCCCTGATGATTGACAGCCGTGACGCCCTGCACTCGGCTGATATGCGTGAAGGTGGACAATGGCAGCAGATCGCCCGCAGAAGAGCGTACGTAGATTTGCGACAGATCGCTTTCGTTCTGCCGGAATGGCTGTTGGACTTCGAGGATCACTTCATAGCTGTCCTCCGGCGCATAGATGGTAGAAGCCTGCAAGGTGCCAAAGGCGGCATACAGATTGCTGCGGATCTGGTCGAGATCAACACCCAGCAACGAAGCTTTATTGCGGTCAATGGTCAGTTGCGCCTGCAATCCGTTGAGCTGGGCATCACTGTTCACGCCGACAAACACACCGCTTTTGTTCATCTCCGCCATCAGTTGGTTGGTGTAGTCGTTCAGGCTCAGTCCGCTACTGCTGCTCACCGATTGCAGCGTGTACTGGTAGCTACTTTTTGCCGCACGGCCCCCCACCTTAAAGTTCTGTACCGGACTGAAGAACACCTGAATACCCGGCAAAAAGTGTGTTTCTGCGCGCATCTGCTGCAACACCTGCGTCATTGCTGGACGCTGGCTGGCATCTTTAAGGGTGATATTCAACTGCGTGGTATCGTGATCGACTTTAGTGACGAGTGTCGCGACGGCCCCGTCTTTCAACAGCGTGTTGCCGAGTTGGAACGCCACGTCTTTACGTGCGTCGTAAGACATATCCTGTGGCGTATCGATATTCGCCGTGACCTGGCCAATATCCTCTTGCGGGAAGAACCCTTTGGGCGCGCTGATATACAGCCAGGCGGTCAGTGCAACCGTCAGGGCGGCCACCGACAGCGTGACGGCACGGTGATCAACCGCCCACTCCAGACCGCGTGCATAGCACTGGCGAAGGCGTTCAAAAGCCTGCTCGAACACGCGGCTCCACGCCGGTTCAGGTTTATCGTGATGGGGATCGTGACGCATCAGCATCGGCACTAACAGCGGAATAATGGTCAATGATGCCGCGGCTGAGACCAGAATGGCTAACGACACCACCCAGGCGAATTCGTGGAACAGCAGCCCCATGGTGCCGGGCATAAAGAAGATCGGGATAAACACGGCGACCAGCGAGAGCGAGATGGAGATCACCGTGAAGCCAACTTCACGCACGCCTTTTAATGCGGCGTGCTTAGGATCCTCTCCCTGCTCGATGTAGCGCATGATATTTTCCAGCACCACGATCGCGTCATCCACCACCAGCCCAACGGCGATGGTCAGGCCCATCAAGGAAATGTTGTCGAGGCTCAGGCCAAAGGCGTACATCAGGCCAAAAGATCCCAGCAGTGAAATCGGTACGCTCAAGGCGGGGATCACGGTGGCACGCACGTGGCGCAAGAACAGCAGAATCACCATGATCACCAACGCAATGGTCAGCAACAGGGTGAGATTGACATCGTGAATGGCGTTGCGGACCGAAATTGACCGATCATTGAGCAACTGCATGTGCACGGAAGCTGGCATTTGCTGCTGTAACTTTGGCAACAGCTGTTTGATGGTATCCAGTGTCGCCACCAGATTTGCGCCGGGCTGGCGGGTAATGCTCAGCACAATCGCGGTGTGGTTATTGACCGCACTGTGGCTTAGGGTGTTTTCAATGCTGTCCTGCACGCTGGCGATATCGGCCAGCCTGACCGGCTGACCATTACGCGTGGCGACCACCACCTGACTGAAATCGCTGGCATTGCGCAGATCGCCACGTGTTTGCAGCATCATCATCTGGCGTTTGCCATCCAGTTCACCCACCGGGGAGTTGTCGTTGACGGCCTTCAGCGCCGTATGCAGCTCTTCCAGCGTCATGTTGGTGGCGGCGAGTTTTGCCGGGTCCACTTCTACCCGCACCGCATAACGTTTCTGCCCGATGACCGTGACTTCCGCCACCCCTTTGATCATCGACAGCGATGGCGAGATCAGGTCATCCGAATAGCGGTTGAGATCGGAGAGCGTCATGGAGGGTGAATCCAGACTGATCTGCGCTATCGGCGCATCCGCCGGATTGACCTTGCGAAAGGTCGGTGGCGTGGTCATCTGCGACGGCAGTTTTTTGAGTGACTGATAGAGTGCGGCCTGCACATCGACTGATGCCGAATCGATGTTCACCGAGGGATCGAACTCCAGCACAATGGTGGTCGCCCCTTCGAGGTTGGTCGATGTCATGGTCGCCACCCCCGGAATGGTCGCGAGGTTCTTTTCCAGCGGTGTGGCCACTGAGGAGGCCATGGTTTCCGGGCTGGCACCGGAAAGCGATGCGTTGACTTTGATAGTGGGCGTATCAAAAGTGGGCAGCGCCGCAACCGGCAAATGCTGCCAGCACACCGCGCCTGCCACCATCACGGCGATCCATAACAGCAGTACGGCAATCGGCCGTTGTAAACAACGTTCAGTGAAGGTCATGGCTGCATTACTGCCTTATCGATGTTGCTGGCGATCTGTACCGTCATGCCAGGGCGCAGGTTATTGGCCCCTTCATTGACCACTTTGGTTCCTTGAGGAAGTCCACTGATCACGGCCATGGATTGCTGCACGCGTAACAACGTAACGGCCTGTGCTTGTGCCTGGTGGTGCGGGTCGATGATGTAAACAAAATGTCCGTCTGGGCCATTTTGTACGGCCTGTGGCGGCAGGACCACGGCGTCTGGCGTGACACCGGCATCCACTTTGACGTTCTGGAACAGGCCGGGCCACAGTAGATGCTGCTGATTATTGAAATGCGCTTTAAGCGTGATGGTGCCGCTGGTGGTGCTGACACTGTTATCAATAAAATCCAGCGTGCCGGATGTCGGTTTACCGCTGGCATCCTCCACCCAAACCGTTACCGAGCCTTGCGCTTGAGCAGCCAGCACCGGTTTGAGATCGTTCTCAGGCAGTGTAAAGGCCACGCCAATCGGATCGAACTGGATCAATGACACCAGCGGCAGGGTGCTACCCGGTTGAACCAGACTGCCAGGGTGCACATTCAGCGCGCCCGTTTTGCCGCTGGCTGGTGCGGTAATGCGGGTGTATCCGAGGTTGACCTGTGCGGTCTGCACATCCTGCTGCGCTGCCTGATATTGGGCCTGATACTGCTTCAGGTTGCTTTGCAAGGTATCCCAGTCAGCCAATGAAATGTAGTTTTTGGCCTTTAACTGACGACCACGTTGCAGATCGTTTTGCGCCTTCACCAGCAAGGCTTTGGATTCACCTGCCGCCGCCACGGCACGATCGTAGGCCGCATGCTGACTGGCATCATCCAGGGTGAAGAGCAGTTGCCCGGCTTTCACGAAATCCCCTTCATGGAAATCCACGCTTTTTACCGTGCCGGTGAGCTGTGCCTGAATATCGACCTGGTTCAACGGAACAACGTGGCCCTGAGTGGTGAGCGTGATCGGTAGAGGTTTGACTGTGGCACTGATCATACTGACCAGCACGGGGGCTGCGGGGGATTTAACGGCAGCATCGGCCTGCTGTTTTGGCCAGAAATACCAGCCGCTGCCGCCGATGATCAAGCCGACCATCAGCAGCAGTGTGGGTTTGGATTGAAGATCCATGGTGCCTCAATTAACGGTTTTATTTTTTACGAGTTTATCGAAGGCCACCGAACAGAATGGGAAGCGGCAGATGACAAATTTGTCATCTATTGGAATACCGGTGCATCAGTGCGGTAAAAAGAAAAAACGCCACAGCGTGGCGTATTAGCGGGTGAACCAGAGCGTCAGGAAACTCACAACGGCGAACAGGCTCAGTGCAACAGCCAGATATTCGCTGGCGGGACGGGCAAAAATCGATTTCATTAAAAATATCCTCGTGATGATGAGGCTATTTTCGCGAAGCAAGATTAATTCAACCTTAGGGGATGGGGGAAGTTTGTACGATAGCGCGGGGAAAGGCGGCGTTTAGGCCGCCACTCTGGAAAGCCTGAGCAAACTGTATAGAATCAGTCACGCTGAAACGTGGCCAGGCGAATGAAAATGCCACACGACCTGAATAGCCCAACTCATTTTTGGAATCGAACATGACCACCGATTTCCCCCTGCTTGATGTACAGGGGATCACTTACGCCGTGCAAGGTCGAACCTTGCTGGCACCCGTTTCCCTGCGACTCAAGGCCGGTGATTTTCTGCTGCTCACCGGGCCCTCAGGCAGTGGCAAAAGTACGTTGTTGAAGATTCTGGCTTCATTACTGGCTCCGACAGCGGGGCAAATTCGTTTTGAAAATCGCGACATCAACTCGCTGAGAGCGGAACACTATCGCCAACAGGTTTCGTATTGCTTCCAGACGCCACAGCTGTTTGGCGACACGGTGTATGACAATCTGGCCTTGCCGTGGCAGATACGTCAGCAGCGACCATCACGTGACACGCTGATGGCCTCTCTGGCAAGTGTGCATCTTACAGCCGATATGCTGGATAAAAAGGTCGATCAACTCTCTGGCGGAGAGAAGCAACGGGTCGGCTTGCTGCGTAATCTGCAATTTTTACCCAAGGTCCTGCTGTTAGATGAGGTCACCAGCGCGCTGGATGAAGAGAACAAAGCGGTGATCCACAACCTGATTCAGCAACAGGTCGAGCAACAACAACTGGCAGTGGTGTGGATCAGTCATGATCCCAAGGAAATTAGTGATGCGAAGAACGTGTTGCGGCTAACAGCCCCTGAAACGGGAGAGACTCATGAGTCAGCATAATATTACCGATAGCTCATTGTTACTTTCGCTGATGCTGGTGGTGATTGCGTTGATCATCAGCCAGAAAGAGAAGCTCGGCATGAGCAAAGATATTATCTGGAGCGTGTGCCGCGCCATCGTGCAGTTGGTGATTGTGGGTTATGTGTTGAAGTCAATTTTTGACCTCAACAACCGCTGGTTGACCATCCTGATGGTGCTGTTTATTTGCGTCAATGCGGCGTTAAACGCACGCAAACGCAGCCGTAATATTGACCATGCCATGCTGATCTCGTTTATCGCCATCACCACCGGCACCACATTGACTTTGACGATTCTGGTACTCAGCGGCGCGATTGAGTTCATCCCGATGCAGGTAATCCCAATCTCGGGCATGATTGCGGGCAACGCCATGGTGGCGGTGGGGTTGTGCTACAGCAACCTCAACCAGCGCTTCAGTGACAATCGGCAAAAAATTCTTGAGATGCTGAGTTTAGGGGCGTCGGTGAAACTGGCTTCCGCCCAGTTGGTTCGTGACAGTATTCGCGCGTCAATGATCCCAACGGTCGATGCGGCGAAAACCGTGGGTTTGGTGAGTTTGCCAGGCATGATGTCGGGATTGATTTTCGCCGGTATCGATCCGGTCAAAGCGATCAAGTATCAGATTATGGTGACTTTTATGCTAATCGGTACCGCCAGTTTATCGACCATCATCGCCGCGTACTTGTCGTATCGGCGTTTTTACACGACGCGTGCGCAGCTGAAAGTCATGTAGGGTGCGGCCCTTGGGCCGCCCGCAACTTACTGCTCAAAACGCAGCGCCACACCAAACGCCTGTTCCGGGCCCACGATAATCGCGGACTCCTCTTCCTGGAACGGCACATCCCCCAGCAGTAGGCTGGCTTTCACCTTACGCAAATCGTGGGTGCGCAGACTCAATCCCGCCATGCGCGGGCTGCCATCGTAGTCAAGTGGCAATCCCGCAAAGCGCTGCGTGACATAATGCGCAGCCGCGAAACGCACGGTTGCGACACCCGCTTTCAATACGAATGCCCCTTCCTGACAGGCAGTAAGTTTGTCAGCGCCAAACAAGCGGCTATACGGCAGGGCGGCGGCGGCGGGATCCTGCGCCACTACGACAAACTCGATAATATCGCTCACGCCGTTAGGGTGCTGACGCCACGCATTCTGCCATACCGCATGCGGTGTCTCATGCTGACAGAAGAAGCTGCGGCCATTGGGCACCAGCGCCGGACGCAGACGCACGGTGCGAAAACGTGCCTGATCTTCACTGCCGTCTGGCAACTGAACGGGTCGGAAGAAACTGGCAGGTTGCTCGTCATCAATATCCTGGCTCTCCAGATAACGCCACACGGCATCGGCATCGTCGGTTTTCCACACCAGACCACTCAGACCGATCGGTGACTGCCACAGATCCTGACGCAGATTACCGCGGCCAGCCTCATAACCCAGCAGCTCAAGGTAATTATCATTGAAAACCGCCAGGTGATTACTGGAGCCCAATGAGTGATGGCCGCGTTCGGTCAGTTGAAAGCCAAGCCGCCTGAACAGTGCACTGGCCGCATCAAGCTGATCTGCCACGTTAATCACGACATGATCCAGACGGGGAGTCGGTACTGAAATAGCCATCGCTTTCCTCCTTGCTCTCATCGTTGCTGCACCCATTACGCTGTGCTCGTCTCGGTTGGCTGCCAGTGAATCTCGCTGGTTGCGCCAAAACCGGCGGCAATGCCGCTGATTAAGGTGGTGATTTGCGCCGCGTGCTGTGCGCTTTGACCCTCGACGATGCCTTCGATCTCTGCGGTTTGTGGCAGCACATTCCAGCTGTTACCTGCGCTTAAACGCGTAATACCGAGTGCCAACGGTCCACTGCGTCCCGGCAGTGCATACAATGCAGAGATGATGTGACTGCCAATCACAATCACATCGATACCTTCATGCGGTCTGGCAGCATGCGCGCCTTTGCCTGTCAGGGTGATGTGAAAGTGCTCTGCTGAAGTGAATTGCCCTGTCATGGTCATCCTTAAACGTGTTCAGGTAAAAAGGGTTCGCCCAGCGTCAACATCAATCGGTTCGCCCACGCGAAGAAAGCTGCAGACTGAATGACATCCAGCAACGCCAGTGTGTTCAATCCCTGATCGCGCAATGCTTCTAACTGTTGCAGACTCGCGGCAGCGGGGGTGATGGAGAGGGACGCCACCAGATCAATGATCGCTGCCCAACGCGCGTTTTGACCGTGCGCCAGTTCTGCGCCGGGCACGACATTCAGCAATTTTTGTACCGCTGGCTCATCTTTCGATAACTGGCTGGCTTTGCGCGCATGCACTGAGGCGCAGTAAATGCAGCCATTCACCTTACTGACCACGGTGGCCGCCAGCTCACGTTCGGCGCGGGACAATCCGCCAGGCGTATAAAAGATGCCTTTGTCTGTGAGTGTGCGCTGTTCCAGCAACGGCAGATTCCGCGCCAACAGGCGGAAATAGTCGGAATCACTGTGGCCATTCTTTTTCAGTGTGGCCTGCTCTTGGTCGCTGAATTCGCTCAGCGGTTTGGCCGCCAGCCAGGGTTCCCAACCCAGTTCCTGCTGAGTAAAGGCGGTGAGGGCGGTTTGGCCACTTAGCGTCAGTGGCGCATCGTGCCATTTTCCCGCCACGGCATGCGGTTGCGCTTCAGTCTGTTCGCCATTCAGCAGACGCAAACCCGTCAGCAAACGACTCTGGAAGCTGACAAAAGCAACCAATTGCGCCAGCGTGACGATGCCGCGTGGCGTCCAGCCCGCCTGTTGTAAATTCTGGATGTGTTGCGGCGTGGCATCGACGGGGTGCAGACTCAAGCGCTCGGCAAAGGCGCGACCCACAGCAAAACGGGCATCATCAGTACTCGCGCTCCCCTGCTGCTGGTAGTGCGCTTGTAAACGGGTGGCACCGTGCCAGGCCGCGACCTGTGCAGCCAGGACAAAACGCCATGGCAGCGGAAGGTCAGCGTCATCCTGCCCAAATAAAACATCATAACTGCCTTGCGTATGCAGGGTGGCTGCATGCCGCTCCGCGCGTGCTTTGGCCAGTTCTGAGGCGGGATCGATATCCGCCAGTGCGGCCAGTAAATCAATGGATTCAGACATGTTTTCTCCGGTTAAGCATCACCCAAGGCGCGCAGCGCGGGGGCAATGTGATCAGCGATCAATTCAATAGAACGCAGAATGTCTGCGTGTGGCGGATCGATAGAGTGCACCTGGAAGGTGATATCGGTGGCGCGGCGCAGCGTCGAATCAGCCAGCAACGAGGTGAGCACGCTGGGGGCATCGCCAAAATGGGCATCCAGTTGGCGCGCATGGCTCTCCAGTGTCGTGCCGGTGATAACGTGTCCGGCGGCCTGGAACTGCTGTGCCTGACGCTGCAATCCGGGTTCCGCCAGTCGCCGCGCGTAATCACTGGAGTCGGCAACAAAGGCGGTACGTGAGGCGAGAATGCGTGGCGCAACTCCTTCAGGCAGTGCCGCTAAATAGGCATCAATCATTGGATTTTGTATCGCATCCAGCGGTAAATCAGGCTGACCCGCAGGGCGGGGTTGCGTACGCGACAACATCAAGCCGTGACCGGCGGCCCCGGCACGCGTTGCGCCCTCCACGGAGAAGGTGGCAATCCATACGCGCTGCGCCAGCGTGGGCGCTGCCGGGTAAAGATGGTTATCCGGGTGAGCCAGAGTATCGCCGCGCCAGGCGCTGAGCAGCGTGTGCAGGTGATCAGCGAACACCTCGGCACGCTGTTCGAGGGTTAAACCAAAGGGCAAAAACGACGTCGCGGTGCCTCCAGAACCCAATCCCACTTCTAAGCGTTCATTACTGAGCAAATCCAGTACTGCAGTGTCTTCCGCCACGCGTAACGCGTTTTCCATCGCCAGCGTAATGATGCCTGTGCCCAGGCGGATGGTGCGCGTGTGTGCTGCCACGTGTGCCAGGAACACCAGCGGTGATGGCAATCCACCTTCCTTTTCATGAAAGTGGTGCTGAGCGATCCAGGCGCTGTCGAATCCCAGACGTTCTGCGTGCTGAATCTGTTCGGTTGCCAGGCGATATCGCTGTTGCGCTGAGGTGTCATCCAATAGACGGGTGAAAAATCCAATACGTTTGCGCGTCATGCGGACTCCTTAATCAGCGGTCGAAAAGCGGGAATGGCATCAATCAGTGAGCGGGTGTAAGGGTGTTGTGGCGCAGTAAATAGCGTGACGGTGTCACCTTGCTCGACCACTTCCCCCGCGCGCAACACGGTGACGCTGTGTGCGATGCGTCGTACCGTGGCAAGGTCGTGGGTGATAAACAGATAGGTCAATCCCAGCTCTTGTTGTAGTTGCTGCAAAAGTTGCAGGATTTGCGCCTGTACGGTGACATCCAGCGCCGACGTCGCTTCATCCAGCACTAAAATCGCCGGTTCCAGCACCAGCGCGCGGGCAATCGCGACCCGCTGGCGTTGCCCGCCGGAGAGTTCTCGCGGTTTGCGTGTTAACAGCTCCAGCGGTAAGGCTACACGCTGTGCGACTGCCACCACACGCTGGCGCCGCTGCTCGCGGCTGATTTTTTCAAAGTTACGCAGGGGTTCCTCGATAATCGCAAACAACGTTTGGCGCGGATCGAGTGAGGCGAACGGGTTTTGATACACGAACTGTATTTTGCGGCGTAGCTGGCGTTGCGCCTCACCGCGCAGCGCGCTGGCATCAATGCCGTCGATCACCACGCGCCCGCTGTCCGCCTGTTCAAAACCCAGCAGTATGCGCGCCAGCGTGGTTTTGCCTGAACCCGACTCGCCGACCAGCGCATGCGTGCTGCCACGTACCACGGTGACGCTCACGTCTTTCGCGACCTGTAACTGCTGCTGTTTGCCCAGCGAGAAGTGTTTATTGATAGCGGACAGTTGGATCGCTGGCGTCGAGAATTTTACCTGTGCCGGGAACGCCAGTGAGCCCGCTCCCGGAGAGGCATCCTGCAGCAGTTGTCGCGTATAGGGATGTTGTGGCGCATGAATAACCTTTGCCGCGTTACCCTGTTCCTGAACTTCACCATGACGAAACACCAACAGGCGATCGGCACGTTCTGCCGCCAGTGCCAGATCGTGGGTCACGAACAGTACCGCAGTGCCAGATTCACGGCGCAATACATCCAGCAGATCGAGAATGCGTTTTTGCACCGTCACATCGAGGGCGCTGGTGGGCTCATCTGCAATAATCAATTGTGGGCGTAAGGCTAGCGCAATGGCGATCAATACGCGCTGTTTCATGCCGCCCGAAAGCTGGTGAGGATACTGTTTCAATCGCTGTTCAGGATGGCTCAGCCCAACTTTCTCCAGCAACTCCAGCACCCGCTGCTGGCGTTGCGGCTTGCTGAGTTTCTGATGCAGTTGCAGCATCTCACCCACCTGATCGCCGATGGTTTTTACCGGGTTGAGTGAATTGCCCGGATCCTGTGGTACAAGGCTTATGGTGACGCCGCGCAGGCTGTCCATGCGTTTGGCTGACCAGTTGGCAATATCGGTGCCATTCAGCAGAATTTTTCCGCTGTCGCGGCGGCCGTTTTCCGCCAACAGGCCGATGATAGCTTGCGCTGTAGTGGTTTTGCCCGAGCCCGATTCGCCGACCAGCGCCACCATTTCACCGGCTTGTAATTCAAAACTGACGTTATGCACCACCTGACGCCAGGCGTTTTTTTGCCGGTAACTGAGGGTCAGGTTTTCTATGGCGAGTAATGCACTCATGCATCACCTCCCGCAATGTGATGACTAATTCGATTGGCAGCCAGCACCACAGCGACCACGACGATGCCGGGAAAAGTGGTGAGCCACCAGGCCGTGGCCAGATAGTTTCTCCCCTCAGCGATCAGTAAACCCCACTCCGGCGTCGGGGGCGGGGTGCCGTATCCAAGGAAGCTCAAGGTGGAGAGAGCCAGAATCGCCTGACCGAACTGCAAGGCGGCAAAGGCGATCACCGCCGTTAACGAGTTGGGTAAGATATGTCGCCACAGGACATGCCCGAAGCTGCCGCCGCTGCCATAAGCGGCTTCAACAAATTCGCTGCGCCGCACGCGTACCACTTCACCACGCGCCAGTCGCGCAAAACTGGCGATGGAGGCGATACCTACAGCCAGTGCAGCGTGGACGGTGCCAAATCCCAGTAAAATCAGCACGCTCAAGGAAAGCAGCAGGGAAGGGATAGAGAGCAGTACATCCACCAGTCGCATCAGGCTGTTTTCTGTTCGACCGCCGACGGCACCGGCGAGTACGCCCAGTGTGGTTCCGCCAATCAAGCCCATCGCCACAGCGGCAAATGCCGCCGCCAGCGACTGAGAAGCTCCGTACACGATGCGTGCAAACAGATCTCGCCCCAGTTGATCGGTGCCCAGCCAATAGGTGGCCTGCGGAGGCAAACGCTGTGCCCCCACAATGCCTTGGGTGGGGTTGTAGTGGGTAAACAGACCGGGCGCGAAAGCTGCCAGCAGCGCCAGCAGCATAACCGCCCATGCCAGCCACAAACCCGGTTGGATGCGCCATACGCGCTGTTGACGTGTCGCGCGCTGGCGAGCACTGGCGTAATCGACGAGGCTCATCGGCTTCCTCCCGCAATAGGTTGCAGACGCGGATCGAACAGCGGCATCAGCGCATCGACCAGCAGGTTTATTAGCACAAAGGCCAATGCAGAGATCATCACCACCGCTTGCAGTACCGCGACATCCTGATTGTTGACCGCTTGCTGCGTCAGTTGGCCGATACCGCTCAGACCAAACACCGTTTCGGTGATTAACGCGCCCGCAATCAGTTCGCCCAGCAGTAAACCCGCCACGTTGAGCACGGGTAACAATGCATTACGCATCACATGTCGCCACAGTACGCGGCTCTGGCTGGCACCTTTCGCACGCGCTACCGCGACAAACGGCTGTGTCGAAACTTGATCGATACTGCGCAACAAAATTTGCGCCAGTGGCGCGGAGATCGGGATCGCCACGGTGATGACGGGCAAGATCAACCCCTGTAAAGGCGAGGGGTTGATCACTGGTATCCAGCGCAGTTGGAACGAGAACAGTTGAATCAGCGCGATACCGAGCCAGAAGGTCGGCAGTGAGATAAACAGTGCAGGCACCGATTGCAGCAACGAACGCAGCGCATGCAATGCGGGCAGGCGCGATAGCGCCGCTAAAGCAAAGGCGATCAGCGTGGCGAGGGCAAAACCAAGCATTGCCAGTTGCAGTGTGGCGGGCAGGTTGCTGGTGAGCAGATCGCTCACCGCCACACCGGCCTGTACTGAGTAGCCAAAATCGCCATGCAGCATCGCCCAGAACGTATGCAGATACTGCTGCCACAATGGATTATCTGCGCCATACGCCAGCCGCATCTCCGCGATTTGATCCGGGCTTAAGCCGAGATCCGGGTTCTGAAACTTAATCAGCACCGCATCGCCTGGCAGCACCTGCAGCAGCAAGAACGACAGGGTAAAAGCGGCCCATAACACCAGCGCACTTTGACCCACTCTTCGCAGCAGAGAACGTTGCATCATCGGCCTACCTTAGTGTTTTTCCAGCCATGCGCCGTAAAACGACGGACGGCCTACCGCTTCAAAACTCACCCCTTTTAACCAAGGCGCACCGGCAAAGACCTGTGGCTCTTCGAAAATCGGAATGACATAAGCCTGATCGAGCAGATAACGCTGTGCATCGCCGGTCAGCGCCAAACGCTTGGCAGGATCGATTTCGGCGGAGATATCCACCAGTAGCGCGTTGAGCTTGTCGTCACGGAAGTTTTGTACCTTGTCGCTGGAGCCGCCCTTTTGCAGCAGCACGTTACGGTTGGTCGGGTAGAAGCTGCTCTTGATGACATCGGGATCGGCGCGACCGACTTCGGTGACGTTAAGTGGCGTTTTGAGCGGATCGAGATTATCCAGTGTCGCGCTCCCGGCATCCCCGGCTTTAACCGCCAGTGCAACGCCTACCTGACGCCACTGCTGTGCCACCAGTTGCAGGACTTCCTTGTTCTGTGGCTGCGGCAACGATTCATAAATGGCTAACGCCAGTTTTTTGCCGTCTTTTTCACGGATACCATCACTGCCGACTTTCCAGCCCGCTTCATCCAGTAAGGTTTTGGACAACGCAGGATCATATTTCAGCTTGTCGGAGAGGTTGACGTAACCCGCCGCAGAGTTTGCGATAACAGAAGTGGCCTGCGGATAGTTGGGTGAGAAGAGCGTTTGCACGACCTGCTGGGCGTTGGTGGCGTGCAGCAGCGCCTGACGCACTTTCAGATCGCTGACCAGTGGATTGTCCGGGCGGAAGCTGATGCTGTCATTCACCCCGCGCGTCGGCGCGGCATAAATCGGGAAGTTTTGTTGTTGCGCCTGTTTTTCGTCATAGGCTTGTACCTGACGAATAAAATCGGCCTGACCGGCCAGCAACGCGCCGATACGCACGCTGTCTTCCGGGGTGACGATAAATTTAATTCCATCCAGATTGGCAGGGCCTTGCTGGGCGATATTTTTTGGCCCCCACTGATAATCTTTACGCGCGGTGAGGTCGACTTCGCGGCCTAATTTTTCGTCACTGACAACAAAAGGCCCGGAACCAATAATATGGCGTGCATCACCCAGTTGATCGAAACTACGTTGTAGCGTGCTGAGAGAAACTAATCCGGAACCAATGGTGGCGGTACCCTGCAAAAATCCCGGCGAAGGTTTTTTGAAATAAAACTTCACCGTCAGCGGATCAATCACCTCACTGTGATCGTAATTATTAATCACCTCCGATACTGGCAAGCGTTGGGCTTTATTTCCCAGGCCATAAGTATCAAAGTTTTTCGCTACGGCATTGGCATCCAGCGGCGTGCCATCCGAGAAAGTGACGCCCGGCCGGATTTTGAAGGTGTATTGGGTTTTATCAGCGTTGCTGCTCCAGCTTTCGGCAATCCAGGGTTCTACTTGCAGCGTTTTCGGGTTCTGCCACGTCAGTTTGTCGGTGATTTGATTGAGTATGCCGCCGTTGGGGTAGAAGCCACCGGCCGGGGGATAGAGGTTGGTGTGCGGCTGCTGTTCCAGATAAACCAGCTTGCCGCCTTTAACCGGCGTGTCTGCCGCGTGTGCGCTAAAGATCCCTGTCAGCAGGGCCAAGCTTAGCGCCTGCAAGTGAAAATGCTTCGTCATGGTGAATTCCTTATGATTCAAAAGCCCGGCGGGCTGAATTCATCATCAAATGTCGCACCGCGGAGTTGAACCAATGAATTGCACTAAGCTTTGCTGAAAAAGGTAAATAGCGGTGGGAGGGTGAAATAAATAATGGCATCAATGATGGTAGGAATTGTTGGGGGGCAATTTATTGCGTGATAGGTGAGGGGATTATTTAGGGTGGGTTTGTTTTATCACTTTTGTATAACCACGAGAACAGGGTTTTCTGAAGAGACTTATTAATTGGTTTCATATTGCTGGTGACACGTGGGGTGATAACGCAGGCTCTGGCCGCTCCGGGGCTGGCGGTCCTCGCGCCGCTACGCGGTGCCTTCACTTCACTCGTCTGCCTTACGGACCGGTGCCGATGAAACATCCATGTTCCAGCGCCACCTTTCGCCCGCGTCCTGCGGGCTCTCCTGGCAGTCTCACTCCGTTCAGCGCTGCGGATGCCTGCCCCGGATCGGCCAGAGCCTGCTGTGATACTTCAGTGCGGGTTTGGTTGGTGCATTGGTTTAGGGGGGCTGTAAATTGCATGCACAACATCAATTACGTTAAGCCGCTAGGGGAGGCTAAGTGTCAACGATTGGCGGTTTCTGGTAATGCCAGAGTGGGTTTGATAAATTTCTGGCGAAAGGTTTAAAAGGATTGAGTTTATGGATAAGAAACATATCGACTTAGCCGATTTACTGTCAGTGCGGTTTTCGTACTCTCCGGATGCCGATATGCGCGCATTTACTGATTGGGCGGAGCAAAGACTCTCTGAAATTGACGTAAATGAAAATGTACTTATCCTTGCCTCCTTGGGTTTCGACAAAGCGATTTCTCAATATGAGGTCTATCGCTACTTTGATGCCTTCCTCTTGGATAATGCGATCGCACATCCCTCACCGTTTGAATTACAAACGATGATAGTCAGATATGCCTTAAAGAGGATTGCGTTCTCTTCATCAGACGCTGAAGTATGGGGCGGGCTAACACACTTTAAGGATTTTTATTATGAGGTGGGCCCATCACGGATTCTCAAAAACATTGTCAGTTATTTGACTGACGCCTATGAGGACTTTGTTAATTATTACGATGAAGATGAGGGATATTTCTATTTCAGAAGACCACGACATGAGCTGATTGTGAAAGAGTATCAGGCGAAATATGTGCGGGAGTCGGCGATAAGGTTTCTGCGCTTGTTCGAGGGTGAGTATTACCGCCTGGGGATGTGATTTAAAGTGAGGGGATAGATTCATGTTGCTGGGTCACAGCGGCATATTCTGGGTGTGGGTGCCACTGGTGATGTGTGCCTTGATCCTGCGGGTCACTTAGCCATGTTCGCTCACTGCATGTTGTTGCCCAAGGGAGGATTTTAAGGGCGTGAAGCGGACGTTTATTGATGACTACTAAGTGTTTTCATCATTCTAAACATAACACCCCTGTTGTGAACCTGAAGGATTCTGTTTATAAAATCAGCAATGTAACTCATTAACGAATCAAAAACTCAGGAGATATTTTGCCGATAATTACTTCTCGACTGCATCTTCGCCCTGTAATCAACTCAGACGGAAATGACCTTTTCAGAATTTATGGCGATCCTGCCACAAATACGTTTAATCCTGCGGGACCGTATCCTGATATTGATTATGCCCATGATGTATTGGTTCGATTGCTTAAACACTGGGAAGATTACGGTTTCGGAAACTGGGCTATCTCGCTAAAGGATAATCCCGAAAGGATTATCGGTTTTGGCGGACTAAGCATCCGAAGTTATGCCGATATTACTATCAATAACCTGGGATATCGCTTCTCCACTGAGTCCTGGGGAAAAGGCCTGGCGACAGAGTTTGCCAACTATGCAGTCAGCTATGGGTTTAATGAACTGGAACTGCCAGATATCTCTGCCACAGTAAGAGCAAATCATCTGGCATCGCAGAAAGTCCTAACGAATGCCGGACTCAGGTATGTACGGGACATTCATGATGTTAAAAATTCGCCAGCCAGTCTGCT
Source organism: Pantoea sp. CFCC18177 (assembly GCF_059412425.1). Lineage (NCBI taxonomy): Bacteria > Pseudomonadati > Pseudomonadota > Gammaproteobacteria > Enterobacterales > Erwiniaceae > Pantoea > Pantoea sp. CFCC18177. The sequence continues at coordinate 54,829 of NZ_JBNBPL010000031.1, forward strand.
GTTTACATTGACCCACGCCGATTGGGATAAACAATTATGTTGATTTACAACGTATTCGGACGACACATTGGGATCAAGCGCGAAGGTGATCGCTGGCTGATATTTCGTGCAGACCTGACAGAGCGAAAATTTTCCCGGCTTTACGATATTGCTATTCCGGACGGTATGCCAGAAGACGAAATCATTGGCTGGCTGGGGGATATTTTTCATGAAGCAGCAACAGCGCGTCATCCTGATGTGAAACGTGTTGAATAGTAATTTGTCAGGCTCACACCCTCTATTACAACCGATTTCCTATAAGTCCTTCAACTTACGCTATTGGCACACAACGGACATAGCCCCCAAGTTGATCCAGTGAATCTCCCCGTGCTATCCGTTAATCCACTCCATGATTCAGTTGCAGTGCCACATCCGGGCCTTTTTCCACCGTTGAACCCTCCTTCACGGAAACGCTCACATTATCCCCTTTACCTGCGACATATCTTGCCTGAACGCCATAACGGGCATCAATCTTGATGTTATGTAGCGAGACATCCTGAATGGGGGACTCCGGCAAGCCGCTGAAAATCATGGCATAGGTCGCTTTTGTCGCCATGACATCTGAAATGGTTATCCCTTTGATTTTTGGCGTTGAAGCAGTAAGCGGGGCCGTTTCAATCGGCTGGGTAAGCGTATGCCCCTGTGCCCCCGCCTGGCCGCTGTAGCTATTGGTTACCAGAATCGGCGTATTCACATTGGACATGTTGAGATGGCTGGCGATAAGCGGGCCAATGGCATTGCCTCTGTCCCTGGCTGATTTGATGCGCACGCCATTTTCCGTATTCAGGAAGGTGACGCGACGGATCGTCACCTTTCCAATACTGTTCGCGGTTTCACTGCCGACAGAAATTCCGTGGCCATCACGCATCATGGAATCGTGGATGGTAATGTCTTTCGATGCTGCTCCGGTTCCGTTAACCAACCCTGACTTAATGGCAATATTGTCATCGCCCGTTGCGATATCCATGTTTGAAACCGTAATGTTCCGGGAAGAGACAATGTCCATTCCGTCAGTATTCGGTGAGGTGACAGGATTGGTGATCTTCACTTTGTTCACATTAATATCGCTGCTATTGCGAATCACAATGTTCCACATGGGCGAGTTAGTGAGGTTTAGATTTTCAATCTTACCCTGAGTGACATCATTAAATTCTACAAACCAAGGGCGTGGAACACCGTTCGCCAAAGGAATGCCGGGGAATCGGTCGGTGAAGACTTTTTTATTACCAGCTCTGACTTCGCCACGTATTTTTAATGCTTCAGGCCACCAGGTTTTCTCTCCATCACCATCCAACGTGCCGCCACCGATAATGGCCACATTGTTCACATTATTGGCAAAGATAAAGGCTTCATTCACTTTGGCGGGATGCCCAATAAACGCTGAAATGAATTTCCTTTCCTGATTGCTGGCCTTTAGGGTTGCGCCTGTTTCAATTTTTAGCGTGATATTAGTTTGTAATTGCAGCGGTCCACTCAACCAGAGGCCCGGAGAGAGTTGAACCGTTCCTCCACCGCGCTGGCTACATTGCTGAATAGCTTGTTGAATGGCATTGGTGTTCAGGGTGACGCCATCAGCTTTACCGCCAAATTCTTGGGGGCGGCAGACTGAAGAGGCGGCTTGGGCTAAACAAGATGAAAAAGAAATACAGCAGACCAGGGTTATTAGCGATTTATTCATGCATCCTCAGAAAATCAGGCAGTTGTGCGACCAGCAGACACGGAGACCAGAGGCGGCGTGATTACGCCACCATCCTCATTGCACTTTAACGAACCATTGACGGGCGCTTGGCGTCATAACGCCAGTTATCAATTAAGAATTGCATCCCCAACGCATCGTTGCGGTTCTTATCTGGCAACCTGTTGTAAAGCGCATGCGCCTGTTCAACACGTTCCATATTTAACTCAATGCCTAGCCCAGGACCGGGTGGCAATTCCAGGTAGCCATCGCGGATCTGCGGCGGTTGGTGCGTAAGTTGCTGTCCGTCCTGCCAGATCCAGTGCGTATCAAAGGCAGTCTGACGATCGCCAGGCGCCGCCGCGCCCAGGTGTGCCACCATGGCCAGTGAGATATCAAAATGATTATTGGAGTGGCAACCGGTGGTCAGTCCCCACTCGTTGCACAACTGCGCGACCACATTCGCGTTGCGCATCGTCCAGAAGTGCGGATCGGCGAGTGGAATGTCGATGGCATTCAGTTGCAGCGCATGGTGCAGTTGACGCCAGTCGTTAGCGATCATATTGGTCGCGACCGGCACGCCAGTCGCGCGACGGAATTCGGCTAACGTTTCCCGGCCTGAATAGCCCTGTTCTGCGCCGCAAGGATCTTCCAGATATGGCACTTTCCCCGCCAACTGTTTACCAAAACGAATCGCTTCCTCCAGCGACCAACTGGCATTGGGATCGACCGTGACGCGCGCGTCAGGAAATCGTTTCAGCAGCGCTTCAACCGTTTCAACTTCTACTTCACCTGTCATCACACCGCCTTTCAGCTTGAAGTCACGAAAGCCGTACTGCTCAACCGCCGCTTCCGCCAGCCGTTGCACGCCAGCACTGTCCATCGCTGCCTCATGACGCAAACGGAACCAGCCATCCTGCGCCTGGTCTCCCGAGCAGTATTGCATATTGGTGAGTCTGCGATCGGCGATATAGAACAAATAACCCAGCACTGGGATACGATCCCGCTGTTTTCCGCTCGCAAGCAGATCGGCTACGGGCAGGTTAAACAGCTTGCCTTGCAGGTCCAGTAGCGCAGCCTCAATAGCAGCAGCCGCGTTATAAAACTTCTCCGGATTCATCTGCGGAATATGAATGTCGTTGGTGTGAGATGTTTGTTGCTGACGCGCTTCACTGTTGAAGAGCTGGCTCAGCGTGGCGTTCAGGCGTAGCAGCGAGCTGCCTTCAATCAGCGGGCGAAACTGCTCCAGCAGCTGCAAGGTAGAGGCATGACAAGGCGTTTCGCCAACACCGGTGTGTCCGGCCGAATCGGTCAGGATGACGATAATTCGCGTAAAGAAGCAGTTATGCGCCCCCCCAATATTCAAAAGCATGCTGTCGTGGCCAGCGACCGGTACGATGCGCATGGATTTAATGACTGGACTGTCTGACATGGTGTCTCTCCTTGTAACCGAAAGATGGGGGAACAGGTTTGCTGCGCAGCAACAGCCACAGGCCGGTAACCACTGACACACTGGTCAGCGCATAGAGGCCACCGGTGGTGCTGCCTGTATGCATTTCAAGATAGCCAAACACCGTCGGCGCGAAGAATCCGCCTAGGTTACCTATGGAGTTGATCATCGCAATGCCTGGTGCAGCGATTGCTGCGGGCAGTTCGCTTTGCGGCATTGGCCAGAAGAATGCGGCGCTGACTTTGGAACCAATACAAGCCACTATCATCGCCACAAAGCCAAACCACGGCGTACCAAGCGTGGCCATAAAGGTGCCACACGCGGCGATCAGCATCGCGATGCCGAGCCCTTTATCAAGCTTATCGCGATACCGATCGGTGACTTTACCCAGCAAAAACAGAGCTACGATGGCAAACAGCCACGGGATGGCGGTTAGCAGTCCGGTTTCAAAACTGTTGAATCCCTGAATACGTTGGATGATTTGTGGTAACCAGAAGACCAGAGTGTAGCCGGTCATGGTCATAGTGAAGAAGATCAGGCAGTAGAAGAGGAGGCTGCGGTCGGTGATCAATCCCCAGCGACCCTGCGTGACCGCGCGCTCTTCACGAACACTGTCTTCAAGAGCCAACTGCTGAGCCAAAGCCTGTTTTTCCGCATCGCTGAGCCATTTTGCCCCTGCTGGCTTCGATACCAACACCAGTGCTGCCAGCAAGCCGATCACTATTGATCCGCCACCTTCCATGAACATCACCCATTTCCAACCCGCAAGCCCGCCGACATCATGCATCATCAGGATGGCGCCAGTGAGCGGGCCAGAGAACAGGAAAGCGCTGGCGGTTGCACTTAACACCATGGCGGTAGCGCGTCCGCGCCAGGCATTGGGCACCCATTGTCGGAAATAGAACAGCACGCCAGGGAAGAAGCCTGCCTCCGCGACGCCAAGCAGGAAACGCAGCACATAGAAATGCAGCGGGGTGCTGACAAAACCGGTCAGCACCACCACCGCTCCCCAGGTGATCATGATACGAGTGAGCCACACGCGTGCGCCGAATTTTTTCAGCATCATATTGCTGGGCACTTCAAACAGCGCATAGCCTATAAAGAACAGGCCCGCGCCTAAACCGAAAGCTGCGGCGCTAATGCCGGCATCGGCTTGCAGTTCGGCTTTAACGAAGCCAATGTTGGCGCGGTCAATCTGATTGACGATAAGCATCAGTGCCAGCATCGGAATAATGCGGCGGAAGAATTTGCCGATCGCAGAAGCAATATGCGCCTCGTGATCGGTTGATAATTCATGGAGTTGTTGTGTCATGCGTCACCTTAGGGGGAGAAAAACACCGCTATAGGTATACGCAGCAGAGTAGGTGAGTGGTTATGTGTTTTTGCCCTGGAACTTTTAGGCAAATGCCGTGCGTTTTTTAAATTTCATGAAGTTATGTAAATTTACGTCGCAGAGTTTCGTGCTGGTTTGTGCGCTGGCTCACTTGGGAGTGCAATCTGCATTGGTACATCTCTGGAGGAAAACATTTCTATCGGTTGCGTTTGTTCAATCCAGGATTTATTAAATACGCAATCATTATCGCCATATTCTTACAAGAACCGAGTGAGGCCGTTAGCGATTTGGCGATAATGAGCAATAAATCAAAGACCGAATATAGTCTCAATTTCAATGGAGAGATCGGGTGAAAAAAGGCGACTCACTTCAACCAGCGAGCTGGCGGGCAAATGATCACCGTAATTTCGGAACAACACTTCGCGCAGCGCATCAATCTCTGTAAAAGAGGTAATGAATATGGTCACCTTAATGAGTGCTGAAAAGTCTGTACCTTCTGCGCTGATAATTTTCCTGATTTGACGGAAAATTTCTTCAGCCTGCTGAGCAATGCCTTCATTTTGGGCCGCTGTGCCAAATGCTGTCAGGCCAGAAATATAGAGCAAGTTGCCATGTTTTACCGAATGGACGTAAGGTGCTTTCACTTCACCCAACTCAGGGTAATTCTTTCTTACCAGTTGACTCATGTTGATGACCTATTTGAGAAGATAAAACAGTAACTTTACCACTCGACTGTGAATGCTCAACTTCGATTGGCGTGTCGTGAATTCAGTAATGTCCCTTTTCGTCCTGAGACATCCAAACCGATTCCCCTGTGTTAGGATTTCTGCATCCTGAACACATCACCCGAGGTAAGAAAGTGACTTCTCCTTCGCCCCATGAATGGCAGCAAAATAACTATCTCATCAGTACCGACAGAGCAAAGCTCGATGAGGCGGCGATACATCAATATCTGACGCGATCAACATGGGCGAAAGGTATCGATTTGCCCACCGTCTCAGCTTCCATTCAAAACAGCCTGAATTTTGGCATTTATCATCATCAAACCCAAATTGGCTTTGCGAGACTGGTAACAGACTATGCAACCTTCGCCTATCTTTGTGATGTGTATGTGCTTGAAGAGCATCAAGGAGAGGGGCTTGCACGATGGTTGATGGCCTGCATTCATGAACATCCTGTTTTTAACAAGCTACGCAGAATTGTGCTGTTCACCACCACTGCGCCCTGGCTTTATGAGAAATTTGGCTATGAGCCGGTCAATCGGCCTAATTATGCGTGGACTATTACGCGGCCAGAAATTTATAGCAGTGATAAAAGCTGAATTGGAGCCTCGACCTGATAAAGACGGCAGTCTTGATTGCCGTTAAAATGGTTGGCTTCTAAGCGGGTTCAAACCCTTTTCCAGCAACACCGCTAAATTCTCCGGGAAATACTTTTCTCCGCTGCATGCCAGTTCTCTTATGTTCCACCAATGAAAGTCCGCCATCACCTCTCGTTCATGAGCACTCCATCCAGAGGTGGATATCTCCTGCTGTTCGACAAGCACCCTGAAGTATTGCTCCTGAGCTAATACCACCTCGCCACAGGGTAATTTCATCTCAAACTCTCGATATCCAACAACATCATCGAGTTCAGTGCGTTCAATACCCGTCTCTTCGAATAACTCACGAATGGCGGCCTGCTGCGCGGTTTCATTATCCTCAAGCGCACCGCCAGGCGTGGCCCAATAGCGCTGTCCATCTAAGGCATCGCCTTTATGACTAAAACAAAACAACAGTATGCGATGCTGTGGGTCGATGATCAGTAATCGGGCAGAAGGGCGTGTTTTCATTTTAAAGTGCCAAGTTTAATTCACTCAATTTAATCATATAGCCAACGACCAGCTTTGGCAGACTCAATAAGCATTGATATTGTAAGTTCAGGGATGTCCACTATCTGCTTTTTAAATGGATTCAATGCGGCCTTCACTTCCGGGAAATAATGGTGGATATTAAACCTTTCCTTTTTTACCTGGAATTCAGAAAAGTATTTATCCATCATTTCCTCAACATCATCCTGATCAAGTTTCACATCAAAATGAATGTTAGATTCGGCGTTATAGGCATCAAATTTTTTTCTTCTGAACATGTATGAACCGCTCTGAAGGGTAACAAGTTCAATCACACGTTTTTCAATATCGTCTTTACCTACCATATTTTATCCTCACTGTTAACGATAGAATTGTAGTCACGTATTGAACGATAAGTAATAGCTGATACATCTGCAAAGAGTATTACCTCACCAATCAGGGGTATGGTTCTCCCCACAAATGTACTGATTTTTCTGACATTTCGGCGTTTTACTGTCCATGGAGTATATCCTCCAATCCAAGTTGGAAGTGAAATACCATATGGAAATTTTGCATTACCGATAAGATGCCGCATTTTGTTAGATACCCGAGAAGTTCCCTCAATTGCTGTGGTTGGTTTCATTCTGGTTGTTTGATTGTTAACACCACTGTAAAGGGCTACCACGGCTGCAAAATCACCAATACCTAACTGTTTTACTGTTTGCTCACAGAAAATCATAAACAATAGTTGACCAGCAGTTAGATTGGATTTACCGGCTTAGAAGTAAGTACCTTTTAGCTGCTCTACCGTATCCATGCACACCCTTGGCTCGTTTAAAGAGATTTAGAGTACAACGAGGTAAATCATTGGAATGAACTAAATGTGCTTATTTCTCGCTATTACAAGTTTGATTTTAAAGGGTATTTTTAATTTTACGTAAAGGGATGAGACTATGTTAAGTGAGGTCTAAACATCTGCAAAGGCAGTGGTTACGCTGATTTGAATGGGGTTGAAGATTGCATGGCAGATAACAAACTATCTCATAGAGGTTCTTATGAAAATCCGAAGATTCAGACCCGGGGATGAAGCTGCCTTATTTGATGTGTTTTTATCCTCCATCCGTGACTTAGCATCGCAAGACTATACCCCGCAACAAATCGCAGCATGGGCATCAGAGGATATTGACCCTGAAAAATGGTCTACTCAGATGAAGACTCTACGCCCATATATTGTTGAGGTCGATGGTGATATAGCCGGGTATGCCGATGTTCAGTCAGATGGATATATCGATCATTTTTACGTGTCCGGGCAGCATGCGAAACAAGGTGTTGGAACGTTATTGATGAGTCGTATTCATCAAGAGGCTAACATACTTGGACTTGGTGAACTGACGGCTAATGTCAGCAAAACAGCGGAATGTTTTTTTGTACGGCAGGGTTTTCACGTCGTTGAGCGGGGATTCCCGGTTCGTAAAGGTGTGATTCTGGAGAATGCGCTGATGCGTAAAGTGTTGGTGTAAGTCTGGCCCGAAACATCCAGCCTTACACCAACCTGCTATTTAGCGCTGTTCTACCCGTGGACCAGCTTGGGCAATGCGCGCACCCGCCTCGTTGTTGCTGTACTGTTTGAAGTTATTGATAAACAGTTGCGCCAGTTTCTCGGCTGCTTCTTGCCACTGTTCTGGAGATTCCCAGCCGTTACGCGGATCGAGAGTAGCGACATCCACTCCCGCAATCTGTTGCGGAATGGCGAGACCAAATACGGGCAGCGACTCTTCACGCATCGCACCGGTTTCTCCTTCGAGGATGGCGTTAACGATCTGGCGCGTATCTTTTAGTGACAAGCGTTGACCGGCACCGTTCCAGCCTGTGTTCACCAGCCACACTTCCGCACCACTCTGTGCGACTTTTTCCTGCAGCACATCAGCATACAGCGTTGGATGCAACATCAGGAACGCTGCACCGTAGCAGGCTGAGAAGGTCGGAGTCGGGGCGGTAATGCCGCGCTCAGTCCCTGCCAGCTTGGACGTAAAGCCAGACAGGAAGTGATACTGCATCTGCTCCGGTGTCAGGCGGGAAACCGGTGGCAGCACACCAAATGCATCTGCCGCAAGGAAGATAATGCGTGAAGGGTGACCCGCACGGGAAACCGGCAGTACGATATTCTCAATATGCGACAGCGGGTATGAAACGCGGGTGTTCTCGGTTTTGCTACCATCAGCATAATCTACACTGCCATCTTCTCTCACCACCACGTTTTCCAGCAGTGCGTTACGACGAATGGCACCGTAAATTTCCGGCTCAGACTCCGCCTTCAGATTAATGGTTTTGGCGTAGCAGCCGCCTTCAAAGTTAAACACGCCGTCTGCGTCCCAGCCGTGCTCATCATCGCCAATCAGCTGACGGCGCGGATCGGTTGAGAGCGTGGTTTTACCGGTGCCGGAGAGGCCAAAGAATAGCGCCACATCGCCTTTTTCACCGCGGTTTGCTGAACAGTGCATGGAAGCGATACCCTTCAGCGGCAGCAGGTAGTTCATGACCGAGAACATCCCTTTCTTCATCTCGCCGCCGTACCAGGTACCGCCAATCAGCTGAATATTTTCGGTCAGGTTAAAGGCAATAAATGTCTCTGAATTTAACCCTTGCTCCTGCCACTGCGAATTCACGCAACCCGCGCCGTTAATCACCGTGAAGTCCGGAGCAAAGCTTGCCAGTTCATCGTCGGTTGGGGCGATAAACATATTTTTCACAAAGTGTGCCTGCCACGCCACATCAGTGACGAAACGCACCGCCAGGCGGGTATCGGCGCTGGCACCGCACCAGGCATCAACGATATACAGTGATTTGGCCGACAGGTGATTGGCAACCAGTGTTTTCAGGTGCGCCCACACCTCAGTGGACATCGGCTTGTTATCGTTGCGTCCCAGACCGGCATCAGACCACCACAGCGTATCGCGGGTCTGGTCATCGCGAACGATGTACTTATCGCGCGGGGAGCGGCCGGTAAATTCGCCAGTATCTACAGTAACTGCGCCAGACGTGGTGAGCTTACCGCGCGCTGGACCTTCTAGGTCGGCTGCCGTTTCATGTTCGAACAGCAGTTCATAGCTCGGGTTATAGATCACCTCGCTGACATCGTTGATGCCAAGGCGTGAGAGATGTTGCATGACAGAATTTAGTGCGCTCATAAGATACCCTGACTCATTGAATGAATGGCGAGACGGCCACAACCGACTCGATTGAGGAGCGGATAGTAGCATCGGCATTGCGATGCATAAATTGCATATAAATCATTTGTCATGTAAAAATTGCATGGAAATGGGGGCTGTAATCGGAGCAAAGAAGTGCTAAGTAATCTCGAAGTGAAGTGGTTGTATGATGTGATTGCCCTGGAAGAATATCGCAGCTTTACACTGGCGGCAGAGAAGCGAAATATTTCTCAATCTTCGTTCAGCCGAAGGATTCAGGCTTTGGAATCAACCTTAGGTTTCAGCGTCTTCAATCGTAACGTGAACCCGCCGCAACTCACGGCGCAGGGCAGAATATTTGTCGGCTATGCCCGAAATATGCTCGACGATATGGACTTTCAGATCAGCCGTATCAAGGGTGAAGATAAGTTGAAGCAGAGCATCCGTATCGATGCGGCGCCCTCGCTTTCTGTCCTGTTGCTGCCCGATATTTTAGCCGACTACCGTGATAGCCCGGATAAGGTGTTCTTTGTTGAATCGATTAACGTCAATGATGCCGTCTTTAATCTTAAAGAAGGCAAGAGTGACTTTATTCTGTCGTTTTATAACGAAGAGTTGATGAATTACCCGTTCATCAACCATAAAATCTTCGATTCCGCGCTGCATCTGGTCTCCCCCTGTGATGCGCACGGCAAACCGATATTTTCAATCAATGGCGACACGCTGCCGCTGGTTAAATACGCCAATGATAGTTACATGGGGCGCCAGGTGAATCAGGTGATTGATCGCATACCGAATACCACCTTTATTCTGACCTTTGTCTCCTCGATGAGTGAGTTGCTGAAAAGAATGATACTGAAAGGCGATGCGGTTGGCTGGCTGCCAGATTACTCGATTCAGCGTGAGCTGGAGGAGAGACGGCTGGCGATTATGGATCACAGTCTTTCGCTGAAGATTTCTGCTTATGTATATCGCTCCGGCGCACGTTTAAACCTGACGGCGGAACGCTTCTGGCGTTATGTGAAAGAGCGGAAAATTGGGTCTTAATTAGGTAATGCTGCTAAGCGCATAATTGTGCGCACTTTGAAGAATCGCATCCATTCTTGTACGGCCGCCATTTATGGCGTAATGCTCGTCAGTTAAGCGACTGACGATAACGCCGTCTGGGGCCGCACCGGGGCTGGCTGTCCTCGCGCCGCTACGCGGTGCCTTCACTTCACTCGTCTGCCTTAACGGACCGGTGCCGATGGAACATCTATGT
>NZ_JBNBPL010000032.1:0-53679 GCF_059412425.1 Pantoea sp. CFCC18177
ATTTACCGACTGAGTTACTCGCTCGGCACGTCAGGCAACAAACCGATTGACGTTCACAATGTGGAATGACGGAATTTTCTGGGGTTCCGGCGTAGAACCCCACATAGCCCTTTGGTCGTGATGTTAGTCCGTTAAGCATTTGTTGGTCGCCATGAATGGCGACTCTACAAGAATTGATACTGTTTTTCGTAGGGTGCGCATTGATGCGCACCTGCATACAAATTCACATTGAATGGCATTAAAACCAAGGTGGTGATGCACCATAGCCGTTTCATCCTGCGCTTTTCTGCCGTGACAACCCGCTCAAAGCTAGCCCCGCCAGCGCCATCACCACGGTCAAACCCACCACCGCATTCCATCCACCGTGCAGCCAGAACCAACCGCCGAATGAACCGGTGATGCTGGAACCCATGTAGTAGAACAGCAGATAAAGCGAAGACGCATGGCCGCGATTGTTGCCCGCCAAGGGCCCAACCGATCCGCTGGCGGCTGCGTGCGCGACAAAGAAACCGCTGGTGATCAGGATAATGCCGCCAATCAAACACAGCAGGTTGTCTGGCACCGTCAGTAAGATACCCGCCAGTAACAGCAGGAACCCGGTAATCAACAGCGGTTTACGGCCAAAGCGATCCGCCAGACTGCCGGAGAGTGAAGAGGAGACAATGCCAATCGCATAGGCGCAAAAGATCAGGCTGACTTGTGTCTGGCTGAAATGAAATGGCGCGTCAGAGAGGCGAAAAGTGGCGTAGTTGAAGAGCGTGACAAACACGCTGGTCAGGAAGAAGCCGGTGGCATATAGGCGAATCAAGCCCTTATTGCCGAGGTGACTGAACCAGGCTCTGAAGTGAAAGTGAAGATTGAGCCCGGGCTTCCGCTCAAAATTACGCGACTCAGGCAGCAAAAGCACAAACGCAATCGCTGCGGCCATGCCCAGCACACCGAGCACGCCCATGGCGATGCGCCAGGAGGTGAATTCCGTCAGTAATCCCATGCCGACTCGCCCAACCATGGCGCCAAAGGCCGTGCCGCCGACATACAATCCCATGGTTTTACCGAGGTCCTTCTTGTCGATCTCTTCAGCAAGCCATGCCATTGCCACGGCGGGCACACCGCCCAACACCACGCCTTCCACCGCACGTGCCACCAGCAACATGTGCCAGTCTGGCAGCACTGCCGCGATAAAATTACAGATCGAGGCCAGCGCCATCGAGGTGAACATCAATCCACGGCGCCCCACCGCTTGAGAAAACGCCCCCGCCAGCAGAATGGAGATCGCCAATAACCCGGTGGTGAGTGACAGTGCCAGCGAGCTCTGCGCTGGAGTCACACCAAACGAGTGAGTAAATGCGGGCAGCAGCGGTTGTACACAATAGATCAGAGAAAAACTCGCCAGTCCCAGCATGAAAAAGGCGATGCCTGCGCGGCGATATTCGCTGCTGCCGCGGGCAATGCTACAGGTGGCAGGGGGCACCGAGGTGGCGGGTAAAGCAGTTTCTAACAAGCGACTCATGGTGATTCCAGCGTAACGAAGATTGCACAACGCTACCGCGCCACTTATTATCTGTCCAATATATAGCACTGCATAATGGTATCTATAAAACAGATGGAATTGCGCCATATTCGCTATTTTCTCGCGGTGGCCACCGAGCGTAACTTCACACGCGCGGCAGCCAGACTGGGGATTGGGCAACCCCCGCTCAGCATGCAGATTAAAGATCTGGAGGCTGAAGTGGGATACGCATTGTTTAACCGCACTGCGCAGGGTGTCGCACTCACTGAAGCCGGGCACGCTTTTTTACAAGCGATCCAACCGCTGCCCGCTCTGGCCAGAGAAGCCATTGCGTCGGCTCGTCGCGCGGCACAAGGTGACACCGGAACGTTGCGTTTAGGTTTTACCGGAACGGCTGGCATGAATCCACTGATCCCAGGCTGCATTCGCGCCTTTCGTCAGGCGCATCCAGACGTGTTTCTTAACGTCATGGAAGCCAACTCGATTGTGCTGTTGCAGGCGCTGGCGAATCAGCAGCTGGATATTGCGCTGTTGCGGCAGGAAAATGCCATCCCCGATAACGTGACGATGCAACTATTGTTACAGGAGCCGCTGGTGGCTGCACTGCCTGCTAGCCATCCGCAGGCACGTCTGCGCGGGAAGATTGCCCTGCCTTCACTGCGTGAGGAACACTTTATTCTTACGCCAAAAGAGAGTGGCACCAGTTTGCGCGAGTCAGTGTTACAAGCCTGCCGCCAGCAAGGCTTTACGCCGATGGAGGGGCAACCTGCGCCACACATTGTCTCGATATTATCGGTGGTTGCGGCGGGTTTAGGTGTGTCACTGGTACCCGAATCGATGCGGCAATTCAGCCTGGCGGGCGTGGTGTTTAAGCAGATTAAAGCGCCGATACCCACCACCGGATTAGCGGTGGCATGGAATGACCATGCGTTTACGGCAACGGCGCAGAATTTTCTGGCGCTGGTGAAAACCAGCGAAGTTATTGTTTAAACGCCCAGCCTAATTTGCCCTCGGCAGAGATCAGCTTGTCGAGTTTCTTCTCGTTCACTTTCTTCATGGCACCCAGTTTTTCAGCGGTAAGCGGGCCGGCATCGCTCTGGGCAATCACCGTGTCTTTCGGCACATCAGTGATTTTCTCGGCAATCGCGGTGATGGCGGCGCCATAGCCTTTACGGTCATGCAAATCGAAGGAAGTCAGCGGTAGCTGGGTTTCCAGCCATTGTCCCCAGTAGAATTCCAGGAAAGGCGGCGGGTTCTCTTCTTTCTCGAAGCCAATATCGCGCACGAAGTACACCAGTGAACGGTATTCGTCATCCTGCATATGCTTGCGGCCTAACTCTTTCGGTAAATCATCCGGAGTGATTTTCCCTTTTGGCGTATCCAGCCAGACCAGATGCGCAGCTTCCATCTGTTGCCAGAATGCATTCATGCTGGTCAGGTTGCGGAAGTCATTGGTGATGCGCACCTGTACATGCGTTTTCAAACCGCCAATGTCGGCAAAGTTACTGAAGGTGTGATGACCATCGGTGAGATAGAGCGCATTATCCGGTGCAATCACCGCTGTCTTCATCGGGCCAGGATAGGAACCGACTGACGCTTTACAGGTGAAACTGTCGAGGTCAGAGATGCGCGATTTACTGCTGAATTTATCCACGCCTTTCTGTCCCATACTTTCACAGAAATCATCAAACAGCTTTTTGGGATCGGCCTGATAGCGGTGCAGTTTGTAATCCAACTGCCGATACCCAATCGCCGCCTGAGTGGGATGCAATTGTGATAACTGGACCTGCACAATATCGCCCGCTTTAATATCAGCGGGCAGGGCGGCAGTTGCCTGCCCGGCTGACCACAACAGTGCCAGCAGTGACCACGGTGTTCTCATTCCCTTTCCTTTATCCATCGCCTGCATCAGAGGCGTTACGATAGCATTTCTGTCATCTTCCCGCTTTAGTGTTGTGCTTCGCGGTTGACCTGGTACAACCCGTTATCCAGACATCTGACCACATTGGAGTTCTCTATGGCACTCACTGCTGTTCAACCGGCAAAACTGCAACACACTGTTATCGATCCCAGCGTGCGTATGCGCGAAACCCACATTGGTCAGCAATGTGAAATCCTGGCAGAGAGTTATCTGGAATACAGCGAACTGGGTGATTTTTCCTACCTCGGTGAACACTGCTGTGTTGCCGATGCGCAGATTGGCCGTTTTACCGCTATCGCCAATCAGGTGCGTATCGGTGCGCCGAATCATCCGATGGACCGCGCTTCTCAGCACCGTTTTACCTACTGCCCGGAATATTACGACAACCAGGCGGAACGGGATGCAGGATTTTTTGCCGACCGCCGCGCCGACCGCGTCATCATCGGCAACGATGTGTGGATTGGCCACGGTGTGATTGTGCTGCCTGGCGTAACCGTGGGTGATGGCGCGGTGCTGGCGGCAGGCGCAGTGGTCACAAAAAATGTGGCACCCTATACCATCGTTGGCGGTATTCCGGCGAAAGTGATTCGTAGCCGTTTTACGCCGGATATCGCTTTGCAACTGCAGGCGATTGCCTGGTGGAACTGGCCGCTGGAGAAGCTGATGGCGCATCTGGCTGATTTTCAGTCACCCGATATCGCGGCGTTCTGCCAGCGCCACGCGGTATAGCTTACATCGCCTGTTGTGCCGCCACCGCAGGGGGAGCGGCCTGCAGGCTTTTTTTTGGCTGTCACAGTCTCTATGTAAAATCAATAAATTCATATGGTTAAATTATTTTCCTTGAGATTTGTCACCCAGCGGAATCTCAAGTAAACTCAAAAAACGTCATTTTTGAGATTTCTTGCGATGAAACTGCGCCGCCCGCCGACACAACTCATGGATCAACAGAGCAGCAATGACATAGCTGCTCTGCTCAGCCGTTACAGCGAGTGGGATGCCCGCTACCTTCACTTTGATGAGTTATACCGCCGTATCAGTGATGCGGATGAACGGCTGGCGCTGTGGAGTGCGTTGAAGTTCAAACGGCGCAGTACGGCTCACCATTTTGTGATTGCCTCTCAGGAAGTGAGCGTCAATTTCACCACGCGTATTAACGCGGCAATCTCGTTGGTTGATCGCACGACCTTTGCACGCAACGGAGAGCTTACGGATGAGGATGCGGCGTCCTACTTAATGTCGCAACTAATCATGGAGGAGGCGATATCTTCTAGTCAGCTAGAGGGGGCTGCTACGACTTCCCGGGTTGCGATGGAACTGCTGGCGGTGGGGCGTGAACCGCGTAATGAAGATGAAAGCATGATCATGGGCAACTGGCGTCTCATGCAGCACATTACGGCCATGGGGGATGGGCCATTAACGCGCGATGATATTTTGGACATGCACCATATCGCGTGCGCGGGCATCAATGATGAAAAATATCGGCCTGGGGAGGTGCGCAGAAACAACGATATTTTTGTCGCCGGTCGGGACGGTGAAATCATCCATCAACCACCGGATTACTCTTTGGTCGATGGCATGCTGCATGCCCTGTGTGCTGAAGTTGAATTTCTTGAACAGCAGGGCACCCATCCCTTGCTGGTCGCTTGCATCATGCATTTTGCCATTGGTTACATTCATCCTTTCAATGATGGCAATGGACGTACCGCGCGCGGCTTGTTCTATCACCATCTCATTCGCCGTGGGTATCACGCTTTTCGCTATATCTCGATCAGTAAACTGCTTAAAGCGGCAGCGATTAAATACGGGATGTCCTACCTTTACAGCGAAACGGATGAACTTGATCTCACCTATTTTGTGCAATTCCAGTGTGATGTGGTGATGCGCGCGGTTAAGGCCTTTACTGAGCAAATCACCACACTGCATCAGGAACGTGCTCTGCTGGTGAAATGGGTAGAAGAAAACAAAGCCTTGGCCAAGGGCGAACTGGATATTATGGCGATTGCATTGCACGCGCCAGGTTCGTTATTGAGTGCGGCGGCGGTGAAATCACGGTTAGGTATTGCTGATAACACCGCGCGCAGTCGGTTGAAAAGTCTCGCCGAGCAAGGGCTGCTGAGGCCAATCAAAGAGGGAAAAGGGACGGTCTATCAAGCCCCCGTTTCACTGCGAAAACTCAAAGAGTGGCTGAATAAACGCTGAGATAACGCAAGCAATCGCAAAAATATGCATTTTTGCGATTGCTTACGATCTGATTTACATCAAAGGCTGTTGGAGCATAGGGGCACTCAGCTCTGCTTCGACGGGCAAACCGACGTGCAGCAATACCTGGCTTCGATACAGTGCGTCGGGTTCCTGATGCCCCACTAAATCACTATTTTTGTCCACGTAAGTCAAGTTATTGAGCGATGAAAGACGCATCGTGTCGTGCTCACCCTCCATTTGCCCCATATCGATACAGCGGATGCCATGCTGGCTGAGATCGTAGGCCAATACTGTCGCCGTTGGGCCCAGTGACATCAACACCATATCGAAATCACGCGCATGAGATAGCACGGAACAATAGAGATCGTTATAAACAGAAAAGGCATGACGATTCAGCGTGGTAATGCGTTTGACTTCCAGCGCATCTGCCAGTAATTCGTTTCCAGGTTCCAAATGTGAATGTTTTCCTTCAACGATCAGTATTTTCTTATTTTTGAATAGCTTTTTAAACTTATTGAATATCGGGTTTTGGTCTTGACCTTTAAGCAGGGTATAAGAACCTGTTACCGAGGTATTACCGTATTGGTACTCTTTTTTTAATAAGTTTTCATAGTGGCGGAAGAAAAAGGCTTTATGGAAAAACCAAAACAGGGCCGAACCGAAGCCAATATTATCTGAACCACGTAACGCATCCGGTAAACAAACTAAACAAGGATTATTCGGTTGCGTTGCCCGACGCAGTATCTCTTTCAGGCGAATTGACAATCTTTCATCCCAGGGCTGATAACTTTGGCTGTTAAATAGCGTCATCTCCAGTTCCCCTGCACCATAGCGGCTTAATGAGAGTTTGTCATTGCTGAGCAGCAGGTCAATGGTCTGTTCCGCGGATAAGACCTTATACTGCTTAGCCCGCGCATTGGCGGCTGGAAACATCAATGCTGCATGTGAGAGTTTGAAAGTGAAGCGTAATTTTTGATAAAAATTTTCTGCGCTGATCATAATAAGCCTTCTTGTTATTAGCGGCCTTGCCGCAGTGCAGTCGCGTGATTTATATCACGCTCTATTGGCAATATCAGGCTGGGTAAATTCTTAAAATAAATCGACTTGGAAGCTGCTAATCAATATGAGGGGAGTGAAATTTGTTGGTGTGAAATGAAAAGGTTATTAAAAGCGCGTTATTAGCGCCACTGCGTCGATTTTTGCCAGGAATAATCGCAGTGGCGGTCTAATAAAAGGTTAAATCATTTCATTAGATCTTATTGATGAAAGCGATTGACGGGTTTAGCCAATCCCAAGCGATCGCGCAATGTGCCTGCGGAATAATCCTGTCTGAACACCCCGGCATCCTGTAAACGCGGTACCACTTCGCTGAGGAACAGGTCTTCGTTTTCATCAATGTAAGTCGGGAGAATAACGAAGCCATCACAGGCTTGCTGTTGATACCAGTCAATCATCTGTTGCGCGATGTCATCAGCAGTACCTGTCGGTGAAGGGAACGACAAACTCTCAGCATAGCGTTTAGCCATTTCACCTAAGGTCAGATTCTGCTCAATGGCGCTGGCTATCACATACTGGAAACGGCCTTTGCTGCCAGTGATCTGCTCGCGTAGGTCTGGCACCGGTCCATCGACTGGATACTGTGATAAATCGATATTCATGCTGGCGGAGACAAAACTCAGCCCTGATTCCACTGTGATCAGGGATTTCAGATACTCAGCACGATCGCGGGCATCATCTTTGTTGTAACCGACAATCGGCACTAATCCCGGCAGAATGCGGAGTTGACCGCGTTGGCGCTGATAATGTTCTGCGCGTTGCTTGAGGGTTTGATAGAACTGCTGCGCACGCTCACGGTTGGGTTGCACCACAAACAGCATTTCTGCGTGCTGCGCGGCCAAATCAATAAAGGCATCGGAAACGCCCGCCTGGATCACCACCGGATGCCCCTGCGGCGGGCGGGGAAGATTGAGCGGCCCCTGTACCTCAAAGGATTCGCCCCGATGGTCGACACGATGAAAGCGGGCGGGATCGGCAAAGCGTGCACTGTTTTTCTCCACCACCAGCGCATCTTCTTCAAAGCTGTCCCACAGCGCTTTCATCACATCGATGAACTCTGCCGCACGGCGGTAGCGATCCTCATGGCTAAAATGCTGGCTGCGACCAAAGTTATGCGCTTCAGCATGCGTTAATGACGTCACTACATTCCATGCGGCGCGCCCACCGCTGATGTGGTCGATATTGGCCAGTTGGCGCGCGGTAGTGTAGGGATCGGAATAGGAGGAGGAGACCGTACCGCCCAGGCCGATGCGATCGGTGACTGCCGCCAACGCCGCCAACAGTGTCAGCGGCTCCGACCAGCCAACCTGTCGGTGTTGCACGGTGTGCGCCAGATGCCCGCCATAGACATCATCGATTGCCAGCTTGTCGGCAACAAAAATCATATCGAGTTTTGCCGCCTCCGCACGCTGCGCGATTTTACGGTACAGCGGCCAGTTACTTCCCCCGGTGGTGGCTGCGCGCGGATGTCGCCAGCCGCCCTGATGAATACCGGAATCCAGATACAGCGCCAGGTTCATCATGGTCGAGCCGCTCCCTGTGGATTAAAAAACGATGCATCAACCAGGGTGCTGGCTTGCAAGCCCGGTTTAATCAATCCACTGCGCGCAAAGGTATCTATGGCGGCTTGTTGGCGCTGTGCAATCAGCGCGTAATCTTCCACCGGCGCATTATTCTCTCGTTGTACTTTGCTCAGTGCTACCGCGTCTGGCAGACGCAGCAGTGAGGCAATTCCGCTGGCATAGGCTTGCGGATGTGCAACGCCCCACGCACGTGCACGAATCAAGCGCTGGCGAAAATCGACCAATGCGGCACGCTTACTGTTGATGGCGCTATCGGTTGCCACCAGATAGTTCGACACGGGCGCATCTTTGCCGTCAATGGCGATGCGATCACCTGATTGCGCCACGGCAAAGGAGACGTACGGTTCCCAGGTTGCGACGGCATCGACAGCCCCATTATCCAGTGCCAGTGTGGCTTCTGCTGGGGTAGTGAAGACAAAGTTCACACTGTCATCCGGCAATCCCGCCTGATGTAGCGCGCTGAGCACCATATTTTGCCCCGACGAGCCTTTGACCGTGGCCACTTTCTTTCCTTTTAAATCGGCAACGGTATGGATTGCACTGTTTGCCTTCACAAGCAGACCGTTGCCTAGATATTGCGAAGCTTGTATCGCGCGAATTTTTGCCCCTGCGGCCACCGCGAAGGCCAGTGGGCCATCACCGACCAATCCTGCGTCCAGATGTTGTGAGTTCAGCGACTCCAGCAGTGGAGCAGCGTTGGGGAACTCATACCATTTGATTTCATAAGGCAGGTTGTTAAGTTCGCCTGCTGCAGACATCACGGCACGCGCGTTTCCTTTTTGGTCACCGATCACCAGTTCGGTACTGGCGGCATGTGCAGTCATAGTGATGGCAAGCAATGCACTGGCGATAAACGTAAATTTCATGATGTTTCCCTGAGAAAAAGAAAACAGCGTAAGTTTTCCACTACAGCAGGCGTAGTAACAATTCCGCACATCGATATGCGTAACACGCAAAAACCGGGGTTGCTGCGAAACTGACCGTGCGGCGTTATCAAAAAATGCGATTTATCCTCACTAATGATTAATTCTCTCTACGAAAAATAAAACGTGATTTCAGTCACACTATGGCCGCAGCGCGATTTGTCAGTGATAAGCCAGGCTACATTCATAAGCGGAGCTAACGACACACTCAGCAACGGGTTTTTACTGTTCGATAACGTACGTTAAAATTTTGTTGAAACTGTGTAGGTTTATTTTGGGTGGATATTGATGAAAAACGTTGAGGGATTGGCATGGTTAACAAACTAACCAGCATCGTGCTTGCGATTCTGGCATTAGCGCTGCTCTATATGGGTGGGAAATTGCTGATGTTAGGCGGGAGTGCGTTCTATGCGCTGATGGCGGTGGGTTTACTGATTACCGCGATTTTACTGTTCAGAAACCAGCGCAGCGCGTTGGCACTGTACGCGGTGCTGATGTGGATTACACTGGCCTGGATTATCTGGGAAGTGGGCTTTGATAAATGGCAATGGATCCCGCGTGGCGATCTGTTTGGTGTCATCGGGCTGTGGCTGGCTATGCCGTGGGTGGTCAAACCGCTGTATCAAGGTCAGCGCCGTTTCCACACCTTCCTGGGTGGCACGGTGATCGTGATGATTGTCGTCGTGATCGGCCTTTGTTTCTACGACCCGCTGCCGCAGGCAGGCACTATCACGAATGCGCGTGAGCAGACCAGCGAGCAGGGCGCAGCCAATGACTGGAGCGCATACGGTGGCACCACAGATGGCCAGCGTTTCTCGTCGCTGAATCAAATCACTAAAGACAACGTGAAAGATCTTGAGGTTGCCTGGACTTATCACACGGGCGATCTGCGTCAGGATGCGGATGCGACGGAGTACACCTTCGAAGCCACGCCGGTGAAAGCCAATGGCATGCTTTATTTCTGCACCCCGCACAATGAGGTTCACGCGCTTGACCCAGAAACCGGCGCCGTGAAGTGGAAATACACGCCCAACAAAGATCGTTCTTATCTGCAGCAGCACCAAACCTGCCGTGGCGTGAGCTATTACGAGCAAAGCCCGGTTGCAGCACAAGATTCCGCTGCGACACCGGCAATTTGCCGTAAGCGTATTTTCAATGCCACCACGGATGCACAACTGATTGCGCTGGATGCTGATACTGGCAAACCTTGCGCTGATTTTGGCGCAAATGGTGTCGTTGATCTGCATGCCAATATGGGTGAAGTGCGTCCACATGCGCTGATGCAGACTGCAGCACCGCTGGTGGCCGGCAAGCTGGTGATTGTCGGTGGTTCCGTGATGGACAACGGCTTCAACAGTGGTAACCCTTCAGGTGTGATCCGTGCTTATGACGCTGAAACCGGGCGTTTGGTCTGGAACTTCGATCCGGCCAACCCGGAGAATACGGCGCCTGTTGCGGCAGGACAGAACTATCCGCAGGATACGCCAGTTGCCTGGGGTACGCTGAGTGCAGATCTGAAAAATGGTCTGGTCTATGTGCCATTTGGTAACGCGTCTCCGGATGAAGTGGGTATCGAGCGTGATGCCAACAGCAACACCGAGAAGTTCCGTGATGCCTTAGTGGCACTGGATCTGCAAACCGGTGCGTTCAAATGGCGTTATCAGAGTTCTAACCACGATCTGTGGGACCGTGATAATCCATCACAGCCGTCCTTGCTGGATATCGATTATCAAGGCCAAAAACAGCCTGTGGTGATCCTGCCGACCAAAACCGGCAACCTGTTTGTGCTGAACCGTTTGACAGGGCAACCGGTGTATCCGGTGAATCAAGTCAAGGTGTCGACCGAAGGTGGCGTACCCGGTGAGAAATTTGCCGCCACGCAGCCGGTGTCCAGCCTGAACTTCATTCCTGATGCGCTGACTGAGAAATCCATGTGGGGCATCACGCCGTTTGACCAGATGTCATGCCGCATGGATTTCCGTTCTCTGCGTTATGATGGCAACCCGTGGACGCCAGCAACCGAAGCCGGTTCGCTGATCTTCCCTGGCAACATTGGTGTGTTCAACTGGGGTTCAGTTGCGGTTGATCCGCAGCGCCAGATGTTGATTGCTGCACCGGTACGTTTGGCTTACAAATACAACCTGATCAAACGTACGCCGCAGACCGAAACCCAGCGCTTGTTCACCAAAGATGGCCAGCCTTACTGGAACGAAAACTTCCAGGGTGACTACGCCATTCACATTCAGCAGTTGGCTTCTGGCCTCGGCATTCCGTGCATCGCGCCACCTTGGGGTCGCATGGTGGGTGTGGATCTGAAAACCGGTAAAACCGAGTGGTTACGTCGTGTTGGCGTTACCAAAAACCTGAAAACCAGCTTCCTGCCGGGCCGTTTCCCAATTGGTTTCCCAATGGGGATGGTTGCGCACGGTGGTCCTCTGCTCACCGCGGGTGATCTGGTGTTCCATGGCGCCACTGCGGATAACTTCTTCCGCGCTTACGACAGCACCACCGGTGAGCTGTTGTGGCAGACCGAACTCAGCGCTGGCGCACAAGCCACGCCATCTACCTTTATGGGTAAAGATGGTAAGCAGTATGTGGTGATTGCAGCAGGTGGTCACGGCTCGCTCGGTACCCAAGCGGGTGACAGCGTGGTCGCGTTCCGTCTGAAGTAATAAATCATCATTGAACCAGGGCGCACACAGTGCGCCCTTTTTTGTTTAGCGCGTGGCGGGATGGATAATTTCAGCGTAATGAACCCTGTGGGTCGGTAAGTTCCCAATATCTATAGGCTCGCGTGATCTCCAATGAGGAGCTCAGTAACAGCTTAGGCAGCGTCCATCCGTTGAACATCTGTTGATTGCGTAGACGATGACTGCGTGCAGTCAACAGCAGGTATCGCGTCATTTCCCAAGTCAGATGCTCACGCTGGTTAGCGGGCACAACGCCACCGATGCGTTGGGCATCAAACAAAGTGCGACGCAGGTAGCGCATAAATCGCTGGGTGGGTGGGAGGTCAAGCAGAATAAGGCCGCTGGCACGGGTTAATCGTTCGGGAAGGGTGCGAACATAATTCCCGTCCATTACCCAGCTTTCTCCGGAGATAGCGTTAAGATGTAACTCGCGAAATTCAGCTTCTTCGCGCGCTTGCCACTGCGTATCAGGAAAGTGATAAAGCTGATCAAGGTGAATGATGGGCCGCTTCACTTTGCTGGCAATAGCTTGGGCCAGTGTTGATTTTCCGCTGTTTGAAGGTCCAAGAATACAAATGCGTGGGCCCAATTCATTTAATGAAATCATGTTGAAAATCCTTTTAAGGTCATGGCCAGCTGCACCAAATTACTGATGGCGAAGAAAATCAGCACGATGCCGCCGCCAAGATTAATAGCGATGGTGAGTTTGCGCATATTGATCAACCGTGCCGACGTCATCAGCGTAAAACAGATAATCATCAGCCACAGGCTCATAATGGCGACATGAATGGATGCGAATAAAAGGTAGTGCGCTAAGGCATGTTCACGACCGGCAAATTGCGACACCACGGTGAGATAAAGCATCACGGCTTTTGGATTGAGCACATTTGCCAGCCAGGCATCTTTGATTCCGATGCGGGTGCTGCGATGTGAGGCAACAGGCCGGGCAATGTGGCCCCCGCGCCGCAACAACTGAAGACCCAGCCACAGTAAATACACCGCGCCGGCCACGCTCAGCAAATTAAAAATGATCGGTGAACGTAACAGCAGGGCGCTGATGCCAAGGCCGATCAACAGCGCATGCGTATAGATGCCAAGCGCCGTACCGATGATGATCGATGCCAGCCCACGAGAGCCAGCAACCAGGGTGTTATTCATCGCCAGAGTAAAACTCGCCCCCGGTGACAGGGCCACCGGTAGGATCGCAATAATAAAGGCCAGCAGGTGCAGATTCATCGGCTTAACAGCGAAAAAAGGTTTAATAATTTTGAATATGATTATGGTGTAAAGCAATATGGTTGCGGAAGCTTTCGTCTAAACCCATGAAATAACATAAAGGATTATCATGACCATCGCCTGCCTGCATACGGCCGCCAGTAATATCGCTCTGTTCGATGACGCTGCACAGACACTGAGATTGCCCGCCACCACTCTCAGCCATATTGTGATGCCACACTTGCTCGCCGAGGCGGAATTGAGCGGAGGGATGGCAGCCGCACAGCAGCAGCGTTTGGATCGGTTGCTGCACAGCCTGACGCCGTGGTTTGACGCCATTCTCATCACCTGTTCCACTCTCGGCCCGGTTGCCGACAGCTTTAAAGCGGATAGTCATCGCTGCCCGGTGTATCGCACCGACCGGATGTTGGCCGACCATCTACATCAAATGACGGGGCCATCTTTGGTGCTGTGCGCAGCGGAATCCACGCTGGCGGCGACCCGTGCGTTGTTCTGCCCACCTGGACTAGCGGCAGAGAGACAGCCACAGGTTGAACTGATCCCACACGCCTGGACCGCCTTCAAAGCCGGTGACCATCAGCGTTACCATGCGCTGATTGGCGAGGCCGTAGAGCAGGGACGCATGAAGGGCGCCCAGCAGGTCGCGTTAGCACAAGTCTCCATGGCGGCAGCGGCCAACAGCATGCGCGCAGAAGTACGCCCCTTAACGATTCCGCAACTGGCACTCAAAGCCGTTACTTCTTTGTAGGGTATGGCCTTCAGGCCGCCCGTCACTTATGCGTGGCGCGATCGCTTTCGCTGCTACGCATTATTGGTCCTGAATTAGGCTGATCATTAACAGAAATATTTATCTTCTGCGCGTTACGCAATATATTCCTCTTATATAGGTTGTCACGAAAATGTCATGCAGGACTTTAAGAACAATCCGATCATGAATGATGGAATAGGTTGAGCATTAATGCGGCATAATTACCTGCTACGTGCATTCAGGCGTCAATAAAATTACTCACAAAAGAATTTTTGAGGCGAATAATGGAAACGATACAGGACAGTGTTGGATTACGCGGAACCAACCGGCCGCAAGATGTCAAATTAGTACAGAAGTTATTAAGCCAAAATGGTTTTCCACAATTACAAATAGATGGCATTTGCGGAAATAATACCACTAAAGCGATTATCACCTACCAAAAGCATTTTTATCAGCATCCCGATGGGCTGGTGTCTCCGGGTAAAAAAACGCTAACGCAGTTAACCTCCGGTCAACGCAGTGGACTGCCGCGTGCGCATGGATCGACCGGGAGTAATCCTAACGGCGCGCGCAAAAACCCCATGACAATGTACCCGAGTTATCAGGTGCTTAAGTTGATGATGCAGTACGAGCAACTGCATACACTGCCTTATGATGACCACACCTCAACCACGATCAGTAACTGGACGGCGGGTGCGACCATTGGCTATGGGCATTGGATTAGCCGTCAAAGTGAATTTGATCAGTTCAAAGACGGCATCTCTGAGCAGGCAGCGGAAACACTCTTTTCGCAGGATTTAAAAAAGTTTGTCGATGCGGTGCGAAAATATGTCAAAGTGTCGCTGACGCAAAATGAATTTGATGCTTTAGTGATGCTGGCGTTTAATATTGGTACCCGGGATAACCTGAATCACAAAGGTTTATATTACTCGACAGCCTTGAAGGTGATTAATGGTGAATCACCCGAAGATTTGGACCGGGTGTGGATGCAGTTTGTCTATTCGCGTGGGGTACGTATGAAGGGATTGGTGAATCGCAGAAAAAGCGAGTTGAACGTTTATCATAAAGGAATTTATATCAAACTATGAAAAAGCTACTTGCCTTATCACTGGTCTGTTTTTCACTCCACGCGATGGCGCAGACGCCTGCCGCGAAAAAGCCGTTTTTCGACAGTAAAAGCTACCAGGTCTTTCTTGATACCAGTAAATGCGTGGAAGGCGACGTGGAGTGCGATGGGATTGTCTACCACTCGATCAATAAAAAGAACCACCACGAATTAACGTTGAAAGGCTCGACCTTGAACATCGGGCCTTCGCACGATTTTCGTGGCTACATCTTCCGTAACGGTGACTACAGCTACGTGTTGTCACCGGCGGCCGGTGCGGGCAACGATGATAACCACATCTGGACGTTACAGGTGTCACAGCACCACGCGCAGGGTGACAAGGTGCTGTTTAGCGAGAATGGTAACGTCGTCGAGTAAATCAGCTACTGGGGGTAGGCACATTAATCAGCCAGGTGCCGCTCCCGTCATCAATATGCAGTGAGTGCTGCCAGACCCCGCCTTCTTTGCGTGTAATCTGCAACTGATAATCTCCGGGCGCTAAACTGAGCCGTTTCATGCCATCCTGGTCCACGGTATCCTGTGGTTTGCCATTGATTTCAATCTGGCTAAGTTGCGTTGCATCCGAGGCACGCAAGTATATTTCAGCCGGTGTCACTGGGGCAGGCGCCGGGGTGGGTTTGGGTGACGGTGTCACGTTATTGACTGTAGCCTTTACCGGAATCACGGCCACATCAGGTGTGCGTTCAGCCGTGAATAGATGCATACCGACCAGCACCAGCAGGGCCGCCGCAGCGATGCCACCGCCGATGATAACAGTGCGACTTTTGCGCGGTGATATGGCCGCGGGGATCGAATCCGTCTGCTCTGGCACCACCATCGGTAAAAATCGCTCTTCTTGTGCGGGCGTAAGCAGCGGCGCATCAGCCTCTGTGCCACGGTCGTTTTCTATCAGTCTGTCACGCAATTCAGCAATCGACTGCGGACGTTGATCGGGTTCGCAGGCCAGCATCTGGTCGATGGTACGCAGCAAACCGTCTGAATAGTCACTCAGGCCCCGCTCTGCCAGCGGCAGATAGTTGTCACTCAACGACCGCACCACGCTGACCGGCGGTGCTTCACCGCAAATCAACGTGTGCAGTACTGCGCCTAACGCATAGATATCGGTCCAGGGTCCCTGATCCCCATCGCGCCCTTCGCTGTACTGCTCAATCGGCGCGTAGCCTGGTTTGAGCATGATCTCGGTTTTATCAGTCAGGTGACCGATGGTCTTACAGGCGGAGCCAAAGTCGAGCAGTACCGGCGCACCATCTTGCTGGATCAGGATGTTATCGGGTGCGATATCGCGATGCAGATAGTCATGGTCGTGCAGGGTTTTCAACGCACTGAACAACGGCGGCAACATGGCACGCAGATCCGTTTCACTGCAGGGTGTAAAATCGCGCAGGTAGCGGCTTTTCAGTGTTTCACCCTGATAAAATTGCGTCACCATATAGGCCGTATCATTCGCCTGCCAGAAGCGCAGCACGTGCAGTAAATGGGGATGATTAAAGCGCCCCAGCGTTTTGGCTTCCTGAATAAAGCTGTTTAAACCAGCCTGATAGAGGCGCATAAAGCGCTCGCTGCGCAACAGCAGATGGTGATCCTCATCGCGCAGCGCAATCGAAGACGGCATAAACTCTTTGATTGCCACGGTGCGGTCCAACTCGCTGTCCCAGGCGCGGTAGACAATGCCAAAGCCACCTTCACCAATTACCTGTTGAATTTCATATTCGTTAAAGCGGTAACCGACAGGCAGCGCCTGTGACACCGATTTGCTGCTGACTTCACTCATGGGCTGTCTCCGCGCTGAAAGTGAGCTGGAATGCCGCATCCTGATAGTCGATGTTTAAATGTCTTGGGGTTGTGGTCGGGACTTCACTCAACAAATGACAGCTGATTTGTGGCAGTAAGGTTTGTGACAGTACCGCGTCCACCATACGCCCACCGGATTCGCCTTCGGTGCAGCGTTGCATAATCTGCTGGGCCACCGAGGGGGAGAACGCTGCCGTTATCGCGTGGCGATCGCGCAAGCGCTGCTGAATTTTTGCCAGACGCAAATCGATAATGCGGATCAGCATCTCATCACTGAGTGGCAGATACGGAACCACTGCCAGTCTTCCCAGGAGTGCCGCCGGGAAGATTTCACGCAGTGGCGCACGCAGCAGAGTGTTGAGTGACGCGCTGTCTGGTTGGGGAGTCGGGCCTGAACAGGCCTGAGCCAATTCATCACTGCCGATATTGGAGGTCAGAATAATGACCGTATTGCGGAAGTCGATGCGGCGGCCTTCACCATCCTCCATCCAGCCCTTGTCGAAAACCTGGAAAAAAATTTCGTGCACGTCGGGATGGGCTTTTTCAATCTCATCCAGCAGCACCACACTGTAAGGACGACGGCGCACCGCCTCGGTCAATACCCCGCCTTCACCGTATCCCACGTAGCCCGGCGGTGCGCCTTTCAATGTCGACACGCTATGCGCTTCCTGGAATTCACTCATGTTGATGGTGATGAGATTCTGCTCGCCGCCATACAGGGTTTCCGCCAGCGCCAGTGCGGTTTCCGTTTTACCGGTGCCGGAAGGCCCACACAGCATAAATACGCCAATCGGTTTACCCGGATCGTCCAGGCCCGCGCGTGAAGTCTGAATACGCTGGGCAATAGCATTAAGCGCCGCGGGCTGACCAATTACCCGATTAGCCAGGGTTTGGGCGAGATTGAGCACGGCATCGCGTTCGCTTTGTAACATCCGGCCGAGGGGAATACCGGTCCAGTCCGCGACCACACTGGCGACCACGCCGCTGTCTACCGCTGGGAAGGTCAGCGGCGTATCGCCTTGCAGTGCATCCAGCTGCTGCTGCAATGCCTGATAGCGTGCTGTACGTTCGGCATCCTGATCCATCCGCAGTTCGGCTTGTAATGCACTCATTTGCTGTGTCAGCGCCAACGCTTGCTGCCAGCGTTGATCTAACATCTGCTCTTCACTGCGCAAGAGAAGTTGTTGCTGCTGTGCGGCCGTGATACGCGCTGGCGCGGAGTCAAAACCGAGCCGAGCTTCACGTTGCGCAATCTCGATCTCCAGTTGCAGCGCAGCCAGCTGTTGTCGGCAAAACGCCAGTTCTGGCGGCTGATGGTGCAAACTCACCGCCACGCGGGCGCAGGCGGTATCCAGCAAGGCAATGGCTTTGTCTGGCAACTGACGGGCAGGGATATAGCGCTGAGAAAGGCGCACGGCGCTCTGTAACGCCTCATCGAGCAACAATACCTGATGGTGCTGGGATAGCGGTTGTGCCAGATGGCGCAGCATCAGAATGGCAGTCTGCTCGTCCGGTTCGGCCACCTGGACGGGCTGAAAACGTCGGGTCAGTGCGGGGTCTTTCTCAATATATTTTTTGTACTCCGCCCAAGTGGTCGCCCCGACGGTGCGCAGTTGTCCGCGCGCCAGCGCGGGTTTTAACAGGTTGGCGGCATCACCGGTGCCTTGCTGGCCGCCTGCACCCACCAGCGTGTGGATCTCATCAATAAACAGCACAATCGGCTGTGGACTGGCTTGCACCTGATTGATCACCGCTTGCAGGCGTGCTTCAAATTCGCCTTTTACCGATGCGCCAGCTTGTAGCAGGCCGATATCCAACAACCAAAGTTGCACCTGCTGCAGCGGCGGCGGCACACTGCCACTGGCGATGCACTGTGCCAAACCTTCTGCCAGGGCGGTTTTCCCCACGCCTGCTTCACCGGCCAGCAGCGGGTTGTTCTGCCGCCGACGCAGCAAAATATCCACCATCTGACGAATTTCCTCATCGCGTCCAACCACCGGATCGATATTACCGGCGCGCGCTTCAGCCGTGAGATCGCGTCCATACTTTGCCAACACGTTCTCACCTGCTGGCGAAGCAGATGATTGAGTGACGTTGTCACTCGCTATCTGCTGCTGCTCGTCACTGCTCTGAACATAGTCGTTAAAATCGTCCAGCAAGCGATCGGCACTAATCCGTGCAAACTCACCGGAAATCGCAACGGTGACGTGTTTTAACGCCGCGGTTTTCAGCAGGGCCAGTAACAGATGCCCACCGCGAATTTTTGATTCTCCGACACTGAGTGAGCAATAGATCCAGGCGCGTTCAACGGCGTTATCGATGTGTTCCGCAAGGTCGGTCACTGCGCTGGCACCGCGTGGCAAACGATCTAAAGCAGCGATCAGATCCTGGCTTATCAGGTCGCTATCCAGTTCAAAACGTCGCGCAATCAGCTGTAAGTCGCCGTTAGGGAGTTGCCAGAGTTGATGCAGCCAGTGCACCAGTTCGACATAGGGGTTACCACGCAGTTTGCAGAATGCGGTAGCGCTCTCAAGTGAAGTGAACAGGGTGTGATTCAGTTTGCTAAACAACACATTGCGACGGATATCTGACATGGTGTGTCCCTTTTATACGCAAAAATTTTCCCAGGTCGCCATAAATAGCGACCCTACAGGTTCAGGCAGAAACGGTCCGTAGAGTGCGCATTCATGCGCACCTGTTTTCAGCGCGAAACAGCAGGCTGATAAACCAAATCATCACGATGGCGTTTCTCGGGTTGTTGACCGAGCCAACTGGTGTAACCCAGCGGCTGATCGCTGCCGAGCGCAACGCCCCTGACATCTTCCTGATGCAGCTCCAGCTGGACTTCCCAGTCGTACTCAATGCCCAGATAGTGGCGTACCCAATCCACCACCTGCTGTGCGTTGCCTGCCCGCGGCAGCAGCAGTCGATAATCTTTGAGGCGCAGTGGGCCAAAGCGCAGACGAAACTTGTGTTGAATATCGCGCACCGCACCTCCCAGGAAGGCGGTTTCCCCCAACCGCGGCGCATGTTTACCGGCGCGAAGCTGTGCCTGTTCACGTTTCTCAATGCGCATCCACTGTGGAATGTGGTTCTTAATCATCACCGGCACCTGCAAATACCAGCTGAGGCTACGCGTCAGGCCTTCGCCATCGTGGGTTTGCCGCGTGAAGTGCCCGGCCAGCGCATAGCGCGCATGTTCTTTCAGGCTGCCGCGTTGCTGTTGCAATGCCGGTTGTCCGACACCGGTCAGGCAGGAGAGATAGTGATTAAATTGATGACGATCGGGACGGTCCAGAGCAATCGCCGGCTGTGCATCCGCCCATGCACGATAAAACAGCAGGATAAGGCGGTGGTGAAACAGATTGCAGAACGCCACCATGCTCCGGTCGCCAAAGTGCGTGACGCGCTCGTGAGCATATTCCGTCAGATGCAGCGGCAGCGGCCCGTTGGGGCCAAACAGGCCAAAGCTCCAGATATCCACTTCATGCAAATCGTCACGATTGCGCTGACGAATGCCCGCAACGGTGGCGGGCGCAAAGGCCAGCGAGGGGGACTGTCCCAGCCGTAACGGTTCATTACGGGGCAGCGGCGCGCTACCCAGTTGCCACGCACTGCCCGCCTGTGCATCCAGGCGACGCAGTAGCTGGAAAAGATCGAACTGAAAGGGCGCGGCGCGACGTTGTTGCCAAAAGTCGTCCGGCAGGCGACAAGGGATGCGCCAGCCTGGTTGCAGCACAGTCATAGCAGCGACCTCTTGCCCATTTGTGCAGGCCAATACCCAATTTCGCCGCTCTGGCTACTGTTCAGCGTCAGTTCAGTAAAGGTGTTGATGGCCACCATGCGGCTAAATAAGGTTGCCAGCACACTGCCGAGCAGCCAGGGGCTGGCGCCGCCGAATGCCTGTTCGTCCAGCGTCAGGGTGATGGCAATCCCACGCGCAAATACAATCGGTCCCGGTTCCGGTACCCGGCGAAAAACCGGGCGTAATTCACAATGGCGCACACCTTCGATCTGACGCGATGTCGCCGCTTCAGCGGTGTCGGCATACAGCCCCAATAGCTGGCGTAGTGAAGCGGCACCCTGATCGCCTTCGCTCTCCATCAGGCTGAGATAATTGAGCTGTAACTGACTGATCAGACGCCATGCGGTGGCACCCGCTGCCAGTGCGGGGCGTGGCGCGGTTGGCCCTTTACGCAGGTGAATGCCCAACACCGGAGCGGAGGTCGGAAGCGTGAACTGATCCATCCCTTGCTGCTTTAACAGCAGAGGTAAATCGCGATTGGTGCACAGTACGTCGGCCATCACGTACTGCACATCATCAGACCAGGGGGATTGCTGTTCATCTACCAGTGTGACAAACAGTTCCGAGCCGCTATAGCCAGTGCGGGTGCCGTAGATTTTGGCCTGATCCGACAGCGCACGCGCCTCGCGCCGTTGCGAGAAGTAAGCCCCGTAATTGCCCTGATCGCTGCCGAAACTGTGCCAGAACGGACGGAACACTTGTTCCTGATGCAACGCCTGGCCGCTGCCGTAGAGGCGGCTGACGCTGAACACTTCATAATCGAGCGGGTTAGTGTTATCGACCACCAGATGATAATCATTGCGGCCTTCGGTGAGCTGAATGCGTTCGGCCACGCGGGGAAACAGGTTAATGGCAGGAGTGCAGTGCAGCGCCAAATGAGAGACGTCCACCACGCTCTCCAAATCGTCATCGGCTTTATCTAACAGCAACACGATCTCCATCTCGGTTGCTCCGCGCAGCTGTTTCACCAGCGGTTGCAGCCCGCTGGTGCGGAAAAACAGGAAACGGGCAGGGAAGGCGAAGTACTCCTGCAATAAGCGGTAGCCGCTGAAATTGCGTTGGTCGTCAGGCAGCAGGGCTTCTTCGGCGGCGAATCCCTGTTGGTGCAGGGCGTCCGCCTCCAGCAGTAAATGTTGTGTATTGTCCGGGCTGCGATAGAGCACCCCGACGCAGTGCGCCATCAGCAGTGCCATTAAGCCACTGGCGGGCAGATCGGCACCGCTGAGATGAAAGCGCAGTTCCGTCATGTCGAGCTGATGTAATGGAATGTTCCCGGTGGTTTGCAGCCGGATACGCAGGGCACGTACCGCGCCACGTTGTGCCAGACTGGCGGCGGAAACCGGCAGGTTAGCTGGAATACTGCCCAGCGAGACCTCGCGCAATTGCAGCGGCAGTAACGTGACATCATGCGCAGTGCGATATTTGCAGCTAACGCCTTTGCTCTTCATTGCCTGGTTCTCAATCAGCGAGCCACGCGGAATGGAGAAGCCGCTGCTGATTTTGCCTTTCATATGATCGGGCTGAAACTCGACGATCGCCATCGAGGGGGTAGGCGCGAGATAGTTGGGGTAGATCATCTCCAGCAGCTGTTCGGTAAAACGTGGAAACTCGGCGTCCATTTTGAGCTGCACGCGCGAAGTGAGGAAAGCAAAGCCCTCCATCAGGCGTTCGATATAGGGGTCCGTAACGTCAATGCCGCTCATGCCCAGGCGACCCGCAACTTTAGGGTAGCGTTCGGCAAATTCCGCCCCCATCTCGCGCAGGTAATTAAGTTCACGGTTGTAGTAATCAAGCAGTTGAGGATTCATGCGTCCGCGTCCTTCAGGTCAAATCGGCTGTGTTCCAGATCCAGGTCGGTGCGAAACACAAAGGCCAGTGGCCAGGGGATGCACCACAAATTGCCGCTGATTTCGATGGCGAGGGTGTTGTGATTATTCAGTGCGTTAACGTCGGTCAGGCAGCGGATCTGCAGGTCGTGCGGAATGATGCGTGGTTCAAATTGCAACATGGCACGGCGCAGTGCGGTGCGCACATCGTCCCACTCAATCTCCGACATCCGTTTGCCTGCCAGCGGGGTGAGACCAAAATTAATCACCGACATACGCGCATCCGGCCAGGGTTGCAGGTCGATCTGACTTTCATTGTTGATACAGTTAAACAGCCACTGTAAATCGCGCAGCACCTGGCTGCGCAGCGTCTGATGACTGACGGTCTGGCGCCCCAGTTCGACGTTTTGTTGTTCGGGATGGTCATCGGTGAGCCGGTCAAGCAGGCTGGGGCGCATCTCATCCTGTGCTGTGACGCGCGGTTGTTTGCGCGCCTGCCAGCCGTTGAAGGTGTCGGGATGGGGTTTCATCACAGCTCCTTAAAATCAGGCGCATCAACAGGCTGCCAGTGCAGCTGGCTGGCGCTGGCATCGATCTGCCAGCGATGCAACGCATCGGCCATTAGCTGCGCATTGGTATTGTCATCACGCGCTTGCGCTTCACTGGCTTTCAGCAGCACGTCGCCACGGAAGCGCCAGGCGAGATGTTCGGCGTCCCAGGGCAGCAACAGCCAACTTTGCGCATCTTCTGCGCTGGCAATAATCAGGCGCTGATTGTTGGCTGCTACCACGTGGGCATCATGGGCGCCCACAGGCAGGTCAATCAGGGGATATCCCTGCAGGAACCACAATGGCGTGCTGGCGGACGCCCCTTGATGCAACGCGCCTGCGCCATTAATCCAGCCCTGTTTGTCACACTGCGGATGCGCCTCGAAGGTGAAGCGTGCGTCACCGGACGTTGGCCAATAGGTGCGTAACTGACAGTTATCGCTGATACGAAAACGCTGCCACGGGGTGGTATCAACCGGGGCAACGACGGGTTTGGGTTTGGGAGGGACACGCCAGTTATCTTTTGCGGTTGCATCGCCTTCACGTACTGACTTGCCAGTGTTATCAATCAGCGTCCAGTGTAGCGTGGTGAGTGCCGAACACTGGCGTTGCAGCAGTTTTCCGACCTGGGGCACGAAGGTCTCTACGGCATCCTGTTTCAATTCCCCCTGCGGCTCGAAATGCAGCGCCACGCTGTCGTCACACCAGCTTTTTACCCGGCCATCAACCACGTTATCCAGCCAGGCACTCAGGCGCAGTGTCGGTGACCAAACGATCCGCACGCTTTTCGCCTCACTCGCCCACGGCAACAACATCAGGGACAGCAACAGTGCTGAAGCGGTTTTCATGGCGATCTCCTCAATCCCGCTGTGACAGCAGAATGCGCTGCGCATCGTTGAGCGAACTGAGCAGGGTCGAGTCTTGCGGATCGCCCATCCATACCGCCATGGCGCTGAAGTTGTCACCGTTGTCGTGTGGTTTCATCCGCTGCAACAGCGCCAACCATTCTTGTGGATTGCTGACCATCCGCAGCGACTGTTCCAGATCGCTGACGCTCATTTCATGCCAGAAGCCGTCTGTGCACAGCAGAAATACATCGCCATCTTCCAGCGCGAGCACGTCGCTGTAACTGGCTTCGCGATCCTCTTTCATGCCCAGCGCGAAATAGAGCAGGTTGTGATTAATGGCATCAGCGGGATAACCGGCGTCCTGCATGCGTTGCGCCAGGCTGTGATCCCGTGTGACCTCCAGCAAATAGCCGCGACGAAAGTGATATAACCGGCTGTCGCCAGCATGGGCCCAATAGGCGAGTTGGTAATCACGATCGATAAACAAGCTCACCAGCGTCGTGCCCATATTTTTTAAGGTGTCGTGGTGATGTTGCTGCTGTTTGATGGCTTGATTCGCCGCCGCGATATACCCGCGGATCAGTTGTGCATTGAGATGATTATCACCGTCAAATTGCGTGATGATGGTGTCGCACGCCAGACGTGCTGCGGTATCGCCGCCTTGTTCGCCTGCGATGCCGTCACACATGACAAAACAGGCGGCACGTGCGCCCAGTGCGTTCGCCAGTCGATCCTGATTGCTGCTACGTTTGCCCTGATGGCTGATAGACGCGAACGTTATATTCATCATTTTTCCGTTTTTTGCGTTTGCAGGTCTTTGTAATGGTTCACTTCGACGTCGTAGGCGTGCAGGAAGGCTTCGCCAAACAGGGTGTGAAAATCGTCATCAATTTCACTGGCGATGGTCTGATAGCGCTTCACGAAGCTGTCCCAGCGTGCCGCTTTACGTGAAGCGGTAAACAGGTGGCGACCGCTCTCTTCCTGCTGCAGGTTGTCAGGATTAAAGGATTGCAGCATCGCGGTGATGATGGCGCGGATACCCGCAATCATCCCCAGTTGGTGCGCCTGCAAATCCACCAGCGCATCACGCACCGCTTTTTCCGGCTCCATAAAACCCGGCATCTGGCTGCTGAACATCTGCACCAACACACTTTTTCCCGACGGCAGCAGCTTAAAGGGGTTGTTGGCCTGTTCGAGGATCATGGTCATTTCGGCATTGACGCCGCGCTTTAACATGGTGCGTGAAGAGAGCAGTGCCACGGTGCCTTGCGAAAACAGGCTGAGCAGCTGGCCAAGCAGATGCATCTGCTCCTGGTCGAGATGCGGTTTGGCATCAATATCCGCGAGATCCGCACCGTTAAGAAACGCCTGTAGCAAATCGGCATCGACACCCGGCGTATTGGCGGCACGGCGCTGGGCGGCGGTTTTATAGCTGACCGGGTCGATACCCATACGCCCACTGGCGCGGCTGGCATTGGAGTGTTCAGGGCTGATTTGCTGGACACGAGGTGTGGGAATGGGAGCTGGTTCTGCGGGTTGCGGCATGGGCTGTGCAGGAGCGGGGGTGTGCAATGTCGCGATCGCGGGGGCGGCTTCAGGTTGGAACAGATCGGGCGGCGTGAGGGGCTGCGCCTGACCGTTCATCAGACCAAAAGGATCGTTATCATCAGGCTGAGCATTACCGTTAGCGCCAAACAGTGCTAACGGATCAAGTTCGGTTTGTGGTTGCTGGTGGGCTACCTGAGGTTGATCGCGCAGGGTAGTGGGCGTGGCGTCCTGCAGGATTGTTGGCTGCTGGAACAGGTCACTGCCAGCGAACAAGCGTGCGGGGTCACTCTCACGTACATCCAGCTGTGCCAGTTCGGTGAATTGTTCTTCATGCGCGAGCGGATCAACTGGATTGATATTTTTGGCTGCCGGTTGCGTCAGCGGGTGATGGGCATCCGCTGCAACAGGGGCCACTTTCGGCGCGGCGAAATCGCGCGACAGGCTGTCCCAAATCTCGCCGGGCACGTCAGAGGGGATGCCACGCTTGATGGATGTTGCCTGAGTTGCCTGTTGAGTGGGTTGACGCGGTGCCGGTACTTCCCCAGCAATGTCGCTCACTTCCAGCGTGTAATCACCAATGCCCAGCAGATCGCCACTTTGCAGTTCAACCTGGCGACCGTGCTCGAGGGGAATACCGTTGAAATCGACGTTAATCACATTGCCGCGATTGGTGATGCGGCACTCGCCTTCGGCGGAGGTGTGCACCAGCAGTTGCAAACGGGAAATGGTGCGGCTGTCGTCGGGCAGGATAAAGTTGTTGTCTTCACTGCGGCCAATGGTACCGCCCGGCGGATAGAAATCGACGCTGGTCAGCGGAGGCTGCACGCCGTTTTTACTTTCAACAAGAGTGAATCGCATAGGCATTACCTGCAAAAGTGATCTTGCATCTTCAATTTGGCAACGTTGTAGCGGCGCGATTTGTCGCGCATATAACAAGCATTGCAAGCGTTAAACTCGCGCGATAAATCGCGCTGCAACGGTTGGGTCCGGCCAGGCAGGCGGCAGGTAGCCGCCTGCACAAGTCGAACGAAACGATTAAGACGCGGTGTTGGTTTTAATATTCCAGCCGAAGGTGGTGTCGGCACCTGCAGCACCGTCTTCGGACTGCTGGGTGTAAATCTCTTCCACCTGCGCGGCCTGGAACGAGTACTCAATCCCTACGGTGTCATCGTCACGTGAACCGGTGAACTGCACGCTGGTCACCAGCACTTCGGTCAGATTGATTTTGTTGTAAATAATCTGTGAGCCACCGGCTTTGGTGACGTGAAACTCAAGAGTGGGGATGTGTTTACCGTTGGAGCAGTACAGCATCAGCGTGGGTGTCGCTTTATCGATACGGGCATGCACGTGCAGGTCTTGATAATTCACCTTACCTGCACCGCCGCCGCCACCTACGCTCATGTTGTTTGGCTGGTTGGCACCCCAGTTGAAAGAGAGAATGTCGATCCAGCCCGTGTGTGCCGAGTCTTTTGATTCACCTTCAACACCTTCTGGCTTCAGATACATTGCGATGGTCATGCGGGTCGAACTCCTTTAGTAATGAACAAGCAATAAATGGGCGGGAACGTGCGCCCAGAGGGTTTTACCCTTGCTGCTGTTTCAGCGACGGTAATTTCGAGACCAGACGCAGGGATACCGTCAGGCCTTCAAGTTGGTAATGCGGGCGCAGGAAGAATTTAGCGGCGTAGTAGCCCGGATTGTCCTCCTGCTCTTCCACGGTGACGCGTGCGTCGGCCAGCGGTTTACGCGCTTTGGTCTCCTGAGTGGAGTTAACCGGATCGCCATCGACGTAGCGGATAATCCACGAGTTGAGCCAGCGCTCCATATCGGCACGCTCCTGGAACGAACCGATCTTGTCGCGCACGATGCATTTCAGGTAATGAGCAAAGCGGCAGCAGGCGAACAGATACGGCAAACGGGCGGCCAGTTGGGCGTTGGCTGCGGCATCGGCATCGTAATAGTCTTCCGGTTTTTGCAGTGACTGCGCGCCAATGAAGGCAGCAAAGTCCGAGTTCTTGCGGTGTACCAGCGGAATAAAGCCGTTTTTCGCCAGCTCGGCTTCACGGCGGTCGCTGATCGCGATTTCTGTTGGGCACTTCATGTCGACGCCGCCGTCATCGGTCGGGAACACGTGGCATGGCAGATTTTCGACTGAACCACCGGACTCCACGCCGCGAATCGACGTGCTCCAGCCAAACTGCTTGAAGGAGCGGTTGATGTTGGCGGCCATGGCATAGGCGGCGTTAGCCCAGGTGTAGTTTTTGTGCGTGGCGCCTTCGGTATCTTCGGTGAAGTCGAAGCTATCGACAGGATTGGTGCGCACGCCGTATGGCAAACGCGCGAGGAAACGTGGCATCACCAGGCCGAGGTAGCGGGTATCTTCGCTCTCACGCAGGGTACGCCAGGCGGCATACTCGGTGTTGGTGAAGATTTTGGTGATATCACGTGGGTTCGCCAGCTCCTGCCAGGACTCCATTTGCAGCGCACTGGGTGCCGCACCGGTGATCACCGGACAGTGTGCTGCCGCGCCAATTTTGGCCAGCTCACCCAGTAGTTCCACATCGGGTGGGCTGTGGTCAAAGTAGTAGTCGCCGACCAGACAGCCATACGGCTCGCCACCAAACTGGCCATACTCCTCTTCGTAGATCTTTTTAAACAACGGGCTCTGATCCCAACCCACGCCTTTGTAGCGCTTCAGGGTGCGGCTCAGTTCGCGTTTGCTGATGCTCATCACCCGGATCTTGAGCATTTCATCGGTTTCGGTGTTGTTCACCAGGTAGTGCAGGCCGCGCCACGCGCCCTCTAACTGCTGGAAACTGTCGTGATGCATGATGGCGTTAACCTGTTGCGACAGTTTGGCGTCGATCTCGGCGATCAGTGCCTGAATGGTGCGATAGGCGTCGTCGGACACCGGCAAACTGTTTTCCAGTGCCTGCGCCGCCAGCGTCTGCACCGCCTGGGAAATGGCATCGCGCGCCTGGTCGTTGTTGGGACGGAACTCTTTATTTAGCAAGGCGCTAAAATCGCTCTGGCTGACGGTTTCCGCCTGCAAGCGTTGCGTTTGAGAGGCTGCATTACTCATCATGTTTCTCCGTTGCGCGGTCATCGTTGGATGCGACTGCTGGTTTTGGCGCGCTGGCCAGCGATTGCATTAAAGTGGGGTTTTGCAGGATCTCGGCGATCAAGGCTTCCGCGCCGTTTTTGCCGTCCATGTAAGAGAGCAGGTTGGAGAGCTGAGTGCGGGCTTCCAGTAGCTCATTCAGTGGCTCAACACGGCGCACAATGGCATCAGGCAGGAAGTCATCCATACTGTTAAAAGTGAGGTCAACGCCCACTTTTCCTTCGCCCGTCAGCGTGTTATCCACGTGATAAGCAAGGTGTGGCTTGAGCGCTTTCATGCGTTCGTCAAAGTTATCGATATCCACTTCAAGGAACTTACGCTCGGCGATCTCCGGCTGATCCTCAACCGGCTGGCCCACCAGGTCGGCCATCACGCCCATCACGAAGGGCAACTGCACTTTGCGGTCGGAACCGTAAATCTCCACGTCGTACTCAATCTGCACGCGCGGCGCGCGGTTGCGCGAAATGAACTTCTGTCCGCTACGGGCGCGTTTAATGGTGGGATAATTAGCCATAGTGTTCTCCATCAGTTATG
Organism: Pantoea sp. CFCC18177; assembly: GCF_059412425.1. NCBI lineage: Bacteria > Pseudomonadati > Pseudomonadota > Gammaproteobacteria > Enterobacterales > Erwiniaceae > Pantoea > Pantoea sp. CFCC18177. The sequence continues at coordinate 29,017 of NZ_JBNBPL010000032.1, forward strand.
GGCCTGAAATCAGGCGTTTTATTCACCCACACGGCCAAACAGGCCCTGCAGTTGTGTGACGGCGTCGGGCGCCAGATCACGAATAATGTCGAGGAAATCGAGTTGAATCAGGCGCTGCACCCGTTCCAGCATGATCGGTGCCGGGTGGCTCGGTTCGTGCTGCTGGAAGTAGAGGCGCACTTTTTCCAGCATCAACTCGGCGTCAGCGCGCGAATGCAAAGACACCTGCTGCCAGTCGAGCGTTGGCGCGGGCGCGGCAGTGGTTAACGTCTCCGGCGTTTGCGCTGGAGCAGCCTCGGGTTGGACAGCCTCGGCGGGGGGGTCTGCTGGTGACGGTAGCAAGGGCAGCAACAGCGCCAGCGCTTTCTCGGTGGCCGCCAGGTCGGGCATATCAGCGGTCTCCAGATGCTGTTCCAGACAGAGACGCAGCGTGGTGAAATGCTGAGCGAGAGTACGAATGGCCTGCGCGTTGGCGGCATCGGGTTGTTGCAGTGCCTCACGTAAGCGCGGCAAGCCGCCGGGGAAATCCGCGACTTCGCTTTTGCTGCCGTCGAGCAGGGCAATGGCATCACGTAGCGTAATTTCACCGGTGGCACTTTTCAGTAGCCAGCTATGGCGCAGCGCGCGGCTCAGGCCCGATTGTGGCCCCAGCGCGGCCAGTGCACTGACGCGCATCAGCAGGTCCGGCTCGCCATCAAATTCCAACGCAGGATGAAGGGAAGGCCAGTATCGCGTCAGCGCTTCACTGAGTAGCGTCAGTCCTGCCGCACAGCCAGTAAGCCCTTTGGTGTGCGTCCAGGCCTCGCTGAGGATCAGCAGCAGGCGGATATCGCGGGTGCGAGTCAGTAGCTGTTCAGCCTGTTGTGCCACCAGTTGCCAGTCCGGCGGCTCAGCAGGAATGATGGTCTGGCCAAACTGTTGTTCGGCCTTGCCGCTGCGCGCCTGCTCCAGCGCCATAAAGGCCGCGTCATACTCCAGGTCATCACCGCATGGCGCATCGTCACGCAGCGGTTCAAGAAGGGCGTCGAGATTCATGTTTTTCACCGTTAAAGCGGGCCAAACAGCGGCGGTTCACCACGGCTGGCGTGGGGCGGATTGAATAAACGCAGAAACAGTTGGGTGGTGAAGTTGCCGCTGTGCGAATGGCTGTAAAACGCGCTGCCATCACTCTGGTTGCTCCACCAAAAGCTGCTGTACTGCGCCGGATCGAAGTAGTGCACCACCTGTGGCCAGTTGAGGTTGCAGGGCGTGTCCTGATAACCGATCACATCAAACACATCTGACTGCGGCGGGCGCGCCAGCTGAGCCGGAAGGGCGTTCAGCGCGCTATCGAACTGATCGCCGCTGTAGCGGTTCTGCACGGCCAGCGTCAGGGTCTTACCCAGTTGGTAATACCAGTCTCCGGCGGTGTGTAACTGCATGGCGTGCCACTGTTCCGGCGTAAACAGCCGCATGGCGCAGAGCGGATACTGACGGCCAACACGATCACGCGTGGGTAACAGGCAACCCATCTGAATCAGCGGTACGCCAAGAGTGGCGGGAATGATGAAATTCCACACCGGTGCCCGGCCCGTGACGGGCTGCTGTGCCAGACGCGGCAAACTGCTCTGAAACCACTGCGCCCAGCTGTTGACCAAGCGAGTTGGCAGTCGGCGGCGCAGGAAATCACCGCTGCCAGGGAGCTTGCCGTACCAACCCAATGATAAGAGTGGCTGCATCGAGGGATCCTTATCGCGCATGAATAATCACCGCAGCGGTGTCAGGGCGTGCGCAATAAATTGCGCCGCTACGGAAATGTGCGGTTCGTTTCATGGGCAGCTAAACCCCGGCAGTTGCAGCGGGTTGCGCACGCTGTTGGGGGTGTAAGCCAGCACCACCTGATGACCGCCGAGGTTGAAGGTGGCTTGCTGGCTCTGGCTGGTTCCCGGACGCAGGCTGGCTTTATCAAACAAGCGGTTCAGTGCCCAAGGGCCGCTGGTGTTCAGGGTGTTGGTGGTGCCATCGGTTAACCCAATCTGCATGCGCACCTGCTGGGTGTTGCCGCTGCCGGGCCAGTTCACCACCTGCGGGGTTTGTGGACCGTGGCTGTAGCGAATCAACTGACCATCAACGTCCAGCGTCAGATTAAGAATGCTGTTGTCCATGCTGATCGGCGTGATCGTCAGGCGATAAGAGGGGGTGCTGGAGCCATTGGCAAACAGCGCTTCCCGAATTGCCTGCGCCTGCTGGAACGGGCGGAGCAGCGTGGTGCCGCCGGGCAAGGTTTTACCGTCCACGCCTGGGGCGTAGCGCCAACTGCTGTGCGTGGTATCCACCTTGCTGGCCAGATTGTCACGGAAGAAGCTGTCCATCAGCCCGGTGCCAGGTGCGAACATGCGTGCCAGATCGTCCGGTGTGATATCAGTGCCTGAACTGCGGTTAAATGGATAGCGACCGGCAATGGCGCTGCGGCAAAAACTGCCGACCTCCACGCCCGCCCGTTTCTGCATATTGCTCATGGTGCGCTTTTGTGTGTCGCTGCTGGCACCGACGGCCAGCTCCAGTAGTAAGGTGCGGAACGGCTCCGGTTGGCGTCCTGCATCGGCCTGCATACGTGAAATGATGCTGCTGTCTGGCGGGGACATGCCGCTGTTGCTGGCGTCCTGTACGGCGGTGAGGTAGCTGTAGAGGTCATCGATATCTTTCAGCTGCGCATCAAACGGGATGCTGCTCTCTTTCGGATCGCTGACCTGCGCCTGTTCAATAATGCTGGCGAAATGCGCCATCACGCGCTGTTCTGGCGCTTCAAGAGTGCCGCTTTGTGCTGCTTTACGGGCACGGAATAACGCTTGCAGCGTGGCCGTGGCGTTGTTGTTGACGTAGTGAGTGCTGCGTTCCAGCAACGATGGCTGATCCTGTTTTGCCTTCTCATCTTCTGGCGGTGTCAGCGTCAGGTTGCGACCCAGATTGATCATTAACTGGCGCAGGGGAGAGGTGCGACCTGACAACAAGCGGGCAGTGTTGATGCGCTCACCCAGATTGTTGATCGGTTGCAGCTGAATATCCTGTAACAGTGCATCCCACACACGCATGTAGTCGTCGAGGTAGAGTCGGCGCACCGTTTCTTCCAGCGTGTTTTGATCATCGGCACTTTCACGGCGGGTTAATACCCAATGGTCTTCCTGCAACAGGCTGGCGGCGACGTTTTTAATGTTGTTATTGAACGGTCCCCAGTATCCGGCGGGGGTGAAGAAACCGGGAATGGCCTCTGTTAGCGGTTTACCGCTTTTGCGACTCAACACCAGTTCTGTTTGCGCGCCACTGAGGTTGATCAGGCTCACGCCCGGATTGACGCGTGGCATCAACAAACGCTTGAGACGACCATAAACACGCGTTGAAAGCGGTGAACGGCTGATCATCTCAATCTGGCGCACCACCAGAGGTTCATCACGCTCAAACGGCGAAGCGTTAATCTTGTCATCCAGCAGTTGACTCAGGTGGTAATCCAACGCTTTCAGCTGTGCCTGTGGCGCATTGGCACCCTGAGAGCGCTGGACATTCAGCATCACCCAGGCGTGCAGGAATTTGCCGTCGTAGTGCTGCGGCAGATAGAGCATCTGATACGCCTTCAGCGCTTCGTAGCTGTAATCCACATCACTGCCGTTATCACTACGCAGCCAGTCAGTGATATTGCGGGCGATGACGGGCAGCAGCATCTGCTCCAGCGCACGCTGGTAAAGCGAGTCCGAGGCGGTGGACACCTCCTCACCGCGATACAGTCCGGCACGCCAGCTGAGCGGCGGTTGTTGCACATCCGCCAGCTTGTCGCTGCTGGGTAATCCGGCGAGGCTGTTCAGGAACGGCAGCTGTGAGAAGAGGTTTTCACCGTTAAGCGGTGACAGCGCCTTGCTCTGTTTTTCGATATCGGGCACCCGCTGCTGCACTTCCGCCAGGTAACCTTTATTGTGGTGATAGCTGGTAAACCAGCTGATTAACGCCAGCAGTAGCAACAACGCCAGCACAGCGTAAGCAATCAGATGCACCATGCGATTACGCATCGCCCACCAACGGTTGATACCTGCCAGGCCCGCCTCTTTAAACACCACTTCCGTCAGCATTTGATGCAAGAAGAAACTCTGGCCGTGGCCTGGCTGCGCGGGTTCTGCGTTGGCGGCGCGCAGCGCAGGCAGGCCCAGCGCGCGGCTCATCTGTCCCATCACGCGGTCAAAGGGTAAGCCTTCCTGCGTACCGCTGGTGAAGTAGACACCGCGCGGGATCAGCTTGGCGTCATAACCTGAGGTGGCAAAGACCACGTCAAGGTAGTGCTTGAGCAGCGGCTTTAATGCCAGAAACTCTTGTGGGAACAGGTACATTTCAGCGCGTTTAACGCTGTCATGTTCGTTGATCATCAGGTCGGCCAAACCCGCATCAAGGCGCTGATGTAGGCGATCAAACTGCGGTTCGAACTCACTGCCCACCGCCAGTTGCTGATCGCTCCATGGCCAGGTGAATCCCCAAATCTGATCGCGCTGCGCTTTATTCATCGCACCGAAACTGGCGGTAAAGCCCTTCAGCAAATCGGTTTTGGTCACCAGTACGTAAACCGGGAAGGGGATCGCGAGTTGATCGCGCAGTTCCAACAGCCGTTTACGCAGGGCGCTGGCCTGTTGATAGCGCGCCTCTTCCGACTCGCTCAGCAGATCCCCCACGCTAATGGTGATGATGGCACCGTTCACTGGCTGGCGCGGGCGATACTTTTTCAGCAGCCCCATAAAGCTGCGCCACTCTTGAGCATCTTGCTGGCGATCGCTCTCCTGCGTGGTATAGCGACCAGCGGTATCCAGCAAGATGGCTTCATCGGTGAACCACCAGTCGCAGTGGCGCGTGCCCCCGACCCCGCGCAACGCGGTTTTGCCAAACTGCGCGGCCAGCGGGAAGTGCAGCCCGGAGTTAACCAGGGCGGTGGTTTTACCGGCACCGGGTGCGCCAATCAGCATGTACCAAGGCAACTGGTAGAGATACTGACGATTAAGTTTTTGCATCCAGCGCGGCCAGCGGCGGCTCTCTGGACGGTTGAAGCGAGCCTGACGCAGCAGCTGTGTGGCCTCACTGAAACGCTCGGCCAGCGGATGCTCCGCTGACATGTCATCATTTTCAGCAGTTTCCGTGGCGGCGGGTGCCATTCTCTGCACCAGCCGGCGGTTTTGCCAGCGACGCCACAGGCGTGGCACCACGCGATAGCTGATCCACAGCGTGTAAAGCACGGCGATGGCGATATAGCGATACAGCGACGACTCCAGTGGACGATAATCCCCAATCGCCACCAGTGGGCCCACCGTCCAGATCAGTAAGCAGAGCGCGGTGATGCCCAGACCGCTCCACATCAGACGGCTGGTGGCAATGGAAAAGACAGTGCGAATCATGGCTATTCCTTTTAGTGCACGCTGTTGAGTTCAGATTCAGTCTGTTTCGGTGCGACCAGCAGCGTGATTTCGACACGGCGATTACGGGCGCGATTCGCGGCAGTGTCATTCGGCGCCAGTGGGTTACTCTCGCCGCGTCCCTCAACGATGATGCGCTGCGGTTGCTGTAAGTCTTGTGCCAGCATCTCCTGCACCGATTGGGCGCGTGCCAGAGAGAGCGCATAGTTGGAGTTAAAGCGCGCGCTGCGAATGGGGACGTTGTCGGTGTAGCCGCTGACCCGAATCTGGCCGTTGACGTTGTCCATCGCCTGGGCGATCCGGCGGATCACCGGACGATAGCGATCGCGAATAGTTGTCGCGGCAGAATCAAACAAGCCGTCGCCGCGCAGCAGCACCACACTTCGCGTGGCTTCATCACGTACCGTCACCAATCCCTCGGCGATTTCCGGCGCAAGGAAGTGACGTAAATCAAGGGCCGGTGCCGCTGGTGCAGCCGGGCGTGCGATGTCCACCTTGGGCAAGTCGGTCTGATAAATGGCGGAGAGCACAGGAGCGGTGAAGTGGTTAAGACGCCAGTTGAGCGCGATATAAACGGCACATCCCAGCAGCGCCAGCAGCGCGGCAAAGCTCCACAGAGGAATTAGCGGCTTCCACAGCTTTTGCTGCACCGGCTCATCCAGCGGCTGCGGTGACAGCGGCGGCGCATAGGGGCCACGCACCGAGCGAATCAGCTGTAGCAGGCGTAGCTTGAGGGTTTCAAGCTGGGTGCGCCCGTTTTCCATGATGCGATAACGCCCTTCAAAGCCCAGTAACAGGCAGGCGTTCATCAACTCCAGCAGCAGGATGTTTTGCTGCGGGTGCTGCGACAGGCGAGCCAATAGCTGGAAAAACTTCTCACCGCCCCAGGTTTCATTGTGGAAGGTCACCAACAGCCCGCTGCGCGGCCAGACGTCGCGGCTGCCCCACGGCGTGAGTGCGGCGGCCTCATCCAGCGAGGTGCAGAGGCAGTAACGCGCGCCGACAATGGTTTCATACGGCAATTGTGCCTGCTGACAGGCCACTTCAAAGCGGCGTACCAGGTCGATCAACTGTTGACGCAATCCCGCTGGGTTGTCGTGGGAAACGGAGTGGCGTAGCTGCGCAATCGAATTAATCAGTGGATTGGCAATCGCCACCAGTGGATTTTCATGGGCCGTGGTGCCTTCCAGTTCGCCATTAAGCGATTGTGGCTGCATCATGATCGCTTCTCTCCGTGCTTAGCCGCGCGCGTGGCGCAGCGCCCATAGTTGCAGGTCAAGACCAGGAAACTCGCCCGCCAGATGCAGGGCAAAGGCTTCTGCTTTCGCCATCTGCTGCCACAGTTCACCGCTGCGCTCCAGCTCAAAGTAGACATAGCCGGAGTGCCACGGGATCTGACGCGGAGCGGCAGGCATCACGCGCAAACCTATGCCGGGAAGCTGCAACTGGACCAGGTCGCGAATGCGCGTGACAGGTGCAATTTTCATCTGTGCCGGGAAGTGGGTGATCAGCATTTCGCCCGGTAGATCGGCACACACTGCCAGCACAAAGCCGTAGTCGCGGATCAGGCTGACATCAGAAACCGTCGCCACAAACAGCCCGTGCGAGCGCTCGGTGAGCGTCAGTTGCAGCGCGTTCTCTTCCATCACCAGTGACAGACTCTGGCGCAACTGGATCATCAACCGGCTGAAACTGAGATAAAGATTGTCGTGGTCATAGACCGGCAGTTGTTCGCCCGGTCGACGCGACGGAGACCAACTGGCTAACTCAGTAGCGAACTGCAGCCATTCACTGAACAAACGTTCCGGATGCAGCTGCGGCAAACGACGGCTGTGTGCCACCTGACCGATGTAACGATTGATTAAGGTGAGCAGCATAAAGTCGATCATTTCGCTATTGCCGCCGCGCCCAGCCTGTTGCAGGCGCTCACCCATCTGCTCGCTACGCTGTTGTAAAAGGCCGTGCATATCGTTGAGAAAGGCGGTGATGGCAGGAGAGATGTGGCCATTGAGCAGTGGCGGAATGTAATCACTGTCGAGGGTCAGTGCACGATCGTTGCCGCTGCTTTTGACGCGTACCACCCCGATAGCGGTCCACTCCGCATTCAGGTCTGCGGCGGGCATCAGACACAGGCGCAGACGACCGAACTGCATTGGCGCACGACCTACGGACGATGCGTTGAGATCGTCGACTTCACGATCCTGGCTGAGATAGCGCGCCAGCGAATCACTGGCGTCACTGAAGATGACTTCGGTCTGACCCTGACGCTGTTCGGGCAGCGCGAGCACCACGTCAATCGGCTCCTGCACATCGCTTAGCGCCAGCGGCGCTGGCGCATTGTCCGCGCCGGTGATGGAGAATGGTGTGCCATCGGGCAGCAAGCCGCTGGCTTCCGCAATCGCCAGTTTGCCCTGGCGTAACAGTGCCTGGTCGATGCTCAGCGTCATAAAACCCCAGTGCCACGGGCACTGCAGCTTGCCCCAACTGCGGCTGTATGCTTCCAGCCAACGTTCCGACTGCTGAAAATGGTGGGGACGCAAGAACATCCCTTCACTCCAAATCACCTTGTCTGCGGTGTGCATAGCGTCTTCCTGCGTGGGTTTATTCGTCTTTGGCGGTGAGATGCAGCCCGGCTGCGGTGGCCGTTACGCGGCCATGCAGTGCATCGGGCGAGAACTGCCAGAACTTGTAGAAATTGGTTTCGGTTGGTGCGGGAAGCGGAATCACCACTCGCCAGGTTTTGCCGTTGATGTTGGCGTACTCGGCGATCACGCCGAGGTAGTGCGCTTCCAGCGAAGGATTACCGGTAATGATCTGTTGCGGCTGTTGCGCGGTCAGAAAGCGCTGCTGGGTATCCAGCACATCGCCGCCCAGCACACTGGATGCGCTGTTTTGCAGTGAATAGAAGTCGGCTGACTGGAAGTTGGCATCGGAACGCAGCACAAACACGCGCACCTTCAGTGGGGCGCCACTGTTTGCGTCAGGCGCGCTGTTGAGCGTCAGTTGCCAGTCAGACGGCACCTGTCGGGATGAGGACATGCAGCCGGTGAGCAGCAGCAGCCCCAGCAACACGGCGATACGCGGCCACATCACTGAATAATCCATGTGGAGGAACTGCCTTTACGGCAAGCTTTGTCACCGGCACCCACCCCAATACATTGTTGCTGGGCACGGCGCGGGCGTGCGGCCTGGGCTTTGACAGTGGCATCGTAGCGGTCACGGGTAACGGCTGCGCGGAAGGGGATATAACCGCTGAGCTGACCGTTATCTTGTGTCGATACCGCCAGCCAGCTGTTTTCCACTTCGCCCAGTACTTGCAGCGTGGCACCGGCATCCAGTGTTTCCATGCGCAGGCCACCGAAATCCGGTCGGTTCATCAAGGAGGCGGGATAGAGGGTGCGATAGGCGCTGTTGATGGCAGTGAACTGCTGCGGCGGCTGCACGATGTGCATGTGTACCAGCGCCACGTTATTGACGGTGCTGGTCTCAAGGGTGTCGGCCGTGACGGTCGGCGGTGGGGCCTTGCATCCGGCGGTGAGCGTCACCGCGAAAAGGGCGGCGATAAACGCGAGTTTGCTGTGGTGATTTTTCATTGTTATCAACGTCCTGTGTAAGTAAAAACTTGATATCAAAAGGGATAAACTGCGCCACTACAAACCACGTGCGTTTTTAGGTTGCCAACAGCGCCACCGTGGTCTGGCTTGGCGTGATGCGCACGCCGGGGGCGTTGGCCACGTTCTGCTGCGTCACGCTGCCCATGCGGGTCGCGGGCATGCCGTTGATCAGCAGCGAGTTGCAGCCGGTAAGATGGCGTGACAGGCCCATAAAGGTTTCAGAGACTACGCCGCCCAGCACGCCGGCTTCATCGCCTTGCGTTATGGGTGTGATGGTCGAAAGGGTATGCGCTGGCATGCCGGTAAACAGCACGGTGCTGGCAGTTGGCACGGCGGTGTTGCCGAGCGCCAGATTGACGAAGGTGACCGGTGCCGGGGTTTTGCACACATCGGCCACTGCCTGATCGGTGCCGCCGGACTGACAATTCGCAAACATCGTTTCCCCCCTTCTTAACCCATGTGAATCTGTTTGCCATCCACTCGCGTCAGCGATTCGCTGCTGATCAGCGTGGTGGGGGCGCGCAGGCGTGTGAGCTGGCTGGTTTTGACGTCGAGTTGCCCGGCACGGACTTGCTCGGTATGTGTGGTGCGCCGCAGCAGGTGATGACTGATCTGTGTCAGGTTCTCCCACACGCTTTCACAGCGTTGGCCAAACAGGCGGCTCAACGTGACCCATGCGGAGACCTTTTCGCCGCGATAGCTCAGTTGGTCGATATGACATTCACCGCAGTCCGCTTCCAGGTGAAACGCTGGGCTGCGCAGCGTGAGCTTCTGGCTGGCGCTCAGGCTCAACTCGCCTTCGCAATGCAACTCGGCAGCCTGCTGCGGTTGTGCGCGTACCAATACCGCCAGCAGCCACAGCTGTTCTCCGGCACGGTAGACCAACACACGATCGTCAACCTGCGGCGTCAACAAGCAACTGGCGGCGCGCTGGCAGGGCCAGCGGCGGCCATCAATCAGCACCTGAGTCAGGCCGTTTTGATCAACGCTTAACAGCAAGCCTTCGGCCTGCAGCGGTAAATCCAGCGGCAGTGCCACAGTATTGTTAGCGGGGTTCATGGTGATCCTCGTGCGGTGTCAGACGGGTACGGGGTTGCCAGTTTTCAGCGGCAAACAGCGCCTCATCCTGTTCAAGAATGCCGTCGCGGCTCGTCAGTTGGCTTTGTTGCTGGCTGGCGCGATGGAAGCGGGTCTGGCAAAACTGCGCCTCACGCAAATCGGCGTGATCGAGCGTGGCGTAGGAGAAATCGGCGTAATGCAGCTGGCTGTGGCGAAAATTACTGCGTTCAGCATGGGCCTGTTGCAGCACGGCGCGTTGTAACTGGCTGTGGCTGAAATCGGTGTCATCCAGCTGTGCCTGCATAAAAATGGCCTGGTTAAAGTCGGCTGCAGAACAGCGTGCGTCACGCAAATCGCTGCCGGTGAACAGCGCCTTGCTGGCCTGTACGCCGCGCAGATCGACTGCTCGCAGTGACACCTGGCTGAAGTTGCACTGCATCAACTCGGCGCCGTGAAAGCTGGCTTCATCAAGCTGGCTGGCGGTGAACTGACTGCGGGAAAAGTGCTGCTGGCGATAGTCACCGCCGCGCATATCGCACTGATAAAAGGTACAGAGCGTAAAACGACTGCGATGCAAATCGGTGCGGCGCAGATCCAGGCTCATCATGGTGCACTGCTCAAGGCTGGCATGGCGTAGCAGTAACTGTGGAACGGGCAGTGTGAGAAAGCCGCACTGATAAAGTGATGCCAGCAAAAAGCTGCTGTCGCTGAGGTCGCCTTTGTTGAACTGGCTATTGATATGAATGCTTTCGCTGAAATCGCTTTCCATCAATGCGCACTGATTGAACAGGCAATCGGTTAGCGTGCAGCCGCTGAATTGGCTGGCGACCATCCTGCACTGGCTAAACAGAGTCTCACGCAGTTTGGCCTGATCAAACTGTGAAGCGGAGAGCTGACACTCACTGAACTGAGTTTGGTGCAGGTTACAGCCGCGGAAGTCCGCCCCCAGCAAATCGACCCCGATAAAACAGCCGCCGGAGAGATCCATACCTGCAAAGTCACGCTGTTTAGGTGACAGCGCGTGGATCACGTTGCCCTGCTTTATGGCTTGTTGAATGTCTTTTGGCGTCATGGTTTATACCTGAGTTTCACGGCGACGCGGCAGCGTTTTCATGCTGTCCATCAATGCGTCGTCAAAGCGGGTGGCGCTATCGGTGAAGGTTTGCGACAGATCGGCACGGAACAGGTTGCAATCACTTAAGTCACAGCCGGCAAGCTGGCTCTTTTGCAGGTCGGCACCCAGCAGCAAACTGCCGGTCAGGCGCGCCGCGCGTAAATCGGTGCGGACAAAACGACTCATGCGCGTGCGTAACAGCTGCAGGCTGGCGTGACGGCAATCGGCGCCGCTAAAGTCGCTGCTGTTTAGCGTTGCTTGATCAAAACAGGTTGACTGCAGATCAATGTCGCGCAGATTGCACTCCACCAGGGTGGCGCGGCGAAAACGGGCGTGTGGCAACTGGCTCTGCGCGGTGAACATGCACTGTTTGAGTTGTGCATCGTCGAAACACAGATCGTTAGAGCGACAGGTCACCAGCGCCAGACCCTGGGCTTCAATCTGGTTAAATTGCACCGCGCTGAGTTCGCAGCGGATCAGGTTGCACTGGGTAAACTGAGCCTGAGAAAAATTGAGCGACTCGAGGTGCAAGTTCATAAAATCGCAACGGTCGAGCAGGGCGTGTTGCAGATTGCAGTGCGCCAGCGTCGCCTGTTGTACAAACAACTGGCGCAGGAGCGCACGCTCAAAGCCACAGTGCTCCAGCTGGCTATCTTCCAGTTCAACTTCGCTCAGGCTGCTGTCGCTAAAGTCACAGTGCCAGCACTGCGCTTGCGCCAGGTTAGCACCGTCCAACAGGCAATGTGTCAGGCTGGTAAAGTGGCATTCGGCGCGGACCAGAATCGCACCGCGCAGATCGGCACCATCGAGTTGGCAATGGCTCAGATCAACGTTCTCCAGCAACGCGTTTTCCAGATCGATGCCCCGTAAATCGAGACCGGAAAGATCGGCTCCGGTTAAATCCCAACCTCGCGCATCTTTGTCACTGCCCATGCAATGCATCAGCTGCTTTCGCTGCATTTCTGAATCGCTCAGGCTCAATCGCGGGGCGGATTTTTGCTGCTGCGCGGTCAGGCGATAGCTGTCCAGTAATGCCTGTTCACTGTGTGCAATGTCACTGGCTCGTGGACCGAGCAAATGGCGATTGGCCTGTAATTCCTCGCGCTGCTGTCGATACTGAGCCGCACCATCCAGCAGCGGTAAATCTGCCGCATTGCTGCGCCGGGATTCCTTGTCGTGGAGCGCCATCATCTGCTGGTAGTGCTGTTCACCTTCCTTTTCCTGGCGCGACAGCTGTGCGGCGATGTCCTGTTCCACCTTGAAATTGTGGAGCGCACTTTCCGGTACCGGGCGATCAAACTGCTGACGCTGCTGCTGCTCATAGCGAGCGAGGTTTTGCACAAAGGGCCCGGGATCGCGATTCAGCGTGGCAGGGGCCGCGTTAGCGAGGATCGCGGGATCAATCAAATCGCTATCGCGCAGAGCGTGTAGTGCGGCATCCGCATCGGTGCTGCGTAGCTGATGAACCTGGCGATAGTGTTGCGGGTCACGCGGGGCTTCGTCTCGCTCCAAAGCCACCATCAGCGATTGCACATCCGACGCATCATCTTCATTGCAGGCACAGCAACCGTGCCAGATGATCAACAACTCATCGCAATGCGGCAGGAAATGAACCGTAGTGGCGCGCATCGCCAGATCTTCGAACAGCAATGTGTCCTGACGTTGACGCGTAGCAAAGGCGCGGGCCTGCCACCGCGGAAGTTGGCCCTGTTGTACGGGCTGACTGGGATGCATGTTGTCTATGCGCCATTCGGCGCCCGCAGGTAACGCATCCTGCTCCGGCCACCACTGGTCATAGGCGGCCTGATTGAACAGCCGCCAGTCCGTGTCACGGGCAAAACCGGGATAATCATGCTGCAACCAATGGTCGTCGTATTCTTTTCCCATTAAGGCCTGGCGCATGGGGTGATCTATGGCGAGCGCATGAAACGATGCCGCTGTTTGCGGGGCGACAGTTTGCTGTTTACGGATCTTTTCTACCTGAATCGCGACTTCGCAGGCGGTTTCCTCGGGGGCCGCATAGCCATGGCCACTGGCGAGAAATTCAGCACAGCGTTTGGGTATCGCCAAATCCAACACCCCGTCAGGAGATTGCAGCTCCTCGCTGACGCGCTGCCATAAGGTTTGTTCATCGCGCAGTTCGGGCTGGGCTGACATATCCAGTAGGGCGATGACCGCCACACCGAGATAGTCTTGCTGCTGCCAGCGATAGGGGCGGGTGATCAGGCTGAGCCGTGTCGGTTTGATCAGCTGCATTACGCGTCCGCCCATGGGTTAAAGGTCGGGTCGTTTTCGTCCGCAGGAGGATTGTTGTTCTGGTTATTATTATTTTGGTTGTTGTTGTTGTTGTTGTTGTTGTTGTTGTTGTTGTTGTTCTCTCTTTGGGCCTGTTCACGCGTTTGTGGGCTGTTTTTCTGCGTAACCTTTTCGTCGCGTTGTGATTCCCAGTCGGTTTTCTTCTTGTCGTCAGCGTCCTGTTTGATGCTTTTGCGCGCATCGCGCTCATCGGTGAGTTTCTTGATCTTCTCTTGCAGGGTATTGCCGAGTCCTTCACTCACCGCGCCGCTCATGATCGACATCATGTTGGTGCGCAAGGTGTAAAACGGTACCTGCTCAAAACGTTGTAAATCAGCTTTGTACTCAACCTGCGTTTTGCTGCGCTTGATGTAGGTGTAATCCATGCTGACACCCTTTACGGCAAAATCGCTGGTGCTGGCCGCCACGTTGCTGACGGCGTTAACCGTGCCGTTGACGCCGTTAATGGTCAGCCCGATGCCGGTGGTGGTGAAGTTAGCCCCGGTAACGGTGTAGTAACTGCCGCGTGAGGTGTGATAGGTGGTCGGGGCGCTGGTGGAGACAGTATCGTTACTGTGAATCGTCACTTTACCCGGAGCCCAAATCTTCAGTGCGCCATCTCCCTCCTTGGCGGCGTAAATTTTGATGGCGTTGTTGGCCGAGAGATTGAGGTCTTTCTGCGCATGGATATCCAGCGACTCTTCGCCCGATAAATCCTCGAACGAGATGAAGTTGCCGTTACTGGCATCGCTGTTGCCAACCGAACGCGACCAAAATCCGCTTTTGGACCACGACCAGGAGTCGGCCGCTTCGGCGGTGATGCTGTCGCTGTCGGCAACATCGCTTTCACTGCCGATGGTTAACAGACTTTCACCCACGGGTTGCGTTTGCAGATTGTTGAAAACGCGCCCGGTGATCACCGGCATATGCGGATCGCCGTTGATGAAATCTACGACCACTTCTTCACCCACGCGCGGTATCTGATAGTAACCCTGCTGGCTGCCGGCCCAACCGCTGGCGACGCGTAACCAGCATGAGTAGAGATCTTGCTCATTGTCGGGTTTGAACCACAGGAACTTGACCCGCACGCGACCATACTGGTCTGTGGCAACGGTGCTGTTGTCGCCTTTACTGGCATCCGGGGCGTTAACCACCACCGCCGTTTGCGGGCCGCTGGTGCGTGGCCAGCGTGTGTTACGGGCAGGGCGCCAGTTCACCGTGGCCGGGACAACGCGGAACTGAAAGCAATGGCGCGTGAAGTCTTCATCGTTACTGGCGTAGCTGTTTTCTACCAGTTGGTAATCCACTGAGGTAATCAAAAACGATTGTCCTTCATCGCTGGCACGCGGCGCTTTCGCTAAGGCAAAGGTGTAACCGGGGGCTAATCCAAACGCATCACCCACGCCATCGGACTCCAACTGACGGGCGGCAAACTCCTGCTGACGCACCGTGACGTATTGTTGTCCGTCTGCCTGCTGCGGATATTGCCCCGGCCATTCACGTTGGGTAGCGACTTTTTCGGCGTGTGACTGACTAATCTGTCCATTTGCGGAAAGATCAGCATTACTTTCCAGATAATTGTAATCATCATGCTGATAAAGGCTGGGAGAAATAGCGGCTGACGCTTGCCAGATATTGATACTTTCATCATTCACATAACCGCCTGCGGCAGCCTGATGATATTCGATGGTGTCGTAACCGGGGAAAGGGGTGTGGACCGAAGGATCGTCTGCCAGAATCAACGTTTGTTTATCCATGGCATGCTCGAAATAAAAATAGATGCCTTCGTGCTCCATCAGTCGCTGAATGAAATCAAAGCTGGTCTCTTGGTACTGCACACAGAATTCCCATTCCCGGTAACTGCCCGTGAGTTTGTCTTCAAAGATAATGCCCGCGTCATTCAGGACCACCGCGATGATTTGTTTCACCGTCTGATTTTGCCAAATGCGGAAGCCGCGGTTTTGCGTCAGATACCATAATTCAGGTCTGACCTCCGCACGATAGGTATAATATTCCTCGCGATGTTTCTCATGTCCGAGAAATGCCATGCGCGTAATGATGCCGCTCAAATAACGGGTCACGCCGGGACGCGGATTAAGCACCAGAGTCAGAGGTTTTCCCAACAGATCAGGCAGAGCAATGCTGTTGTCTTTGCTCAGGAATTCAACATCATAGTGATAAATGCAGGAGAGTGACTCATGACCAGTCATACTCTTGAACAGCAGTGACTCGCCCAGTGGAGAATGTGCAACAACGACACGATCCATATTGACCCTTCCTTTTTATTTCGGCATGGCTACCGCACGGACCGCAAAATGTTCCATTTTGCATCCTGAAATAAATTGGCAATAAAAACCTGAGAGCACTTAATTCCGTTTTCACGGATGCCCTTTGCTAATAGTGAAATTTACAAATCTTGAAATGTTTTTATATTATTTGCTGGTCGGTGTGAAGATAAGAAACTTCCTAAACGCTTTTCTAACAAAAGCATAACGCTTCAAATTAAATTGTCATCTTTAGTCCGACAAATAGCGCTTGCCTTGTGAATATTGGCCTGGCAGCCAATAGCAAAAACCTGTATTTCACCTGCCACTTTATTTTTGAGCGAATAATAATTTTTTATTATGACGGGCTGCTCAATAAATTCAGGGACGGGTGAGGTTAATAAAACAGAGGGTGATGATGTTAATTGGGGAAGATATCGGGAGTAACTTTAACTGAGAGTTATTTATTGAAAATAGCCTTTCCTAAAGTCACTTTAATCTAGAATAGTGCATTTAAACACTTTAATGCAAATAAATGCATTTTAATTTTGTTTTTCTGTGTTTAACACGGCATATCTATTGCCAGCTCGTAACATGATTATCTTTCATGCTGAATATTAAATTTCCTCATGTTTCCAGAATCCCGTACCCGGCAAATTTTTCATTTTCCTGACAGTCGCTGAGTCGATGTTTTGATAGACTACAATCTGAGAATGAACGTTCACTACAGGGTAATTCATGAAGAATTTTCAGCGCAGTGTGATCGCCGGGCTGGTGATGTTAGTCGCCGCTTGCGATCAAAATAGCAACCAACAAGCCCCGAATACGGCCACCGAAGTGGGCGTCAAAACATTGCAAAGCGAATCAGTCACGCTGGACAGCCAACTCGCCGGGCGCGTCACGGGCAGCATGACATCAGAAGTACGGCCTCAGGTTGAGGGCATTATTCAGAAACGCCTGTTCACTGAGGGCGATGAAGTGAAAGCCGGGCAGGTGCTGTATCAGATCGATCCTGCCAGCTACCAGGCCAGTTACGACCAGGCAGTGGCGCAGTTGAAAAATGCGCAGGCACTGGTAAAAAGCAGCAAATTGAAAGCGGAACGTTATGCCGCGCTGGTGAAAGAAAATGGCGTATCGCGTCAGGATGCTGACGATGCGCTGGCCACCTATCAGCAGAATGTGGCGTCAGTTGATCAATATCGTGCTGCCGTTGAAAGCGCGCGCATCAACTTGAACTACACGCGTATTACCGCACCGATCAGCGGTCGTATTGGTATTTCATCGGTTACGCCAGGTGCACTGGTGACTGCCAGCCAAACCACCGCGCTGGCAACCATCCGCGCTTTAGATCCTATTTATGTCGACCTGACCCAATCCAGCGTGCAGTTACTAAAACTGAAGCGCCAGCAGGCCTCACTGCAGCAGAGCACGGATGAAGTGCCGGTGACGGTGAAACTGGAAGATGGCAGCGCCTATGATCATCCCGGCAAACTGGAACTGACGGAGGTGTCCGTGGATGAAGCGACCGGCACCGTCACGCTACGCGCGATTTTCCCCAATCCGCAGCATGAACTTCTGCCCGGCATGTATGTGCGAGCCAACGTGACGAACGGCGTAAAAACCAATGCGATTCTGGCACCGCAGCAGGGCATCACTCGTGACGCCAAAGGCAATGCCACGGCGCTGGTGGTGGATAAAGAGAATAAAGTGGAAAGCCGTGAAGTAGTGGCTGACCGCGTGATTGGCAATAAATGGCTGATCACCTCGGGACTTAATCAGGGTGACAAACTAATTGTTGAAGGCACCGGTAAAGTGCAGGCGGGCATGAGCGTCAAAGCGGTGGAAGTGACGCCAAACGATAAAGCCGCGACCAGCGAGGGCAACTGATATGTTGGCTCAGTTCTTTATCCGCCGCCCGGTTTTTGCCTGGGTTATCGCCATCTGCATTATGATGTTCGGTCTGCTGAGTATTAATAGTTTGCCGGTTGCACAATATCCTGACGTTGCGCCACCACAGATCAGCATTCAGGCCACTTACACCGGCGCCTCGGCGGAAACGCTGGAGAGCAGCGTGACGCAGGTGATCGAGCAGCAGCTTACCGGGCTTGATGGGTTGCTCTACTTTAACTCCACCAGCACTGCATCCACGGGGCAGGTGAAAATTAACGTGACCTTCCACCAGGGCACCGATCCTGACATCGCTCAGGTACAGGTGCAGAACAAGGTTCAGCAAGCCGAGAGTCGTCTGCCGACAGCGGTGACGTCACAAGGTGTCACGGTGGAAAAGGCGCAAAGCGACTTCCTGCTGATTCTTGCGGTTTACGATAAAACCAATAAAAGCAGTTCATCGGATGTTGCCGACTACATGGTCAGTAACATGGAAGATACCCTGGCGCGTGTGCCAGGCGTGGGCAGCGTGCAGGTGTTTGGGGCGGAGTACGCGATGCGCATCTGGCTTGACCCGAGCAAGCTGGCTTCATATTCACTGATGCCGTCAGATGTCACTACGGCACTGGAGAGCCAGAACACCCAGGTCTCATCCGGTCAGTTGGGCGCGCAGCCCGCCAGCAAAGAGCAGCAACTGGTGGCGACCGTGCGTTCCCGTTCGCGTCTACAAACGCCTGAACAGTTCCGCAATATCGTGCTGAAAAGTCAGACCGACGGTTCGGTGGTGCGTCTGAGTGATGTGGCGCGTGTCGAGATGGGCGATGAAGATTACAGCGCGAACGTGCTGGCAAATGGCCATCCGGCATCGGGTATCGCGGTGCAGCTGGCATCGGGTGCCAATGCTCTTTCCACCGCCGAGCAGGTTAAATCCGCCATCAATGAGTTCCGCAGCAGCATGCCAGCGGGTTATGAGATTGCCTACCCACTGGACAGCACCGACTTCGTCAAGATTTCAATCGAAGAGGTCGTTAAGACCTTGATTGAAGCGGTGATTCTGGTGGTCATCGTCATGTTCGTTTTCCTGCAAAACATCCGTACCACTTTAATCCCTGCGATTGCCGTCCCGGTGGTATTACTGGGCACCTTTGGCGTGCTATCCGTATTTGGCTACTCCATCAACACCCTCACCATGTTTGGTATGGTGCTCGCCATCGGGCTACTGGTCGATGACGCGATTGTGGTGGTGGAGAACGTTGAACGTGTGATGCGTGAAGAGGGATTACCGCCGCGCCAGGCGACGGAGAAATCCATGAAGGAGATCACCGGCGCGCTGGTGGGAATCGCGTTGGTGCTGTCAGCGGTATTCCTGCCGATGACCTTCTTTAGTGGCTCGACTGGTGTGATCTACCGTCAGTTTTCTATCACCATTGTTTCTTCTATGGTGCTGTCGGTGATTGTCGCCCTGACGCTGACCCCGGCGCTGTGCGCCACGCTGCTGAAACCGCATAACCACGAGAGTGGCACCAAAGGTTTCTTTGGTTGGTTTAACCGTAGCTATGAAAAAGTGCAGGCGCGCTATCACAAAGGCGTTGGCCATGTGGTGCACAGCTCGGTGCGCTATCTGCTGCTGTATGCGGTGCTGCTCATTGGTTGCGCGGTGCTCTATATGCGTCTGCCGACCGGCTTCCTGCCGACCGAAGACCAGGGTTATATCATGGTGCAGTATCAGCTGGCGCCGGGTGCCACTGAAAATCGCACCAGTGAAGTTCGCCGCCAGGTACAGCAGTACTTCGCGACCAAAGAGAAGGACAACGTCAACGTTAGCATGTTGGTGAACGGCTTCAGTTTTGCCGGTAGCGGTCAGAACGCCGGCATCGGCTTTATTTCTCTGAAAAACTGGAGCGAGCGCAAAGGCAGCGAAAACAGCGCCGATGCGATTGCCGGCCGCGCGATGGCGGCGCTGTCCAGTATCCGCGATGCACAAATCTTTGTACTGTCACCGCCTTCCGTATCGGGTTTGGGGCAATCCAACGGCTTTACCTTTGAGCTACAGGGACGCGGCGCAACCGACCGTAACCAGCTGCTGCAGATGCGTAACCAGCTGATTGCCGAAGCCAATCAGGATCCGGTATTGAGTGCGGTGCGTGCTAACTCGCTGCCGGATCTGCCGCAGTTAGATGTCAGCATTGATGATGCTAAAGCGCAGTCGCTGGGCCTGACCATCAGCGATATCAATGACACGCTCAGTGCGGCGATTGGCGGCAGTTACGTCAATGACTTCACCGATCGCGGTCGCGTGAAGAAAGTCTATATGCAGGGCGATCAACAGTTCCGCAGCAAGCCTGAAGATATCGATCAATGGTATGTACGCGGCACGGACAGCAGCAGTAATACCACCATGGTGCCGTTCTCGTCGTTTGCTACCTCCCAATGGGCGTACGGTCCAGATGTGCTGTCACGTTATAACGGTTTGGCTTCCTACGAGATTGAAGGATCGGCCGCACCCGGTAAAAGTTCGGGTGACGCCATCACCGCGATGGAAAAACTGGCGGCGAAATTGCCGGCCGGAACGACCTTCGCGTGGAGTGGGCTCTCTTATCAGGAAAAACTCTCGGGCAACCAGGCGATGTCGCTGTATGGCATCTCACTGATCGTGGTGTTCCTGTGTCTCGCGGCGCTGTATGAAAGCTGGTCGGTGCCGTTCTCGGTGATGATGGTGGTGCCGTTAGGGGTGATTGGTTCGCTGCTGGCGATCAGCCTGCGCGGGCTGGAAAACGATGTCTACTTCCAGGTGGCGTTGCTGACCATTATCGGGCTGTCGGCGAAGAACGCGATTCTGATCGTCGAGTTTGCTGAGGAGAATTACCGCAAAGGGGAGAACCTGGTCAAAGCAGCGATTCATGCTGCGTCGATGCGTTTACGTCCGATCATTATGACCTCGCTGGCGTTTACCGCTGGGGTGCTGCCGCTGGCGATATCCACGGGCGCGGGGGCCAACAGCCGTATCGCCATTGGTACCGGCATTATCGGCGGTACCTTGACCGCCACCTTGCTGGCCATCTTCTTTGTTCCGCTGTTCTTTGTTCTGGTCCGTCGCGTGTTCCCGGCGATTCCGCATGACGATGCACAGTCAACTGAATCTGCTGTTAAGGCGGAGGAGTAATATGTCTGCAAAACTTTTAATGGTGATTTTGCCGTGCTTCCTTGCGGGCTGCGTATCACTCGATCCGCATTACGATCGTCCGAAAGATGCGGTCAGCACCACAACACCGACCGGCGATGCCTATCGTAATCTGCAGGGCACGGCGGCGAACTATCGCGATATCAGCTGGCAGGATTATGTGCTGGATGCGAAGTTGCGCCAGGTGGTGGCGATGGCGCTCGACAGCAGCCGTGATTTGCGCGAAGCGGTGGCCAGCGTGAAATCTGCGCATGCGCAGTATGGTGAGGAGCGAGCCGATCTGTTCCCTTCCCTCAGTGCGGGTGTGAGCGGCACACGCTCACGCGCCCTGACCGGGGAAGGCAATCAAACCGCGCTGAGCAGTAGCTATACCGCAGAGGGCAGCGTCAGCTCCTTCGAGTTGGATCTGTTTGGCAAAAACCAGAGTCTGACGCGCCAGCAATATGAAACCTATCTCGGCACGCTGGAGGGCGCGCGCAGTACGCGTCTGACGGTGCTGTACAACACCGTGGATTACTGGTTGCAGCTGGCCGCCGATCGCAGCAATTTGGCCATCGCCAAAGAGACGGCGGAAAGCGCGCGACAGTCACTTGAGGTCACGCGCAAACGCATGCAAAACGGCGTGGATTCGATGGTGGATGTCGCTTCGGCTGAAACCACCTATCAGTCGGCGCAGGCGGATGTGGCCAGTTACACCACCAGTGTGGCGCAGGATAAAAATGCGCTCGATCTGGTGGTGGGAAAAAGCGTGCCGGATAACCTGCTGCCGGAGAGCATTGAGTCGATTGGCAATGCGCTGCGTAGCGTGCCGGCTGGGGTATCATCTGACGCGTTAAATAATCGCCCTGACGTGTTGCAGGCTGAGCACAATCTGAAAGCGGCAAATGCCAATATCGGTGCGGCGCGTGCCAACTTTTTCCCGAGCATTTCGCTGACGGCCAGCGGCGGCGTGGGCAGTTCTGATCTCTCGTCGCTGTTTAAGAACGGGGCGGGCGTATGGTCATTTGCACCCAGCATCTCTCTGCCGATCTTCAAAGGCGGCTATAACGTGGCTTACCTGAACTACACCAAAGCGCAGAAAGAGTATTACGTGGCGGTGTACGAGAAGGCGGTACAAACCGCGTTCCAGGAAGTGGCTGACGCCCTGGCACGACGTGGCACCATTAACGATCAGCTCACCAGCCAGCGTAATAACGTTGCGGCTTCGCAGACCTACTATCATCTGGCCGATCTGCGCTATCAGAATGGGGTAGATACCTATCTTAATGCGCTAACTGCGCAGCGCACGCTGTACACCGCGCGCACCAGCCTGGTGAGCGTTGAGCAGGCCTACTACCAAAACCTCAATACTTTCTACAAGGTGATGGGTGGCGGTACGGCATTGAAAGAATCTGAACTGAAACTGTAAGGAAAACCCCAAGTCGGTCATGCATCGGCTTGGGGTAAAAATGTAACCGGATTTAAGTCTGCCATTTCGGCGATAAAAACCTTCGCGTATGATGATAAAAAAATAATTATGCCGTTGTCATTGTGGGAGCTATTTTGAGCAAATCAGAAAATGAATCATTAATACAACAGCGCCAGCGGTTGATTATTGCCTCTGCGAAAATCTGTTTTAGCCGCTCGGGTTTTCACGGTGCCAGCATGGCCGATATTAGCCGTGAATCCGGATTGGGGGCAGGGCAGATATATCGTTATTTTAAGAGTAAGGAGTTAATCGTTAGCGAAACGATTAAGAATATTGCAATTAACTGGCGTGTGTTTCTGACCAATAACCTACCGGGCGAAACGCGGACCGATGATATTATCAATCCGGATTCCCTTTTCTGGCAGGCGTGGCCGCATCAGGACCGCTGTCTATTACTTGAAATGTATTCAGAAGCATCACGCAGTCAATCTGTCCGCGATGTGCTGGCGGCAGAAGAACAATTACTGGTGGCGGAGTTGGACGCCATTTTTACCCGACAGATGCCGCAGGCCAATCCTCAACAGCGTGCGCATCGGATTCAGTTTTTATTGATGCTGGTGGACGGTGTTGCCTGTCGCGCATTTGGCGATAAAGAGGTGGATCAACAGGAACTCACCAGGATCAACGGTATCCTCAGCCGTCACCTGTTTAGCTGAGATTACGCGATGCCATGCTGGTTAACATCATTAGCGATGTTGTCAAAAAAGGACATAAAACTGGCCGGCACTTCACGCTGTTTCATGCATCGGCGAATGATGATGCCGTCAATAACCAGCGACATGATGTATAAACGCGTGTGGATTTTATTAGCATCCAGAGCAGGATTCAGTGCCTGCTCCTGAGTAATGAAGTTATTTTTCAGTACCAACCAGGCATCATTCATTATCTGACGAATGCGCGCATTACGCGTTGCTTCTGACGACACTTCCATGAGCAACATAATACTGTTTTCCACATCAGCGGGAATAATGTCATTGGCTGAATGCGTCATGCCACCGGCATGCGCGATTTGCTCGAAATCTGCATTGAGCATGGTAATCATACGCTGAACAACGTGCGTCACCAGCGCTTCGATGATCGCCTCTTTGTTTTTGTAATATTTATATATCAAACCAATACTGATATCAGCCTGGCTGGCAATATTCTGAATCGACGTTTGATGAAACCCTTTTTGTCGCATGCACTGCTCGGCTGCATCCAATATTTGTTCGCTGCGATTCATGTTGTTTATTACCCGCTGGAGAAAAGCTTATTTTACGCAAAAAAAAGCTTACTGACTAATCCAGAATGAAAAACTTTTACGCTGAGGTTTTGATTTCTTGCGATGATGATGACTACAGGCCATTAATATTCAAAATATTTGACGTAACTGAGCAAAATGTACACCTGTTCAGGATTTTTCCTGCCGTTATCATGAGGGTAAGCAACAAAATTGTGAGGAAGAAACCATGAATCTGATACGTGCTCAGCGGGATCAGCTGTTTGAATACGGTCCCTTTACTATTCGTCGTCAACGTCCCGGTGAGGCATTAGGTCCGCTGGCGGTTATCGATCAGATGACGCTGAAAATGGATGCGCACATCCCGCTGCATACGCACAAAGATGATGAGATCTTCAGCTATGTCTGGCGCGGCTCGGCTCAGCATCTTAGCGAGGACGGCGAGAAAACGGCGCTCAATACCAGACGCGCGATGGTGGTCAGTGCGGGCAGCGGCGTGCGTTTTGCCGAGTCTGCACCTTTTATCGAAACAGAGATGCTGCAGGTGTATATTCGGCCATCTTACAGCGGCGGGGAGTCACGCGTGCAGACGTTCAGCCGTGCCGCCGATGCGCCCGCTAACAGTTGGACGTTGCTGGCTGGACCGGAAAGTAGCGACGCGCCGATGATCCTGCGTCAGGATGTTTTGATTTTCGATCTCAAAATTGTACGTGGTGTTGAAGTGGACGTTCCGCATTTGCAGGGATATAGCAGCTGGATTTCCGTGCTGGACGGTATCGTGCAGGTGGGCGAGGCGCGTCTGCTGCAAGGTGATGCTATCAGTGAGCAGGGCGCATTGCCGCCGGTGCGCGGCGAACGTGACGCGACGCTCATCGCGTTTCTGGTGCGCGATGCCGCAACGGCGGTAATGAGCGGGACGGTCAGTGGGAGCTAATATTTATCCTAAGCGCTGCCTCAGTGTTTTACAGGGACGTACTTTAGTACGTAATGCTCGTCAGTTAAGCGACTGGCGATAACGCCGTCTGGGGTCGCACCGGGGCCGGCGGTCCTCGCGCCGCTACGCGGTACCTTCACTTCACTCGTCTGCCTTAACGGACCGGTGCCGATGGAACATCCATGTTCCAGCGCCACCTTTCGCCCGC
>NZ_JBNBPL010000033.1:0-51524 GCF_059412425.1 Pantoea sp. CFCC18177
CGCCCCCATCTCACCAGCAACTTCCCGATGATCAGTCGGGGATCATAGCACCCGGAGGAGAATGATCGAGATATAAGGGTCGCCATTTATGGCGACCGAAAACCAACATTACCCCAGATACGCCCGCATGCGCCCTATGGCAACGGCGCAGACTTCGGCTCCAGTGTCGGTTTACGCAGCAAGCGCGGATACAAGAACAACATGCGTCCCGGCCCACGATTCAGCACGGACCACACCAACAACGAAACCGCCACACAGACAGCAACGCCCGTCACCGGCATCAGTATCGCCCACGCCCAGCTGAACACCGCATTGCCAAACCAGCCGTAGTGCAGTGCCAGCGCAATCGCGCTCAAACCCAGTAATTCGATAAAGATACGATGCAGCACATAAATCTGCAGGGTGTTGCGGCCAATCCAGTTCAGCCACGCCATATTCAGGCGCTCATTAAGGAAGCGACATACCACAATGCCAAACACGATAGTCAACAAACTGTAGAAGGGATTTTTATAGATGCCGCCCACATGGTGCGCGACGCCAATCAGCGCGATAGCCGCCAACAGCAGCCAGTGCTGGCGCTTGAGCTGACTGATCTCAATCAGCGACTGGCTAAAGAACACGCCAAGCAGGAAGTAGAGATAGTTTTGCGCCACGCTGGTTGGCCCCCAACCGGGGATCAGGCTGAACTGCGCCGCGTAATTGGCCAAAATCGCCAACAACACCAGCGCGATTTTCTGGCGATGGAACAACTTAGTGAACAGGAAGAACCCGGCCAGCGCATAGAGATACCACAGGCTGGTCATGGCGGTGAACAGCAGCTTGATGAACTCAAACGGCGTATCGGCATAGGCAGCATTCTTCGCACTGGAGAGCTTTTCCCCAAGGTGAGTGGAAATGTAATGAATACTGACCCACTGAATCGCTCCCCACAGTAAATAGAGATAGACGATGTTACTGAACTTCTTGGTAAACACCTCTTTCCAGCTCTTCTTAATAATCGAACTCGCTGCCAGCAGTCCGGACACAAAGAAAAACGCGGGCATACGTAGCGGCGAGAGGTAAGTGTTAAAGGTCACCCACCAGTGCGCGGGCACCACACCGGTGGTGAGATGATGTATCGAAGGAGCGAAGGTGGTGATGATCGAGTGGTGCAACACCACCAGCAAGATACAGGCACCTTTTAGCGTGTTGATCCAGAGGACCTCGTTTCTGGCATTACTCATTGTTTTATCCTGATTGCGCCATGAATTTGTAAAGAATTATTTATATTTACAAAGTTGTCTCAATCGGGCGGCTCTTAAAATTCCTTTAGCCTGTTGCTACAGAAATTTTAGTCATGATAAAACACCTAAATTCAGTGGGTTATTTAATCGAAGCGTAAATATTTTCAGAAGAAACTGAGAGCGGTTAATGACATAACGCAGAAAGGAAGCGCCATCCGATCCAGACGGCGCTTGAGACTATTGGTTAAGAAACTTGTCGAGAAATTGCCGGGTGCGTGCCTGCTGCGGGTTGCTAAACAGTTCTTTTGCTGGCCCCTGTTCGACAATGCGTCCCTGATCCATAAAGATGGCGCGGTCAGCGACATCGCGCGCAAAGCTCATCTCATGCGTCACGATTACCATGGTGCGCTTCTCCTCTGCCAGCGCGCGGATGGTATTGAGCACCTCCCCCACCAGCTCCGGGTCCAGTGCCGACGTCGGTTCATCAAACAGAATCACCTGTGGACGCATCGCCAGCGCACGCGCAATCGCCACACGCTGTTGCTGTCCACCGGAAAGACGGCGTGGGAAACTCTGTTCCTTACCGTGCAACCCGACTTTCTCCAGCAAGCTACGTGCGCGAGAGATCGCTTCCGCTTTCGGCTCACCTTTGACGATCACCGGACCTTCAATAATGTTCTCCAGCACCGAACGATGCGGGAACAAATTGAAGTTCTGAAACACGAATCCCACCTGCTGACGCAAGCGGCGCACCTGCTCTTTTTGCTTGTTGAGCCCGAGGCTGGCATCAATGGTGATATCGCCGACCGTGACACGACCACTTTCGGGCACTTCCAGCAGATTGATACTGCGCAGCAAGGTGGTTTTACCCGATCCACTCGGACCAATGATCGCCACCACCTCACCTGGAGCCACATCAAGATCGATGCCGTGCAGCACGGTCTGGCCGTGGAACTGCTTCACTAGCTGGCGTACTTCAATTGCACTCATTTCGCCTCCCGATCCTGTCGATTCACATGCGCTTCCAGACGGTTTTGCAGCGCCGACAGCACGGTCGCCATCACCCAGTAGATCAGTGAAGCGGCCAGATACATGGTGAACACTTCCAGTGTACGTGAGGTGATCAGCTGCGCCTGACGGAACAGCTCTGGCACCTGAATGGTGGCCGCCAGTGAGGTGTCTTTCACCAGACTAATAAAGCTGTTGCCGAGTGGCGGTAACGCAGTGCGTGCCGCTTGTGGCAGGATCACGCGGCGCAAGGTTTGCCACGGCGTCATGCCGATACTGGCTGCGGCTTCCCACTGCCCGCGCTCAATGGCAGCAATCGCGCCACGCAATGATTCTGAGGCGTAGGCTGCGGTGTTAAGCGACAGGCCGATCATCGCTGACGGAATCGGATCCAGCTCGATACCAAACTGTGGCAGACCGTAATAGATCATAAACAGCTGGGCGATGAGAGGGGTGCCACGGAAAATCGACACGTAAATACGCGCCAGCCAGTTTATCGGCCAGAAGTGTGACAAACGCATCAGTGCCAGCACAAAGCCGAGTACCAGGCCAAAGAACATCCCGCCGATACTCAGCTGCAGTGTGAACAACGCGCCCTTAAGTAAAAATGGTGCTGAATCCAGCACCAGTTGTAGGCTTTCCTGCATTATTTAGTGACGTCCGCGCCGAACCATTTCTCAGAGAGTTTGCTCAGCGAGCCATCTTTTTGCATGTCGGCAATTGCCGCATCAATGGCTTTCAGCAAATCATCATTGCCTTTACGCAGGGCAACGCCCGATTCCAGACGAGAGAACGCCGGGCCCGCGACCGCCATGGTGTCGCCCGTTTTCTTCACCAGATCCAGCGCCGCTAAGCGGTCAACCAGGATGGCATCAACACGGCCAGAACGCAGATCCTGATATTTGGTTGGGTCATCATCATAGGTACGGATGTCCACGCCTTTGACGTTATCGCGCAGCCACTGTTCGTAGTTAGAGCCCAGGCCGACACCGACTTTCTTGCCGGACAGGTCTTCCGGCTTAGTGATGCTGCCGGCGTTTTTCTTCATGGTCAGCGCCTGCACGCCAGAGATGGTGTACGGGGTAGAGAAGTCATACTTCTTTTTACGCTCAGGTGAAATCGTCACCTGGTTGATCACCACGTCGATGCGTTTTGAGTCCAGCGCGGCCAGCATGCCATCCCATTTGGTCGGCTTAAGGTCGGCTTTCACGCCAAGATGCTGAGCCAGCTCTTGAGCGAACTCCACTTCAAAACCGGTGAGTTTGCCGTTTTCATCCTGGAAACTGAACGGTGGATAGGTCCCTTCCAGACCCACGCGCAGCTCGCCTTTACTTTTCACCTGCGCCAGCAGATCTTCCGCTGCGAAGGATTTGGTGTTCACGCCCGCAACCAGCGCGACCGCCATCATGCCCATCACCAGTTGGCGACGAATTGGAGAGAAAGTCATGTTGACCCCATTTTTTGTGATGTGTTGTTGTGTGTCTCTTGGTGCGCATCAATGCTCCCCTACGAAAATGATATTGCCTCCTCGTAGGGTTGCCATTTATGGCGACCGTTTATGTAATAACCGCCGGATTATAAACTTTTTTTTGCTGCTGTCTCAGACCGAAGGATGATAAGCAAATAACGCAGGCGATCCACCGGTATGCACAAATAACAGTGGCCCTTCCCGACGGAAGCGGTTCTGCGCAATACCATCGATCAAGCCCGCCATCGCTTTGCCGGTATAGACCGGATCCAGCATGATGCCCTCCAGACGCGCCAGCAGCTTCACCGCTTCCATACCCTCTTCGTTCGGTTCACCGTAACGCGGGGCGAAATAGTCATCCCACAAGGTGATCGGCGCATGCACCTGCACTTCAAGCTGTTCTGCCAGTGCCGTGCGAATGCGTTCTACTACCGGCAGTTGTGCCTCAACTTTGCGTGAAACAGTCACACCCACTAATTCGGTTTCTGGCAACAAATGCTCAAGGCCCACCGCCAGACCGGCGTGGGTGCCTGCACTCCCGGACGCAACGACGACGGCGGCAAAATCCACCACGCCTTCACTTTGATGGGCGATCTCTTGGGCGCACTCTACATAACCTAGCGCACCCAAGGCATTTGAGCCGCCAACGGGTACCACATACGGACGGAAGCCCTGCGCTTCCAGACGATCGGCCTGTTCAGCGAGTTGTTCAGTGGGATTGTACAGCGACTCCACCATCACCACCTCGACGTCCATCAGGTCGAGCAGCAGGCGGTTGCCATTAGAAAGGTAGTTTTCGCTGGTCGTGCCAATAGGATTTTCCAGCAGTGCGACACACTTTAAGCCGAGACGAGCGGCCACCGCTGCGGTCTGTCGCACATGGTTGGATTGAATCGCACCTGCGGTCAGCAACACGTCGGCCCCTTCACGCAACGCATCGGCAGCGAGGAATTCGAGCTTACGCAGTTTGTTGCCACCCAAAGATACCGGCGTGAAATCATCACGCTTGATAAAGATATCGCGACCGAGGTAGTCAGAAAGCCGTGGCAAATGCTCAAGCGGCGTAGGCGCACCGAGTAATTCAAGACGAGGGAACTGGTGCAACAGGTGTAAGGACAATGCAGCCTCCATTCGGGCAATGTGCAATTATCCCTATAGTGTTGCAGAAGATGAGAAAAGTCGCACCCGGAAATCTGCGAGCGCGGCCCTTGTTGCCGCTATGCTCAGCAACAACAAGGGCAGGATCACAATCAGCCCTGCTGCCAGCCTAAAAACTGGTCATATTTGCGCAGCGCGATGCGGTAGTTATTGTTACCGGCATCAGGTAAGTCGTTTTCCAGACACTCATGCCAGCTGATGCCCCGTAATCTGTCGGCCGGGAAATTTTTCGCTTTCAGCATGTCATCAAGACGACGCAGGCGTACTACATACTCACGTATGGTGCTGTGACTCATTTCGGTCTGTTCAAACAGGTATTGCTTGAACGCCATAATGTCGAAGTAATTCGGATGGGTATTACAAAAAATATCGCTGCAAAAACGACACAACGCGGTCAATTCCGGCTGGAGTTTCATCCACACCTGATCGTCAATCATCTGGTCCATGCGTGCGATGGCCTCTTTATTGATGATCTGGCCGCGGAATACTAACGCCATGCGGTCTAAAACCTTGCCACAATGTGAACAATTGCTTTGGCTGTGTTTGTAGTCTTTAAGATAACGACTTAAAGGTCTGGCTTTGGCTTTGGCTCCCATTGCTGAGTCCCCGGTATTTTTATTTTTGATCCCAGGAACTGAGTCTGTCAGCGCGCCCCCGCTAATCGGGCACGCAGGCGTTTGATCGCCTGACTGTGCAGCTGGCTGACGCGGGATTCCCCCACTTCCAGCACTGCGCCAATCTCTTTCAGGTTCAGTTCTTCCTGGTAGTACAGTGTGAGCACTAATTTTTCACGCTCGGGCAACGCCTCGATCGCTTCAATTACGCGGTCACGCAAGTTTCCTTCCATTAACTGATGAAGCGGGTTGGCTTCTTCATGCCCTTCCGTCACCAGCTCCGCACTGTCACCGTGTTCTTCCCGATACTCGTCGTAGGAGAAAAGTTGGCTGTTGTTGGTATCGAGCAAGATCTGCCGATACTCCTCCAGCGAAACATTCAACTGTTCAGCCACTTCCTGCTCAGTAGCCGAGCGCCCCAACGCTTGTTCTACTTGATGCATAGCACCAGCCACTTCGCGCGCATTACGACGTACGCTACGAGGTGCCCAGTCGCGGCTGCGCAGTTCATCCAGCATTGCGCCCCGGATACGCTGCACGGCATAGGTGGTAAAGGCGGTGCCTTGTAGCGCGTCGTAGCGCTCCACGGCATTCAATAAACCAATGCCACCAGCCTGCAGCAGATCGTCAAGCTCAACGCTGGCTGGCAGACGTACCTGCAAGCGCAACGCTTCATGTCGCACCAGAGGAACGTAGCGCTGCCAGAGCGAATGTTTATCCATCACGCCTTCGGGCGTATAGAGATCGTTCACGATGACTACCCTGCGTTAATAAAGTTATCGGCATGATTATCCAATTCTGTAGGGGTTTCGATTGGCAGAATAGGCGGGAAAAAGCGAGGTTATTTCAAATTTGTTATGGATGGCGGCGCAATGCACCGCCATCAGCCCGATGTCTAGCGCAGATTACGCAGCCGTTGCCGCGTGCCAGGCGGCACCGCGTCCCACAGTGCACAGGTTTTGCCCTCAAGTGTCTGATAGAAATCGCTTACCGACACTTCAGTTTCCAGTGCCGGATTAAACACCACCTGCCCAGTTTCTGCGTCGATGCTTATCATTTTGTTGATAAACAAGCGCTGTAGATCACTGCGCAGGAACAGGCCGTTATCGACGCTGTTATCCGCCAGAAAGCCCTCTTCATTTTCTTGCGTATCGATATAGCAGGCTTCCACCCATGGCCAGCTGTGGCGTTCGGTGAGCTGCGTTCCGGTAATGATGCAGGCACCATAGCGTGCCTTTACCGCCGAACTGAACTCCGCCTGGCTGGCGCGCTGGAACACTTTGGCTTTCACACGCCGACCCACTTCCGTACCCGGCATCACGGCCGTAGGCACTTTATGATGCGGCGTGCTTAACACCACCAGAAACTGAATCTTGCGCGACAGCGGGAAACAGGGATGCGCATGGGGATCAAACAGCTGCCAATACTCCTCCTCTTCCGTTTGACGCATCAGCACCAGTTTGAACCCTCGACTGGAGAGCAGGTTCTGCGCTTCTGCCGAGTGAGGATCGAGCATGGCGTACACCTGCGTTTCCCCCACCACTTTCCAGCGCCCTTCTTTCTTTATTTCATCGTTGCGACGGAAATAAAGGAAAGCCTGTTGCGTCTTCAAATAGTGCTCAAAACGGCGCAGATAGTTTTTGCGTTCGTTATCTTCCGAGACGAACAGCAGATCCTCCAGCGGGCTGTTGATCTCTTCCTGCGCGAACACCGCGCGGATGATTAAATTGCGAAAGCTGGTCGACGGGCTCAGCAACCCGCGTGCGGTGAGTTCTTTCTCGTCAGGATGCTGCTGCGCATAGCGCAACGCAATCTCTTCGAAGGTCAGTTGCTCACCTGGTAACAAGTCATAATTGAAGCGCATAGACACCCCAGAAACAGGAAAAATAGAGCGTAAAAATTGGAATGATTCTGGAGTGGTTATCGGCATTTTTGTGCGGGACTGTAACAGGGTGGTTACTTTTCTGAGGATGTAGGGTGGTGGGGGAAATCAGCCTGTTCGATAAGGCACAATTTGATTTATCGCAGCAACAATCACTGCTTAAATTTGTAGGGTGCGGCCTTTGGGCTAATGCTGGTTACGTAAGCGCTTTTTGGCCGCCATAAATGGCACCCCTACTAGAATGTTGTGGTAATGGTGGTCACTTAAACGCATTTTGGTCGCCATAAATGGCGAGCCTACGAGAATGGATACTGTTTTTCGTAGGGTGCGCCTTTATGCGCACCAAGATAAATGCTCATTTCGTTGCGGCGCGATTTATCGCGCTTTTTCTTTTTCCGGCGCAAACAACAGCGCCACAGTTTTCATCTTCTCATGAACTTCCACTGATGGCGGTGCCGGTAACGCGGCATGATTTACGGCATATATGGCCGCCTCACACAGCCCAAGATCGCCGGTCGTATTATGAATCCCGGTGAGTTGCCCTTTGTCATCCAGATCGATACGCATATTGCAGCGTTTGCCAATAAAGTGGTCAACATCATAAAGCTCCAACTGAATGGCGTAGACAATACCTTCGTAGTAGCTTTTAAAATCAGTCACCGCAGGGAGTGGCGGCGGCGTGCCGTGAGTGCGCGGGTGTTTGATCGGGGTACAGCCTGCGAGCAAAAAAAGTGTAATAAGGATAAGTCGCATGGTTCACGTCCTGTGAAGAAGAGTGTAGTGAGTATATAAGGATATTCATGATATGCAGGTATAAAAAAACCCCGCCGAAGCGGGGTTTGATAAGCAAGAAGCTTAGAGCGATTAGCCCTGCAGCAGAGACAGAACCTGCTGTGGAACCTGGTTAGCTTTAGCCAACACTGAGTTACCCGCCTGCTGGATGATCTGTGCTTTAGACATGTTTGAAACTTCTGTTGCGTAGTCAGCATCCTGAATACGAGACTGTGCTTCAGACAGGTTGGTAGTGGTGTTGTTCAGGTTGGTGATAGCAGAGTCCAGACGGTTCTGTACCGCACCCAGGCTTGAACGGAATTTGTCTACCTGAGAGATAGCCTTGTCCAGCAGGGCCAGAGGATCTGAAGTAGATGCTCCTGCGAACTCAGTTGAAGCAGTAACTGTAGTTGTTCCATTACTCTCTGTGCCACTGCTCAGCTCGATACCAGTGGTACCTACAGTAGAGGTTGGTGTTGCTGAATCTTTAGAGTTAGCGAGTACGTCAGTACCAGTAGTACCAGCCTGATAGTTTTTGCCTTGGATGGTAACAAAACCTACGGCGTTGCCGCTAGCATCAGCGCCCACTTTAATCAGCTGTTTAGATTGAGCTGCACCGTTGGTATCAATTCCATTGGCAGCATCACCGTAAGTTACATCAGTGGTGTTCAGCTCTACTTTACCCGCATCTCCTGTTGTAACGCTGCCATCGCCCACAGAAACAGAGTAAGAATCGCTACCAGACTGAACAACATATTCGTTCTTGCCAGTAATCTGGTGCAGAGAAAGAGTGCTTGCATCAACCCCCAGAGTTTTAGCAACGTCAGTCAGGTTAACAGCTGTTTGAACACCGGTAGTTGAATCAGCTACGGTGCTGATAGAAGCGCCAACATCCAGAGTATTTTTAGATACTGAGAAACCGCTCAGACCCAGAGTTGAAGAGTCAATCTGCTGCAGGTTGATGTCGATAGTCTGGCCATCGTTTGCACCAACTTGGATAGACATTTTGCCGTCTTTAGCCAGTACGTTCACGCCGTTGAACTGAGTCTGACCAGATACACGGTCAATTTCGTCCAGACGTGATTTGATTTCGTCCTGGATTGAAGACAGGTCAGAATCTGAGTTAGTACCGTTCTGAGACTGTACAGTCAGTTCACGAATACGCTGTAAGTTGTTGTTGATTTCTGACAGTGCGCCTTCAGTAGTCTGCGCAGCAGATATACCGTCGTTGGCGTTACGAGCAGCCTGAGTCAGGCCGTTGATGTTAGAGGTGAAGCGGTTGGCAATTGCCTGACCAGCAGCGTCATCTTTAGCGCTGTTGATACGAAGACCAGAAGACAGACGCTCGATAGAAGTAGACAGAGCAGACTGGTTCTTGTTGATGTTGTTCTGAGTGATCAGCGAGAGGCTGTTGGTGTTAATTACTTGAGCCATGGTTTAAGTTCCTATTAATCAAGTCTTTGGTTAAGGTGTGGGCTTCAACCCGCCGGCNAGAGGCTGTTGGTGTTAATTACTTGAGCCATGGTTTAAGTTCCTATTAATCAAGTCTTTGGTTAAGGTGTGGGCTTCAACCCGCCGGCTTCAGCGCCGTCAAAGTTGTTATCGTCTACCTGCTAACAACCTTTAGATTTTTTTTAGTACCAGGCGAAATTTTTTCTCTTCAACCTGTCACGCTTATCTTTATCGCCCTCACCCAGCACTTCTTTAGTGCAACCCAAGCACTTTTCTAGCGCGAGAAATACCCTTCTCTATATGCCTTATTCGCTTTATCACTCGCTGATAAATAATTTTAAAC
This sequence comes from Pantoea sp. CFCC18177, assembly GCF_059412425.1. NCBI lineage: Bacteria > Pseudomonadati > Pseudomonadota > Gammaproteobacteria > Enterobacterales > Erwiniaceae > Pantoea > Pantoea sp. CFCC18177. The sequence continues at coordinate 9,920 of NZ_JBNBPL010000033.1, forward strand.
TTTGCCCATCAAAAGCCGATAACCCGGGTATTCACTCTCCGTGTCGATATAAAAGGAAACAACATGGCTAGTATCTCTACGCTCGGTATCGGTTCAGGACTCGATTTAAGTACCATTCTGGATAACCTGGAAACCGCCGAGAAAGCGTCTCTGACACCGATTTCCACTCAGCAAACGGCCTATACTGCCAAACTGAGTGCTTACGGGACGCTGAAAAGTGCCCTGACCACCTTCCAGACCGCTAACACCACGCTCAATAATGCCGATCTGTTCACCGCGACGTCTGCCAGCAGCAGTTCCAGTGCCTTTAGCGCCACCACATCGGGTTCCGTGGTTGCCGGTAAATACACCATCAGCGTGTCGCAGCTGGCTCAGGCTCAAACCCTGACTTCAGCAGTACAGACCAGTAACACCACTGCATTAGGTGACAGCTCCGCCAGCAGCCGTACACTGACCATTGCGTTGAAAGACGGCACCAGCAAAGATATCTCTCTGACCAGCGATCAAACCTCGCTGACGGGTATGCGTGATGCCATCAACAGTGCTGATGCCGGCGTCTCTGCCACCATTATTAAAGTCGGCGATGGCAGCTACCGTTTATCGCTGACCTCAAGCGAAACCGGCAGTGATAATGCCGTCAGCTCGATAAGCGTGACCGGTGATGACACCTTGCAGGGCATTGTGGGTTATGACTCCACTGCCAGCAGCAACGCGATGACCGAGAGTGTCACAGCGCAGAATGCCAAGTTAACCGTTAACAACGTTGCGATTGAGAACAGCAGCAATACCATCAGTGATGCGCTTGAAGGAATTACGCTCAACCTGAATGACACCACTAGTGGCAATCAGACGCTGACCATTACCAAAGACACGACGAAAGCTGAAAATGCAATTACCAGTTGGGTGGATGCTTATAACACCTTGCTGGACCAGTTCAATACGTTGACCAAATACACCGCCGTTGACGTTGGTGCTGACTCACAAGATTCCAGTAACGGCGCGCTGTTGGGTGACAGCACCCTGCGTACCATTCAGACCCAGTTGAAGAGCATGCTGACCAATGCGCAGAGCTCTTCTACTTATAAAACTCTGGCACAGATTGGTATCACTACCGATCCGACAACGGGTGAATTGGAAACCGATTCTGACAAACTGGAAACGGCGCTGACCAGCGATCCAGACGGCGTAAAAGAGATGATCGTCGGTGATGGCAAGACCACCGGGATCTCCACCACCATCGCAACGAACCTGACTGGCTGGCTTTCCAGTACCGGTATCGTGCAGGCCGCCACTGATGGCGTGAGCAAAACGCTGAACCAGCTGACGACTCAATATAACGACATGAGCACCCGTATCGACAACATGGTGGCGCGTTATAAAACCCAATTTACTCAGCTTGATGTCCTGATGAGCTCGCTCAACCAGACCAGTAGCTATCTGACACAGCAGTTCGAGTCATCCAGCAGCTCTAGCTCCAGCAGCTCTTCTTCATAAGGAGTGATCATGTACAGCGCAAATGGCACTAAAGCCTATGCAAAAATTGGTGTGGAGAGCGCAGTGATGAGCGCTAACCAGCAGCAGCTGGTCTCCATGCTGTTTGACGGCGCGCTCAGCGCGCTGGTACGTGCCCGCCTGTTCTTGCAGGATGGCAATATTGAAGGCAAAGGTTCATCGCTGTCGAAAGCGATCAACATCATCGAAAACGGACTTAAGCAAGGTCTGGTGGAAGGTAGCGGCGATGAGCTCACCGATAATCTGGTGGGGCTTTACGCCTATATGGTCCGCCGTCTGCTGCAGGCCAACCTGCGAAATGACGTAGAAGCCATCGAAGAAGTCGAAGGTCTTTTACGCAATATCGCTGATGCCTGGAAAGAAGTCGCACAACCTCAACACCTTCAGGACGCCGTTTAATGAATAACGCACCGCAACTGATTACCGTTTACCAACAGCTACTCGATCTCAGCCATGGAATGCTGCGCCTGGCCGCAGACGGCGAATGGGATGACCTGATTACAAAGGAGATGGATTATGTCAGTGCGGTGCAAACATTGGCCCGCTCGACGGAAGCCGCGTCGCCGTCCAGCCAGCTGCAGGATCAGCTGCGCCCGGTACTGCGTCATATCCTCGACAATGAGAGTGAAGTCAAACGTCTGTTGAAATTGCGTATGGACGAGCTGACGCTGCTGGTGGGCCAGTCATCTAAGCAGAAATCGGTGATGAGCGCCTACGGCAAGCAAGGTAATGTGTATTTGCCGCAGAGTTCGTGATCGTCATGAAGTGTGAATGAGAAAGGGTGAGCCTCGTGCTCACCCTTTTTTTATTACTTCTGTGCAGGCACCGACACCGGCTCCATAATTTGCGGCTGAATATTCTGAATCACCGCGTCATTTGGGCGTTTCGCCACCTCTTCTAAGGCCTGCTGGCACTCTACGGTTGGACGATCGACCTTACGCATCCGCAAGCCGTCATAACGCAGCTCACCGTTCTGCAGGGTAATCGGCATCACGCGCACCTGACGTGTCACGTTGACCCAATCATCGCCCAGGCGGGTTAATTTGCCCGGCTTGGCAATCACGCGCTGCCACTGGCGGCAATCCAGCGTATCGCCCTGCGCACCGATAATCAGGCTGCCGATAGCTTGATCACTGATCAGCTTGCTTTGTGGCCCCACGGTCTGCCAGTTACCTTGTAATTCCTGCGGTGCCGGGGTTTTTACTGCCCCTTCATAGCTGGTGATTTGCGCACATCCGCTCAATGCCAATGCGGCCAGTACCATCCACTTTTTCATTATCGATTCCTACGCTCGCTTCAATGCCCGGTACGTTATAATTTTTCGCGTAAGTTACGCAAGGAATCTTCATTAAAACCCGGTGGTTCCTGACAATGTTCCCGGCGCGCGTTACACTAGCGCGCAAGATGATCAGCAGGAATTCCGAATGAAAACCCCAGAAGAGTATTACGCACAAGCCCGCACCATGTTTTTTGCTGCGCATGCCGATTTCCAGGCCGCGCTGGATGAGTTAACCGAAAGTGATGCGCGTGCGGCTAACCTGTCTTTGCGTCAACTGCGTGAATGGCATGCCGAGCGTATTTACGCGGCGTTCCTGCGCCAAAAGAAACTGGATGGCATGCTGTTTTCTATTCAACTGGCCGAACCCGATAAAGCGGTTGCTGCGGAAGCCATTGAAACCTATTTAAAATCTCATGCGGAAGCGCTGGGGATGACGTGGGAAGAGTTCTGTATTAAGAACGAACTCTAAGCGGAGCGGTACTAAAAAGGCGTCTCAGATACACCTCCAACCACACAAATGACCAAGGAAAAAGTTGTACAACACCATCGAAGTTGTATAACTTATCTCTGACGGCTTAGGTCGTAGATTGTCCTTGAACGAAGGTGCTGTTGCACCGCCTCTGGAGGAGTTGCTGGATTTCCCCTCCAGAGGTAGTATTTTTTCCCCTACTCTTCGCGCTCAATACCCTTCACCTCAACATAGCTCGCCACCGCCAACAGACGATTAATATGGGTGAGCAGCAGATCCACATCCGACTGCAAAAACTCATGCCCGCTGCGGGAAGCCGTCACAATCGCATCCTGAACGGTATCGCTAATGGTTAAGCTATTATCCTGCTTCGCATGAATCAGCAAGGCCGCGATCAGTAATGATTGCGCTTCAACCTGCGCCACCAGCTCTTTTGCTTCCGTATCCATTTTTGCCATTTTCAGCAAGATATCGATCACCAGTTGCCGCATGTCTACCTCCCAATGAGTCCATTTCCCTGTGTAACGCTGTTGAGTATCAGCGCAAATCCTGTGCGCCGCTTGCCAGAAAGAAAAAATTTCCAGCCGACTAGCGTCGATGACTTGCTACTGTTTTTATTTACAGTAATATGACGCACCCTTTTGAAGAATGGAATGCCCTGATGTTTGTGGAGCTGATTTACGACAAGCGCAACGTTGCCGGTTTGCCAGGCGCACGCGAGATGATTTTGCAGGAGCTGGAGAAGCGCGTGCAACGTGTATTTCCTGAGGTTGAGGTGCGCGTCAAGCCGATGGAGCGTAATGGGATTGATACCGATTTGAGTAAGAACGAAAAAGCAACTATCGCACGTATTGTCGAAGAGATGTTCGATGAAGCGGATATGTGGCTGGTGGCCGAATAGGCCACCCGCACGAAGGGAAATTAACTTTCTTGTTCGCTGTGATTGATGGTGATCTCTAAATCCTGAATCGTCTGCTCAATGTCATCCAGCAGTTTGCCCTGCTTATTGAGCAGCGTGTCGAAACGTCCCGCATACTCTTTATCCTTATACTCGCCTGCATCGAAGGCTAACCAGTGGCTGGAAAGCGTCTCGGTGTTGGTCTGTGCGTAGTGACGCATCTCTTTAAGCTGTGAGGTGACATCACGCAGGTAGTCGGTTTTGGTTTTGACAGTCTCTGTATCACTCATGGTGTCTTCCTTTTTGCTTAATAAGCCTGTTTAAATAACGTCTGAATGATTAAAGTTAGTAGAAAATATCGAGACTGCCTTAGGAATAATCGGAAGGTTAAATCGGGCGGCCAAATGACCGCCCGTATAGTTACAGATACTTCCGTGCTAACGCTATCAGCTCATCCTTGGCGGCTGCCCCCAGCTTCTCCACGCCCTGCTCGACAAAGTTAAATGCCTGCGTGAAGTCTTTAACGCTGGCACTCACATCCTCGCTGACGGCAGAGACAGCGGCTGAACTGGCGGCTGCCGCAGGTGCAGCAACCTCCGGTGCTGGCGCACTGCTCGCATCCGGTGCCGCGATCTCATTAGCAAAACTCTCCAGCGGTGACACTGTGCTGGTATCCGTGGCGGTGGTCGGTTCAATAACAGTTTGGTCGCTCATAACTTTCTCCTTCTTGCTGAATAAAGACCGCAACTGATGAAGACGAGTTGCGATCCGCTTAGTAATACTCATCATGGCCTCCTTAATGCGTTGATTCTGGTGGCGCGTCTTCGGTAACAACCTGCTTAACTTTGTCTGCCGTTTTGTTTGCCGTGCGGTCTGGCAAACCATCGAGTTTTTTCTGCAGCGCCACCAACTGGCTGGTCAGTTCGGCTACGCGAGCTTCGCGTCGATCAGAGATGGTTCGGTACTGCTGGCGAATATCCTCCACCCGGCGATTGGCACTGTTATTGACGAAAACAAACATGATGGTCATTGCCACACACATCAGTGACAGCACCAGCAACAATCCGCCCAACAGCAGCTGACGCCGATGACCTCTGACTGAAAATTCACTGTTTATCTGCACCATCGCGACTCTCCTCAAGGGTGGTAATCAGTTGATTGATTTGGCTACGGAATTTGTCACTGTGATCCGATTCCGTGGTCGCCAGTAAAATGCCCAGCGCGTTCTTGATCAGCCGTAAATCGGTTTCCAGCGAAGAGATACGCCGGAGATTTTTATCGTGCCGGATGCGCAGATCATCATTCTCCCGGCGCATCAGCGCGTGGCTCTCCTTGAGAAGCATCACCTGCTCTTTGTAGCTGGTGATGATCTCGCCGCCGGCGCGATTGCTGGTGACGATGGCTGCAATGCCAGCCATTAACGGTTTCCAGAACACAGCTGCCGCGCCGCCGCCGAGAAGCAGCGCACCGACACTGGTCACCAAACTACTTTCCATGCCCCACCTCTCAACACTGGCAAGGAGTCCGCCCCAGAAGCACATTGACTGCCCTTGCCAGGTGCGCAGCCAACGCCTGAATTTAAGTTTACTTTAGTTTATGAATTTAAGTATACTTAAGTAAAGCTTCCGGGAGTTGTCAAGATGATGAAAAAAGAATGTGTTGGTGAGCGTATTCGCAGTCGCCGTAAGGCGCTGAAATTGACGCAACAGGCGTTGGCCAAGGGTGTGGGCGTATCACATGTTGCTGTTTCTCAATGGGAAAAAGAGGAGACCGTGCCGCGCGGTGAGAACCTGTTGCGGTTGGCAGAATGGCTGCAATGCACTGCGGCATGGATCATGGATGGCGAGGGTGAAGTGTTTAGCGCACCGCTGGCGATTAACCACCTCACCCCGCTGCCATTGATAAGTTTGACGCAAGCGGCGCAGTGGATGCATGAGCAACGGTTGGCGATGCAACAGCAGGCCACACGCTTTCTCTACAGCGATATCCTACTCAGCGAACAGTCGCTGGCCGTGATGTTAGAAGATGGTTCCATGCAACCCGACTATCGGCAGGGTGATACGTTGATTTTTGACCCCACCGTCACACCACAACCTGGTGATGTGGTGCTCGCAGAGGTCAATGGTGTGGCGCAGGTTCGCGTTTTCCGACTGTTATCTCAGCGTCATGACGAACAAATTTTCTCGTTGCGCCCCTTAAACGAAGATTTTCCTGTGTTGACATCATCGGAGAACAAAATGCAATTGATTGGAACGTTGATGGAAATGCGTCGTTATCGCGCCGATTATCTCACGCAAAAAACCCGCTAATAAGCGGGCCAAGGTGGAGAAAACTACGGCAAATATTACAAAACGTCGGTCAGATGATCGACGACAACCCTCCCGTGCACATCCTTTTGTGTAATTCGATAACTGACGCAATAAGAGCGGCGGGTACTGAGTTTATCAAACAGCGCGACACTGCCCTTCTGCTTGCCGTCTGCGCCAACAATGCACCATTCGGTGACATCTTCCTGACCGCGGTTGTTGAGTCTTAACACGCTCTGTTCAACTAAACTATCGCTATCATCAATCTTTAAATAATCGCGTAACATCATGCTCACCTCTGGTTAACGAGGTCAAAGATACGCTTTTTATTTATCCATTCAATCGAATTTATTTATCGAAATCACTGCGCGAATACACTTAATTAACAATTCGATTTGACGTCTATTGCCAGCCGCTTCGGTTAACCTGTTATTTGAAAAAAAGTTTACCGTTCGGCCGATCAGCTATGGAGATAATTATCCAAGGCCTGCTAGTGTAGGGCCACAATAAAGATATGTCCGGACAATCGCTATGCTCACCACTATCCTCTATCGCAGCCATCTTCACGAACACGTGCCGATCAACACGCTTAAAGATATGGTTGCTAAAGCCAACACCAAGAATAAACGCGCGGATGTAACAGGCATATTACTGTTCGACGGCTTGCATTTCTTCCAACTGTTGGAAGGCCCGCGTGATGCCGTACAGGGCATTTATCATCGTATTAGTGCGGATGCCCGCCATCATAATTTGGTAGAGCTCATGCATGACTTCGCGCCAGCACGGCGCTTTGGCAAAGTGGGCATGGAACTGTTTGATTTACGCGAACACGACAAAGATACGGTTCTCCAGTCGGTATTGGATAAAGGTACCTCACGTTTCCAACTGACTTATGATGATCGCGCGCTGCAGTTTCTGCGCACCTTCGTGATGGCGCGCGATAAAGACAACTACTTTGAACTCCCTGCCGCTACCATGTGGGATTTCATCGCTAATGAATCATCGCATACCGTGCAAGATGACGTGTCAAACCCACCCCAGGACTTCCGCTTTGCGTTCCAGCCGATTATCGATCCCTTTGCACGTCGCATCGTGTCCTATGAGACGTTGATTCGTACCCCAAAAGGGGGGTCACCCCAGGAATACTTTTCTGCTTTCGAAGGTGAGGCGGTTTACTACGCGGATATCCACTCGAAAAAACGTGCATTTCAACTTGCAAGTACCTTGAACATTGGCGATCACAGCCTGGCGATTAATTTACTGCCAATGTCGCTGGTGACAGTGCCGAATGCCGTCGAGTTCTTGTTAACGGAAATTGAGGCGAATGGCCTGGTACCTGAACAGGTGATCGTTGAAGTGACCGAGAACGAAATCATTTCACGGGCAGATGAATTCACAGCAGAAGTCAGAAAGCTAAAGGCAGCGGGGATCAGCCTGGCATTGGATGATTTCGGCGCAGGGTTTGCCGGCCTGTCACTGCTCTCCAAATTCCAGCCCGACAAGATTAAAATTGACCGCGAGATCATCAGTGACGTGCATAAAAGTGGGCCGAAGCAGGCCATCGTGCATGCCATTATCAAATGCTGTTCTTCTCTGGAGATTGCCGTCATTGCCGAGGGTGTGGAAAAAGCTGAAGAGTGGATGTGGCTGGAGGCGGCAGGGATCAGTCAGTTCCAGGGATATCTGTTCGCGCACCCGCTGTTGAGCGGATTCCCAGCGGTGGCCTGGCCCGAAATTAAATAGCGCTGTTCAACAGACAAAAACCGCCTGACTTTGGGCGGTTTTTCATTTAAAGCGGTGTAAAGCCCGGTGGTAATAATCGATCGCTGATGACTTGATAGTTCATCAGCTTAAAAGAGCTGAGGGTAATCGGCACTGCAACACAGGGACGATACCAGCCAAACTGCCTAATATAACGCCACACCTCTGGCGGGTTATCTTTATCTCTAACCCAGTAATAACCTTCTTTCATCTATGTACGCTTCTTGTCGCTGCCCTCAAGAGCAGGCATTTATCAACGACGGCATACTAACACACAGATGACAGGAATGATCAGTAAGTGATTGTTTTAATTAGCGCTTCGCTTATTTTCAGCATTAAGACAAACGACAATTCACACCGCGAGCAATGCCTTTCAAACTATGCCACTACACCTGCATATTCATGATGTCGGTATAAGCAGACACCAGTTTGTTACGTACCTGAATCCCCATCTGCATTGAGATAGAGGACTTTTGCAGATCGACCATCACATCATTTAACTGAATGCCGGGTTTACCCATTTCGAAATCTTGCGCCTGGGTGCGTGCCGCATTTTGCGTATCGCTGATTTTATCCAGCGCTGCTTTCATGGTCGCACCGAAATCTACCTGACTGGTTGACTCGGCCTGCTTGCCGCTGGCCTGCAGCGACGTTAACTGCAGCTGCTGCAACACACCATCAATTGCCTGAATCGACATTGCCTGTTCCTCATTGAAGAAGGGTTCACATTTTCACGCTGGAAAAGTTAACACAGTGTCAATAGGACAAAGGCGCTAAATAAACGTAAAAACCACGGCTTATCCAGCCATCGAAGTGACCCGATTCATCAAATAATGCCAGGCATAAGATTGGAAGTTCATTTTTATGTCTTCCTCAAAACAGTTCGCATTGCAACAAGGCGGTAAGCGGGCGCATCCCCGGGAGCTTACATCAGTAAGTGACCGGGGTGAGCACGAGAAGCCAACGCAGTTGCAATGCGAAATGTGAAGAGGAAAGTCAGGGAGTCTGTTTTGTTATCACAACTAACCCGGTCAATTATGTCAGGCAGGAAACGGTCATGAATGCGAGTGCAGCCGCCACACAAGATACCGCAAAGAAAGGCTTCAGTGACCTTCTCGCCCGTCTGCGCGCGAATCCGCGCATTCCCTTAATTGTTGCTGCAGCTGCCGCTATCGCAGTGGTTTTTGCGTTGGTGCTGTGGGCAAAAGCGCCGGACTATCGCGTCCTTTATAACAACCTCTCTGATGAAGATGGTGGCGCAATTGTCACGCAGTTGACGCAAATGAACATTCCTTACCAGTTCGCCGAGAACGGCGGTGCCTTGATGGTGCCCGCCGATAAGGTGCATGAACTGCGTCTGCGTCTGGCGCAACAGGGGCTGCCGAAAGGCGGCTCCGTTGGCTTTGAGCTGATGGACAATGAGAAGTTCGGCATCAGCCAGTTCAGCGAGCAAATCAACTACCAGCGCGCGCTGGAAGGTGAACTGGCGCGCACCATGGAAACGCTCGGTCCGGTGAAGAGCGCCCGTGTGCATCTGGCCATGCCTAAACCCACTCTGTTCGTGCGCGAGCAGAAAGCCCCTTCTGCCTCCGTCACCCTGAACCTGCAACCGGGTCGCGCATTAGATGAAGGGCAGATTCAGGCTATTCAGCACCTGGTTTCGAGCAGTGTCGCGGGCTTACCGCCAGGCAACGTGACCGTGGTGGATCAGGCAGGTCGCCTGCTGACCCGTTCAGACAGCGAAGGCCGTGACCTGAATGACGCGCAGTTGAAATATGCGTCTGAAGTTGAAGCGCGCTATCAGCAACGTATTGAAGCGATCCTGAATCCTATTGTTGGCCAGGGCAATGTGCATGCGCAGGTAACAGCGCAGATTAACTTTGACCGCAGCGAACAAACCGACGAGAAGTACCAGCCGAACGCTAATCCGAACAGCACGGCGATTCGTTCACGTCAGACCAATACCAATCAGCAGAACGGCAGCCCATATCCAGGCGGCGTACCGGGTGCGCTGTCTAATCAGCCTGCACCGGCCAATACGGCACCGGTTAATAACCCGCAGCAGCAGAACAATGCCAACGGCCAGAATGCCAATGGTCAGAACAACGCGGCGAACAACGGCACCACCACCAGCACCGCACAGAGCAGCGGCCCAAGCAATTCAAGCCGTAACGATACGGTCAACTATGAGCTGGACCGCACCATCCGCCATACCAAAGTGAACGTGGGTGATGTGCAGCGTCTGTCGGTCGCGGTAGTGGTCAACTACCGCGATGACGGTAAAGGCAAAGCGGTTGCGCTGAACGACCAACAGATCAAACAGATTGAAGACCTGACCCGTGAAGCGATGGGCTATTCGCAGAACCGTGGCGACAGCGTGAATGTGGTGAACTCGCAGTTCAACACCACGGAGCCAACCGGCGGTGACCTGCCGTTCTGGCAGACGCAGGCCTTCTTCGACATGTTGATGAGCGGCGGTCGCTGGCTGCTGGTGGCGCTGGTTGCCTTCATCCTGTATCGCAAACTGGTTCGTCCACAGCTGATGCGTAAGAAAGAGCAGGAGAAAGCCGCCGCCGAAGCGCTGGCAGCCCGTGCTGCAGCCATGGAAGAAGAAGAAGCCTTCAGCGTGCAGCTCAGCAAAGACGAGCTGGAACAAGAACGTAAGTCGAATAACCGCATGAGCGCCGAGGTGATGAGCCAGCGCATCCGCGATATGTCTGAGAACGATCCGCGCGTCGTGGCGCTGGTTATCCGTGAATGGATGGGTAATGAACTATGAGTCTGACCGGTACAGAAAAAAGCGCCATCCTGATGATGACCATTGGTGAAGAGCGCGCGGCGGAGGTGTTCAAACACCTCAACCAGCGTGAAGTCCAGCATCTCAGTGCGGCGATGGCCAACATGAAGCAGGTCTCGCATAAGCAGCTGACTGAAGTGCTGCGCCAGTTTGAGGCCGATGCCGAACAGTTTGCCGCGCTCAGTCTCAATTCCAATGAGTACCTGCGCTCCGTGCTGGTTAAAGCCTTGGGCGAAGAGCGTGCCTCCAGCCTGCTGGAAGATATTCTCGAGAAAAACGAGACCACCAGCGGCATGGAAACGCTCAACTTTATGGAACCTCAAGCGGCCGCCGACCTTATTCGCGACGAGCATCCGCAGATCATCGCCACCATCCTTGTCCACCTCAAACGGGGTCAGGCGGCAGATATCCTGGCGCTGTTCGACGAGCGTCTGCGTCACGATGTGATGTTGCGTATCGCCACCTTTGGCGGTGTCCAGCCAGCGGCGCTGGCAGAACTGACCGAGGTGCTCAACGGTCTGCTGGACGGTACCAACCTCAAGCGCGCGAAGATGGGCGGCGTGAGAACGGCGGCAGAGATTATCAACCTGATGAAAACTCAGCAGGAAGAAGCGGTTATCGAAGCGGTACGCGACTTCGATGGCGAGCTGGCGCAGAAAATCATCGACGAGATGTTCCTGTTCGAAAACTTGGTGGAAGTGGACGACCGCAGCATCCAGCGTTTGCTGCAGGAAGTGGAGTCCGAGCAGTTGCTGATCGCCTTGAAAGGTGCAGAGCAACCACTGCGCGAGAAATTCCTCAAAAACATGTCGGCACGTGCGGCCGATATCCTGCGCGACGATCTGGCCAACCGTGGCCCGGTACGTATGTCGGCGGTGGAAAACGAACAGAAAGCGATTCTGCTGGTGGTACGCCGCCTGGCCGAATCTGGCGAGATGGTAATTGGTGGTGGCGAGGAAACCTATGTCTGATGCCTTTTCCGCCCGTGCGTGGCAGCGCTGGCAGCCTGATGATTTAGGCAGCGCATTCAAAGTAGAAGTCGAACCGCAGCTGGAAACGCCCGCTGAAGAGTTCGAAGTCAGTGCTGAAGTTGAGCAACAGCAAATGCTGGAGCGCATGCAGCAGCAGATGCGCAAAGACGCGCAGACGCAGGGCTACAGCGAAGGCTATCAAAAAGGGTTTGCCGAGTCGCAGCAGAACGGTTACGACGCGGGTTTCCAGCAAGGTCTGGCTGATGCCCAACAGCAGCAAGCGCCTTTGCAAGCGCGTATGCAGCAGTTAGTCAGCGAGTTCCATCACACGCTGGAAGCGCTGGACAGCGTAATTGCATCACGCCTGATGCAGCTGGCGCTGGAAGCGGCACGAACCGTGATTGGCCAGGCCACCCAGGTGGACGGCACCGCCCTGCTGCGTCAGATACAGCAATTGATTCAACAAGAACCGATGTTCAGTGGCAAACCACAGCTGCGCGTGCACCCGGATGATTTGCAACGCATTGAACAGACTCTGGGCCCGACGCTGGATCTGCACGGCTGGAAATTACTGGCTGACAATTCCCTGCATCCTGGCGGCTGTAAACTCAGTGCCGAAGACGGCGATCTCGATGCCAGCGTGGCCACGCGTTGGCAAGAGTTGTGCCGCCTGGCTGCGCCGGGGACATTCTAATGACCTCGTCGCGCCTTTCTCGCTGGCTCGGGGCACTCGATGCCTTCGAAGATCGCATTTCGCAAGTGCAGACGGTGCGTCGTTACGGTCGTCTGACCCGTGCCACCGGCTTAGTGCTTGAAGCCACCGGGCTGCAACTGCCGCTGGGTGCAACCTGCATTATTGAACGTCACGACGGCAACACTATCTCTGAAGTCGAAAGTGAAGTCGTAGGTTTTAACGGTCAGAAATTGCTGATGATGCCGCTGGAAGAAGTGGACGGCATCTTGCCAGGCGCACGCGTGTATGCGCGGGTTAATGGCGAAAGTGGACACAGCGGCAAACAATTGATGCTCGGTCCAGAGTTGTTAGGCCGCGTGCTGGATGGCAGTGGCAAGCCGCTCGATGGCTTACCCGCGCCGGATACCGGCTATCGCGCTCCGCTGATCACCGCCCCTTTCAACCCATTACAACGCACGCCCATTGAAGATGTCCTCGACACCGGCGTGCGCGCGATTAACGCCCTGCTGACCGTCGGTCGTGGTCAGCGTATGGGCCTGTTTGCCGGTTCCGGCGTCGGTAAATCGGTGCTGCTGGGTATGATGGCACGTTACACCAAAGCCGATGTGATTGTGGTGGGCTTGATCGGTGAGCGTGGCCGTGAAGTTAAAGAGTTTATTGAGAATATCCTCGGTGCGGAAGGTCGTGCGCGCTCGGTGGTCATCGCCGCGCCTGCCGACGTTTCGCCGCTGTTGCGTATGCAGGGGGCCGCCTACGCCACGCGTATCGCAGAAGATTTTCGCGATCGCGGCCAGCATGTCTTGTTGATCATGGACTCCCTCACCCGCTACGCCATGGCACAGCGTGAAATCGCCCTCGCCATCGGTGAGCCGCCAGCGACCAAAGGTTATCCGCCGTCGGTGTTTGCGAAGCTTCCAGCGCTGGTCGAACGTGCCGGTAACGGCACCCACGGCGGCGGTTCAATTACCGCCTTCTATACCGTACTGACCGAAGGCGACGATCAGCAAGACCCGATTGCCGACTCCGCTCGCGCCATTCTTGACGGCCACATTGTGCTGTCGCGCCGTTTGGCAGAAGCCGGTCACTATCCGGCGATTGATATAGAAGCTTCCATCAGCCGTGCAATGACCGCGCTGATTGATGAGACCCATTACGCGCGCGTGCGCCAGTTCAAACAGTTGCTCTCCAGTTTCCAGCGTAACCGCGATCTGGTGAGCGTCGGTGCGTATGCCGCAGGCAGCGATCCGATGCTGGATAGAGCCATCAAGCTTTATCCTGAAATGGAAGCGTTTCTGCAACAAGGTATTTTCGAGCGCAGCGACTATGACGATGCCAGTCTGCATCTGCAAGCCATGTTCGGTTAGCGCCCGCTTAAACGAGGTAAGCCATGAAAACTGCCAATGCTATCGATAAGCTGCGCGACCTTGCGGAGCAGGATCTGGAACAGGCCGTGATTCATTTAGGCGATATGCGCCGTGGCGTACAGCAGGCAGATGAACAACTCAGCATGCTGCTCGACTATCAGGACGAGTACCGCAACAAACTCAACGCCGATATGTCGGGTGGCATCGCCAGCACCCGCTGGACCAACTATCACCAGTTTATTCAGACGCTGGAAAAAGCGATTGAACAGCATCGGCAGCAGCTTAACCAGTGGAATCAGCGCCTTGATCAGGCATTAAGTAACTGGCGTGAAAAACATAAGCGACTGAATGCTTATCAAACGCTGATCACCCGCGCGGCTGAAAAAGCATTACAACAAGAAAACCGTCTCGATCAGAAACGGATGGATGAATTTGCCCAACGGGCCGCAATGAGGAGAGGGGAATGATTACGCTGCCAACTGTGGTTACGCAAACCTCTAATTTGGGAAACGCAGACAGTTCAGTTTCGACGGATGTTCTGCAAAACACCGACACCCTGCCACAAGGGTTTGTCACCGAGCTGGGTAACCGCTTATTAACGCTGGCTAAGCAACAAGGTGTTAACACGCAATCGACTGATATAGCAGCAGAAGTCGATGAAAAAGACGTCACAAAAGCGTCACTAAGCGCATTATTGCAGGCACTGGACAAACCAGAAGCGTTAAACGCACTTTTACAGCCGGAAAACACTAAAGCCGCGCTGAAATCAGCCGATGATAAAGACAAGACTGAAGCAAGTTCGTTAAGTGCCAGCGACTTACAGAATGTGCAGGCGTTATTTGCCATGTTACCGGCAGCAGTAGAAGACCGCAGCAGCCAAAGCGCGATCAGGGCCAGCACTGATAAGACATCAGCAGATGCAGGGTCTACGCTAAACAGTGCATTGTTAAGTCGTACGCTACAAAGCGCACTAAAGGATGAACCGGCTTCAACAGACAGCAGCGCGCCAAAGAAATCCAGCACGGTGCTGAGTGAATTGAAGAGTGATGCCAGCGCGGCGCAGACCAGTACCAGCGCCTCCACTGCCAGCACCACGGCCAGTGCCAGCAACGCAACGCTGACACTGGACGAGAGTTTTAAGCAAGTACTGAGTGCCTTGAGTAAACCGGAAGAACGCCGTGACAGCCAAAGCGGCAGCGATACGGTGACAGCATTAACCAGCGCCCCGGTCAGCAGCAGTAGCACACTGACCAATAGCACGGCGACGACCAGTACCACTCCGTCGACGCCGATGCTGAATGCCCAACTCGGCAGCAACGAGTGGCAGCAGGCACTTAGCCAGCAAATTGTGATGTTTAGTCGTAACGGTCAGCAAAACGCCGAACTGCGCTTACATCCGGAAGATCTGGGCGCTATCCAGATCAACCTGACCCTTGATAAGGATCAGGCGCAGTTAAGTATGGTTTCCAGCCACAGCCAAGTGAGGGCCGCGCTGGAAGCGGCTCTTCCTCAGCTGCGAAATGCGCTGGCGGAGAGCGGAATAAACCTGGGACAGAGTAACGTCAGCAGCGACGCCTTCGCACAGAGCCAGAATTATCAGGGCCAGCAGGAAGGTCGTCGTGATGGCCAGCACGGCAGCTTTACCCTCTCCCAGGACAGTGAAAACGAGATAACGCCTATTGCCGTCCCGGCAGCCCTTCAGGCACGCGCGACCGGCAACGGCGCTGTCGATATCTTTGCCTGACAGCGGCTAAACGCTGAAGGTAAGCGTAAAACCCGCGTCTTTTCTTCCCATTGTTTGACTTAAGACGCGGGATAATCTGTCCAGGTGAGCCGAAAGGCTTGCCCATAATTCACAGGAAGTAACTGCAAACATGTCTGATAACGCGAAAGCTAAAGGCCGCAAACGTTCACTACTAATACCGGTGTTACTGATTGTAACGCTGGCCGCTTGCAGCGTGGCAGGCTATGCAGTCTGGCGAATGATGAATAAACACGGGGATGACAAACCGGAAGCGGCGAAAGTAGAGCCACCGGCCGCCCCTGTATTTTTTGCAATGGATACGTTTACGGTTAACCTGGTCAATCCTGACAACGATCCCGACCGTGTATTGTACGTAGGCTTTACCCTGCGTCTGCCGGATGAGGATACCCGTCGTCGGTTGAATGATTACCTGCCTGAAGTGCGCAGCCGTTTGCTGTTGTTGCTCTCGCGTCAAAATGCCGCGCAGCTTGCAACGGAACAAGGCAAACAGGCCCTGGTTGAGCAGATCAAACAGGTATTAGCGCCACCGCTGGTAAAAACTCAACCGCCTCAGGTCGTCAGTGATGTGCTGTTTACCGCCTTCATTTTGAGGTGATTTAATGGGCGATAGCATTCTCTCCCAGGCTGAGATTGACGCGCTGCTTAATGGCGACAGTGACAGCGCGGAAGTAGAGAACAGTTCCAAAGGGACCGAGGGTGATATCCGTCCCTATGATCCCAATACCCAGCGTCGCGTGGTGCGCGAGCGCCTGCAGGCGCTGGAAATCATTAACGAGCGCTTTGCCCGTCATTTTCGTATGGCGCTGTTCAACTTACTGCGCCGTAGCCCGGATATCAGTGTCGGTTCGATCAAGATTCAGCCATACCATGAGTTCGCCCGCAACCTGCCGGTGCCAACCAACCTGAACCTGATCCACCTGAAACCGCTGCGCGGCACCGCGCTGGTGGTGTTCTCACCGAGTCTGGTATTCATCGCCGTGGATAACCTGTTCGGCGGTGATGGCCGTTTCCCTACTAAAGTGGAAGGCCGTGAATTTACCCATACCGAGCAACGTGTTATCCGTCGCATGTTAAAGCTGGCGCTGGATGGTTACAGCGATGCCTGGAAAGCAATTTATCCGTTAGACGTTGAGTATGTCCGTTCCGAAATGCAGGTGAAGTTCACCAACATCACCACTTCACCGAACGACATCGTGGTCAACACGCCGTTCCAGGTCGAGATTGGTAACCTGGTGGGTGAATTTAATATCTGTATTCCGTTTTCTATGATTGAGCCGCTGCGCGAGCTGCTGGTCAATCCGCCATTAGAAAACTCGCGCCAGGAAGATACCCATTGGCGCGACAATCTGGTGAAACAAGTACAGCACTCAGAGCTGGAGCTGATTGCCCACTTCGCTGAGACATCGCTGCGCCTGTCACGCATTTTGCAACTGAAACCCGGTGACGTCCTGCCCATTGAGAAGCCGGACCGTATCATCGCACACGTCGATGGCGTACCTGTACTGACCAGCCAATACGGCACCATGAACGGTCAGTACGCGCTGCGTGTAGAACATCTGATTAACCCGATTTTGAATTCGCTGAACGAGGAACAGCCCGATGAGTGACAGCAAAAAACCGTCCGATGATATTTCTGCGGACGACCTGTGGGCTGAAGCAATGAACGAACAGGCTACCACCAGCGCCCCGGATCCCACGGAGAACGTGTTCAAGTCTTTCGACAGCAACGGTGCCAGTGGCTCGCTGCAGGATATCGATTTGATCATGGATATCCCGGTCAAACTGACGGTGGAACTGGGCCGCACCAAGATGACCATCAAAGAGCTGCTGCGCCTGACGCAGGGTTCTGTGGTGGCACTGGATGGTCTGGCGGGTGAGCCGCTGGATATTCTGATCAACGGTTATCTGATTGCCCAGGGTGAAGTGGTGGTGGTGAACGACAAATATGGCGTGCGCATCACCGATATCATCACCCCTTCCGAACGTATGCGTCGTCTGAGCCGTTAAGCATGTTGAAGAACGCGCAAATCGGCCAGCCTGTCCACAGCCAGCCGGTGGTCTCTACCGGTTCGGTGATTGGACAAGTCAGTAGCGTACTGGCGGTGATTGTCCTGCTGATCCTGGCCTGCGGTTGGTTAGCTAAACGCCTCGGTTTTGCGCCTAAAACCGTCAACACCCAGGCGCTGAAAATCAGCGCCAGTGTGCAGGTTGGTCGTCAAGAGCGAGTGGTGATTGTGGACACGGCCGATGCGCGTTTGGTATTAGGTGTCACTGCTCAGCAAATTACCCATCTGCACTCATTGCCACCTGTGCCGCCAGAAGAGTTGGCCAGCAACAGCGTTGCACCGCAGGATTTTCGTCAGCTGTTTCAGAACCTGGTTAAACGTCCCGGAAAACCCCAATGATGCGTCGATTGCTTCCCCTTCTGCCGCTGCTGTTGCTGGCACCGGTTGCCCATGCGCAACTGCCAGGTTTAGTGAGCCAACCGCTTGCCAATGGCGGTCAGAGCTGGTCGTTGCCGGTACAAACGCTGGTCTTCATCACCTCGCTGACGTTTATTCCCGCCGTGCTGCTGATGATGACCAGTTTTACCCGTATCATTATTGTTTTCGGCCTGCTGCGTAACGCCCTGGGCACACCGTCTGCGCCGCCAAACCAGGTGCTGCTCGGCCTCGCGCTGTTTTTAACCTTCTTTATTATGGCGCCGACCTTCGACAAGATTTATTCCGACGCCTATTTGCCGTTCAGTCAGGACAAAATCAGCATGGACGTGGCGATTGATAAAGGCGCGCAACCGCTGCGCGAATTTATGCTGCGTCAGACGCGTGAAGCAGATTTAGCCCTGTTTGCCCGCCTCGCGAATACCGCCCCGATTGAAGGGCCAGAAGCGGTACCGATGCGCATTTTGCTGCCGGCTTACGTTACCAGTGAACTGAAAACCGCTTTCCAGATTGGTTTCACGGTGTTTATTCCTTTCCTGATCATCGACCTGGTGGTCGCCAGCGTGTTAATGGCGCTCGGGATGATGATGGTGCCTCCGGCGACCATCTCCCTGCCGTTCAAGCTGATGCTGTTTGTACTGGTTGATGGCTGGCAACTGCTGGTCGGTTCCCTCGCACAAAGTTTCTACTCGTAGGAGCACAGCATGACACCCGAATCGGTAATGCAAATTGGCCAGGAAGCGATGCGCATCGCGTTGATGCTTGCAGCGCCACTGCTGCTGGCGGCGCTGGTCAGCGGCTTGATCATCAGTTTGTTGCAGGCGGCGACGCAGGTGAACGAACAGACGCTCTCCTTTATCCCGAAAATCCTTGCCGTTGCCGCTACAGCAGTGATCGCCGGTCCGTGGATGCTCAATCTGGTACTGGATTACATGCGTAATCTGTTTACCAACCTGCCGTATATCATTGGCTAATGATTAATCTCGACAGCAGCCAACTGATCCATTGGGTCGCGCAATTTTTCTGGCCGATGGTACGTCTGTTGGCGCTGTTCGCCAGTGCGCCGGTGCTGAGCGAAAAGTCGATTCCTAAACGCGTTAAAATTGGCCTCGCGGTGCTTATCACTTGGATCATTATTCCGGTGCTGCCGCCTGTTGAAGTCACCCTCTTCACCCCTGCCGGGTTCTGGATTCTGCTACAACAGCTGCTGATTGGTGTCGGTATTGGCCTGACCATGCAACTGGCATTCGCCGCGGTGCGCATGGCAGGTGAAGTGGTGGGTTTGCAGATGGGTTTGTCCTTCGCGACCTTCTTCGATCCTGGCAGCCGCTTAAATATGCCGGTGCTGGCACGCTTTCTCGATATGCTGACGATGCTGCTGTTTTTAACTTTCAACGGACACTTGTGGCTGATCTCGCTGCTGGTGGACAGTTTTCATACCCTGCCGATTAACGATCAACCTCTCAACGCCAATGCATTTATGGCGCTGGTGAAGTCCGCCGGGTTAATTTTCCTTAACGGCATGATGTTAGCGCTGCCCTTAATAGTTCTGTTGCTCACGCTAAACATGGCACTAGGTTTGTTAAACCGTGTTTCACCACAGCTGTCGGTTTTCGCCATTGGCTTCCCAATTACCTTAACGGTGGGGATCCTTAGTCTGGGGATGATGATGCCGCTGCTTGCCCCATTCTGTGAACATCTCTTCGGCGAAGTCTTTGATTTACTCGCGCAGTTTGTGTCAGAACTCTCCCGCCCGCGCTAATTAACGATTCTGTAGCGAATCTTATGCGATAGTTAAGTATTCAAAATCAATCTGTGCATTTTTCGAACCATATTTCTCAGAAATCAACTGAGGTTATTCTGATAAATGCGCATTTCAGGTGAAAATTATTCTTATTAAACCGCGCTTCGCGTATTTTAGTCAGACGATTCCTAAGGTGGAAAACCTTGTGAATTGGTTGAAAAAATGCTCAAAGGGCTGTTTTTAAACAAAAAAAATTTTACAGCGATTTTTCTTGTCTAAATCCCTTTTTTACGGCATTGTCAACACTCGCTGAAACGTCACACTTTCGCGATTCAAATGTTTTTAAGAATTGTCCTATCAGATTTGTCTGTGACTTGCGCGATAGTGACAGGGCTCTCAAAAACAGAGCGAATTACACACTTAATGCAAACTCCCGGCGATTCCCACTATCGCGGGGACAAGAGTGACGTTGAAGTAACACAAAAAAACTTCGCAGAAGGGTTCAGGGAAGAGTCATGATGGCGCACGGATACATTTCGCCAGTCTGCCGAGCAGAATAAAAAAGTGTCTTTGGAAATCTCTCTCGTACCGCAAACGCGTATTCATCGTTGATTTAAACGGATAACAAATTGGTGAGGGTCGCTATAATGCCAACGATTATTATGGATTCATGTAACTACACACGCCTGGGATTATCAGACTATATGTCGGCCAAAGGAGTTAAAAAGAAAAACATTACTCCGGTCTCTGATATCGAACAATTGCAACAAAGATGTGAACAATTAAAACCAGGTGTCGTGTTTATTAACGAAGAGTGCTTCATTCACGAATCCGATTCCAGCGATCGTATTCGTGCCATTATTATGCAGCATCCTGATACGTTATTCTTTATTTTCATGGCCATCTCGAATATCCATTTTGAGGAATACCTCTACGTTCGTAAGAACCTGATTATTACGTCAAAATCGATAAAAACATCGACTCTGGATTCATTATTAGGCACATACCTGCAAAAGAAACTCAGCGTTGCGCCGCGTATTTCCGCTGGCCTCGATATTCACCCACTGACATTAAGCCAGACTGAATCAAACATGCTGAAAATGTGGATGTCAGGACATGACACCATTCAAATTTCAGACAAGATGCAAATTAAAGCCAAAACGGTATCGTCACATAAAGGTAATATTAAACGCAAAATTAAGACACATAATAAACAGGTTATTTATCATGTGGTGCGTCTTACCGATAATGTGACCTCCGGGATTTATGTCAACGTACGATAGTCCCTAAGGGTTAATATCCGTAGCAGACAGAGGGCCAATCCGCAGATTGGCCCTCTGTCGTTTTGCTGTGTTTTGCGAGCCAGATCGCATTTCCCCGTCTAAGCCTTTGCCGTTTATTGCCGATGCTTGTTCTCAGAACACCTACCCAAAATGAGAGCAAGGATATGAAAACAGCATCGATTGATGAGCAATATAAGCTCAGCATCTGGCAGAACCTGCGCCTGATGCCTCTTTTCAGCATGATCTTTGGTGGCATTCTGCTACTTTTCGCCCTGTGTATCGGCCTCGCCAGCTACTTTCTTATTCAGAGTAATAATTCGCTTAATGATGCCACGGATGAAATTCAAATTCGGATGGGCATTTCTAACAGCTCAAACCACCTGCGAACGGCACGTTTGAATGTTCTACAATCTGGTGCGGCTGCACGTATTGGTGAGATGGATGGTTATCGTGCCGATCTGGCGCGTACAGAAACACGCATCAAGCAGGCGCGCGAAGGGTTTAAAACTTATATGGATCGCAAGTCCAAGACGCCAGAAGATTTGGCACTGGACGCACCACTGACCGCCAGTTTTAACGACTATATCGATAAGGGGCTGAAGCCGATGATTGAATCGGCTAAGCAAGGCAGCTTTGAGGGGATCGTTGCGCAAGAAACTGATGTGACCCGTAAGCTGGATGATGCCTATAACGCCGTGTTGCTGAAAGCCATCAAAATCCGTACTGACCGCGCAGAAGCGATTAATGCCGAAGCAGCCCACCAGTCCCGCGTTGGCTTTATTGCTATGGCCGTCGCCTTTGCTGCCGCACTGGTTCTTGTGCTCCTGACCTTTGTTTTCCTGCGCCGTGTCGTGATTAACCCGCTTAAGCAGTCAGTAGAACGTATTGGTCGTATTGCCCAAGGCGATTTAACCGCGCCAGAGCAGCCCTATGGCCGCAGTGAAATTGGTAGCCTGCTGCATAATCTGCAACTGATGCAGGCGGCGCTGGTCCGCACTGTGGGAACCGTACGTGAAGGCGCCGTGGCGATTTATCAGGGGTCGAGTGAGATCTCTGCGGGCAACACCGATCTGTCATCACGCACCGAGGAGCAAGCTTCCGCGCTGGAGCAGACGGCGGCCAGCATGGAGCAGCTCACTGCAACCGTGAAACAGAACGCCGAAAATGCGCATCATGCCAGTCAACTGGCGGCGGACGCTTCAGGGAAAGCGCGCAGCGGTGGGGAGTTGGTGAATGGTGTAGTGAAAACCATGAACAATATCTCTGGCAGTTCGAAGAAGATTGCTGAAATTACCAATGTGATTAATAGCATTGCTTTCCAGACCAATATTCTGGCGCTGAATGCCGCCGTTGAAGCCGCACGTGCCGGTGAACAAGGCCGTGGTTTTGCCGTGGTGGCCAGTGAAGTGCGCAATCTGGCACAGCGCAGTGCGCAGGCAGCCAAAGAGATTGAATCGCTGATTGCCGAATCGGTAGATCTGATTACCAACGGTTCTCATCAAGTGGGTGAAGCAGGCTCAACGATGAGTGAGATTGTCGAAGCGGTGCGTCGCGTGACCGATATTATGTCGGAAATTGCTGCAGCATCCGATGAGCAGAGCCGCGGTATTCAGCAGGTGAGCCTGGCAGTTACCGAGATGGATAACGTGACGCAGCAGAACGCCTCGTTGGTTGAAGAAGCCTCTTCAGCGGCGGCATCGCTGGAAGATCAGGCAGGCCGTCTGACCCAGGCCGTCGCCGCATTCCGTTTAAACGATGCACCAGCGTCACGGATGGTATCTCCTTCAGCACCGGCACTGAAAGCCCCGACGCTGGCACCGCGCCCGGCACTGGCTGCACCTAACAGCAATGATAACTGGGAAACGTTTTAAATGATCCGGGGCGCCATTGATGGCGCCCCTAACAACCAGTTGGACCTCACGCTCCGTCGTATGGCTCGACAAACACCCCTTCGGCATGGTCGCTCTCATTGAAGAACCAAATCCCCAGCGGGTAATCTTCTAACGCCACCAGATACATCACGCCTTCATTAAAGCCTTCCACCGCCAACACTGTGCCTATACGACGTGGGCCGCCATCGGTTTTTACCGTTACCCGGTCATTGACCTTCATTCACTGCTCTCCTGAAATTGTCATGCACACAGTGTAACGGAAGAAAAAGTCCGCTGCCTGATCGCGATCAGCGTCGTGCGATTACCCACACCGCATGCACGATACCGGGAATATATCCGCATAGCGTCAGCAAAATATTCAGCCAAAAAGCCCCGCCGAAACCCACTTGCAGGAAAACCCCCAGTGGTGGCAACAAAATCGCAATCACAATTCGAATAAAATCCATACTAACTCCCTGATAATGAAAAATAATCGTTCAAGGTTAAGCATAGACACTGATAACAGAAATGGAGTTTGACTCGGGTAAAGATCTGTCAAAACCTGACTTTTCACTTTCTTAACGTTTAGCAGAGAGACTTCTGACGCGGCCTGCTCGTACACTTCTCGGTACTGCACCAACCCCAAAGGCGCAGTCAACCTAAAAGTAACAAGGATTTTTGCCCGCGCAGCGCGGGCTTTTTTTTGCCTGAAATCCGCCCTTCCCGCTCATGCACCTGCGTTGTCTATACTTAACCTGAATCTCATCGCCTCTGGGAGGCCCACTATGACGACCGCGAAAGAGTACAGCGACAACGTGCAGCGTGAAGTGAATATCGATGTAGAAGCATTGCTGGAAGCGATACAGAAGAAAACCTCAGGCGAGGTTAAAGAGTTCATGGAAGCGGAACATGCGCATCGGGTAAAAGTGAATGGCGAAGCCTACGACTCCTACACCGAGTTGGCAGAAGCCTTTGAACTCGACATCCGCGACTTCTCCATCACTGAAGTGAATCGCTGAAATCGATTTCAAAAAAATACCCGGCGGGGGCGCCGGGTAAAGTTAATCAGTAAATTCGTTACACCAGGGAATTCTTAACACCTGATTGAGGTTACGCTTTAGTCAACACAAGACAAGTCCCAATTTTGCGTGTAAATCGAACAAAAATGCATTAGCTTCCCCGTATGTTACCGAAAACACTCTGTGCTCACTGTGTTTTTCACGTGCACAAATCACGCACACACCGCGTAGCACGCATGACGATTTAAGATTTATCCTGGAACTTACCCGCGAAAAAGTGTGATCCCGATTACGCTATTATACTGATTGCTCTCTGCTTTATGGATGCGCCTGGCGTAAGGAGTGTAACGATGCTCAGACTCGATTCGTCCTTAATGATAGTGACCGACCTCGATGGCTCGCTGCTGGACCATCATGATTACAACTGGGATGCCGCCAGTGAGTGGCTGACCCGCCTCAAACAACACGCGATCCCTGTGGTGATTTGTTCCAGTAAAACGGCGGCTGAAATTATTCCCTTGCAGAAACGCCTTGGTCTCATCGGTTCCCCTTTTATCGCCGAAAATGGTGCACGCATTGCGTTCAATGGCGAACAGCGCCTCGCGGATGAGCCGGGCGAATCCTATCTGCAGTTGTGCCAGACGCTGCGTCAACTGCAATCCGGCTTCCGCTTCACCGGCTTTCATGATTTCAGTGATGCCGAAGTCGCTCGTTTCACCGGTTTGACACTCACCGAAGCCAGCCAGAGTCGGCTGCGTGATGCCTCAGAAGTGGTGCTGTGGCGGGATGATGGCGATAAGTTAGATGACTTTCGCGCCGCACTGGCGGAGCACGGATTAGCACTGACGCAGGGAGGTCGATTTTGGCATGTCATGCCAGCCGGCAGTGGCAAAGGTGTGGCACTCACGCAATTGCAACAGCATCTGGCGCAACAGGAAGCACGCACCCGCATCACCATCGGATTAGGCGATGGCCCCAACGATGTACCCATGCTGGATCAAGTCGATTATGCCGTGGTGATTAAAGGCTTCAGCAAGACCCCGGTAAGACTCCAGCGCGACGATCATCAACACGTTTATCACACCGCGCATGTCGGCCCACAGGGCTGGCGTGAAGGGCTGGATTACTTTCTGGCGCAACCCGATTAACCGCCTGACCTAAGGATGAGACGATGAGTGATTTTTACCAAAATGGTGTCATTACTAACTTTCATAATCTCACCCACCGCAGCGTTGAATCGCTGGAAAAAGAGATGGTGCGTTTTGCCCGTAAACGCAAAATGGGGCTGATTTTACCTTCGTTGTTTTCCGAGTTAGAAGGCCCGGCTCTGGATAAAATTGTCAGCGAGCTGGCCAAAGTGCCCTATCTGGATGAAATTGTCATTGGTTTGGATCGGGCCGATCGTGAGCAGTTTCTCTTTGCCCGCGAGTTCTTCTCGCGGCTGCCGCAACGGCATCGCATTTTATGGAATGATGGGCCGCGCCTCAAAGCGCTGGACGCGGAACTGGATAAAGAGGGGTTGTCTCCCAGCCAACCGGGCAAAGGGCGTAACGTGTGGTTCTGCACCGGTTATACGCTGGCCTCCGATCGTACGCAGTGCGTGGCGCTGCACGATTGCGACATCGTCACTTATGAACGCGGCATGCTCGCCCGCCTGCTCTATCCGCTTGCCAACCCCGCTTTCCAGTATGAGTTTTGCAAAGGGTTTTATGCGCGCGTGGCAGATGGAAAACTCAATGGCCGCGTCGGCCGCCTGCTGGTCGGCCCGCTGTTGCGATCGCTGCAGAAGGTTTATGGCCATTCCGAATATCTGGATTATCTCACCAGCTTCCGCTATCCGCTTTCCGGCGAATTTGCTATGCGCACTCACGTGCTGAATGGCATAAAAATACCCGGTGACTGGGGGCTGGAGATTGGGGTGTTATCGGAGATCTACCGCAACTACACCACGCGTCAAACCTGTCAGGTTGAGATTGCGGATAACTACGATCATAAGCACCAGCCGCTGGCCGAAGAGGATGGCACCGGCGGTTTGAAACGGATGAGCAATGACATTGTGCAATCGCTGCTGCGCAAGCTAGCGACCATGGGCGTGCCACTGACCAGTGACTCGTTCCGCGTGCTCAAAGCCACCTACTACCGCAATGCGCTGGACATGATGGAGATTTATAATCACGAAGCGACGATGAATGGCCTCAAGTTTGACCAACACATCGAAGAAGCCGCCGTTGAAATGTTCACTCAGGCCATTCTCGATGCTGGACAGTCCTTTATTGAACGTCCTAACGAGAAGCCATTTATCCCCAGCTGGAGTCGGGTGCAATCCGCCTTTCCGGACATCCTGCAACGTATCTATCAGGCGGTGGAAGAGGATAACGACGGCAAAGTCTAACCTTCCGCACACACGCGATTACGACCGCTGGTTTTTGCCTGATACAGGCGACGATCGGCGGTCGCTTGCAGACTCTCAGCATCATAATCGCCCTGCTCCTCACTCCCTGTCACACCGGCAGACAGCGTGATGCTGAAGGTCGAATTACAGTTCACCAGTATCGTTTTGGCGGCTAAGCGCGTACGGATGCGTTCTGCCACCGCGCTGGCATCAGCCAGGGTGGTTTCCGGCAGCACGATACAGAACTCCTCACCGCCAATGCGCCCGGCAATGTCATATTTGCGCAGCGTATGGCTAATGACGCCCGCAACGCGAATCAGCGCCTGATCACCTGCCGCATGACCCCAGGTATCATTGACGTTTTTGAAGTGATCAACATCCAGCTGTATCACCGCCATCGGTGTTTGCTGCTGTTTATTGTGTGCCGCAAGGGCAACAAACTGCTCGAAGAAGGCATTGCGATTGAGCAGGCGCGTCATGCCATCATAATTGGCGCGCCAGGTGAGTTTGGATGAGAGATCGTCCATGCGTCGAACCAGACGAAAGATGACCTGATGTGAAACCAGCAACAACACCACAAATAACAGCCAGGTGCCAAACAGGAAGAGTGCAACACGTCCAAGAGGCTGCGCTATCCCCTGTTTCAGGCTCTGAATGTTGACCAGATAAGCGTCAACGTTAGTCAGTTTGCTCCAGCTAGTAAATTGCGTCCCTAAGCGCATGATGCCCGCGGGATGCAATCGCATCTGCTGTTCAAGCCGTGCTTGTTGTTCATCCGTTAATGGCTTGTCATGCAGGGCCGAAAGCCGGGTGATTTCATGCATACTGCGGTCGACGATAAGCAACTTGCCCTGTAAGTAACTTTGCCGCGCCTCGTTCAATAACGCGTGAATGCGCTGTTGCGTGAAATCCATTGAGAGAACGCCGTACCAATAGTCTCCGCTGACGACAGGCGCACTCACCGTGATCATCAGCCCTTCATTGAATAGACCTTGGTAGGCTTCGGTCCAGCGCAGGCGTGAATGCTGCGGATTGCGCGGGTCCAACTCGCGGAAATAAGGCCGTTTCACCATCGTGGCATAGGTTTCTTCAAGCTCCTGCGGACTTTGCGGTGGCCGGGAGCTGATAAAGAAACCCGCGCGTGAGGTGTACCAAAAACGTGAGTGGAACTCCTGTTCCGGATCGCCAAATTGCATAATAAAGCTGAACTCAAGTGCAGCGCGGAGCTCCTGAGCAATGTGCTCGCTATCGCGTTGTAACAGCGGGTCCTGCTGGATCCAGCTATCACTCATCCCATTCAACGGCATGCTGCGTGGACTGGCAATCTGTAACTGCCAGGTGTGCTGTTGACGCAGTTGTTGAAAGCGTTGTGATGCTTCGCGCCCGTGGTCAGAGTCCAACGGATGGGTTAACGCATAGGTCAGCATTTTCTGGTAGTACATCAGCTCATCCAGGCTTTCCTGAAACTGGCTGTCGAGGTTCTTTTGGAAATCAGAAAGTTGCGCACGCTGACGCTCTTCATAATTGTTCTTGAGTTCCAGCGCTTCATGGACGGTAAGAAAAGACGAGAAGAGAAAGACCGCCAAAAAACAGAGATGCACCGGCAAAAATGGATTGCCTGCGCGTGGCGACAAGGGCGAGTTTGGCATCAGCAACCATGCTCCGAAAGAAGTCGAATGCCAAAAGTGTAGTCAGGTGATGAGGAAGCGTACAGGCAGGGATCAAAGGAAAATCAAATAGCTAAAAACGCAACGGGACGGTGATTGCCGTCCCGAATACGTTCAGCTGGCCAGCTGCTGCGCGGTCGACAGGTGACTCAGTTCGTCACTGCGGAACGCCTCACGACGCACACTGTAGCCATCATACCAACGACACTCTACCATTCCGCTGGCATA
This sequence comes from Pantoea sp. CFCC18177, assembly GCF_059412425.1. NCBI lineage: Bacteria > Pseudomonadati > Pseudomonadota > Gammaproteobacteria > Enterobacterales > Erwiniaceae > Pantoea > Pantoea sp. CFCC18177. The sequence continues at coordinate 38,381 of NZ_JBNBPL010000033.1, forward strand.
GCCGGTCACCACCATCGTGGGTCCGCCCTCTTTATGCTGAACTTCGTCACTGATCGCAAAGGTCATACCGCGCCCTCCCTTTTTCCGTTGAATGAACGAAATTAGGTATAGCAGCTGCACAGGGTTTTTGCCTATAGGATATTGCTATTACTGTGACGAAATCGGAATAAGCAGTCATAAATGTTGTTTATAAAAAAAGCCGATAAAAATTATTATCGGCTTTGAAGCGGTTTCCCGGGTGGGAAAATCAAATTTTGCAGCCTTCGCAATCAGCTTCATCGCTGATATCTGCCGGAACTTCATTGGCTTTTTCCGCCGCTTTGGCTTCAGCCTGTTCCAGCTGCGCATCGATATCAAATTCAAACATATCGTCGTTCATCATCGTTCTCCTGACCCGTGATTAGAAATTTCCTGCGCTTTATACCGATTTTCCACGCAGTTTAGCAATCAGATTTACCGCCAACAGCACGATCGACCCAATGATAAAACCGAGCACCAGATTGGCGCCGTTACTCAGAAGCGCCGATACCACACCATTAAAGTCGCCGCTGTATTCCGTGATGGCGTGATGCAGCGGCGCGATGCCATGCACGATGATGCCGCCGCCCACCAGGAACATGGCGACCGTGCCGACCACGGACAACACCTTCATTAACCAAGGCGCTAACGCCAGCAGTGCACCGCCGGTCGCCTGAGCCAGCGTGGAGGATTTTTCACGCAGCCAGTATCCGAGATCGTCAATTTTGACAATCATCGCCACAATGCCATACACCCCAATGGTCACCAGAATCGCAATGCCCGCCAGAATGAGCACTTGGTTTAACAACGGTGCTTCGGAAACGATCCCCAGAGTGATCGCCACAATCTCTGCGGACAAAATAAAGTCAGTGCGCACCGCACCTTTGACCTTATCTTTCTCGAACTGGCGAGGATCCTGCTGTGCCAGCTTGTCGAGGCGCTGTTGACGCGCTTCTGGTGTGCTTTCGGCTTTATCGTGATTGAGGCTATGTAATACCTTCTCCACGCCTTCATAACAGAGATACGCTCCGCCCAGCATCAGCAGCGGTGTGATCAGCCAGGGCGCAAACGCTGAAATCACCAACGCCAGCGGCACCAATATTAATTTGTTTAGAAAGGAGCCTTTTGCCACACTCCAGACCACCGGCAATTCCCGGTTGGCCTTAACACCGGTGACCTGCTGCGCATTGAGTGACAAATCATCACCCAATACGCCCGCAGTCTTCTTTGCGGCAACCTTGCCCATCACTGAAATATCATCAAGCAAGGTCGCAATATCATCCAGAAGCGTTAATAAACTGGTTCCTGCCAAAATAGTTATCCTTATTCCGGTTCGTGATCCTGACAACAGGGGCAACGCTCAACCGCCGTTACCGTGATATCGGCGATGCCCGCACAGTCCCATTCAACGCGAAGTGTCTGCCCGGCAACATCACCCGCATGAACATACTTGCTCACCGGACTTTCCGTCATCCCACTGATCTCCTCAGTGGCCACTAACTGCTCACCCAGATAGATGCGAGCTGTTGCGTGGGTGTTCACCATCCGCTCATCGCGGAGTTGATACAAGCGTTTGACCGTCAGTTTAATGCTGCTCATGGCTCTATTCCGCGTCCCAGAGAAAGGGGTGATCTAAACCGTTATGGTGGCTAAAAGCAACAATCACGCGCTACTCTTCGCGATAGTGATGCAACCCCTGATGATCAATTTCTCCGCTGTGCGTGGCGGCAAGCAGCCACTCCTCCAGCCGTTCAATGAGTGCAACGTCTTCCAGTCGCAGTTTACCGCGCAACGCACACTCCCAGACGATCAACACTTTCCAGCCACTCTGCTGCAATTGCTGGATATAGCGACGATCACGCTCAACGTTACTGTTGATTTTTCCGGCCCAGAACTCGGTGCGCGTGGCAGGCATGTTAAATAGATAGCAGTGGTGACGATGCCAGAAGCAACCATGCACAAAGATGATCGCTTTCTGCTGCGGCAGCACAAAATCGGGGCGGCCCGGCAGCGCCTTATCCTGCACGCGATAACTGAACTCGCGATCTTTTAGAATCAGCGCAATACGTTGCTCAATCGCCGTATCCTGTTGACGAATGGCGCGCATATTTTTGCTGCGGATGTTTTGCGGGTGGACGTCTGCCATGGCGTCTCCTTTTAATGGGGCTCCTTCAACTTTAGCGGTTTAAGGCAAAAGCGAAAGGCACGCGCAACAAGTGTGTGAATGTGCGATGAGTGTTAGCATAGTGGCTTCACTGTTAAGGAAAAACGCATGCTTGCTATCGACCCCGCCGCGACCGTCTCGCCCTCCCCGTTTACTGCTGCTCCGGATGACGCAACATCGCTGTTAATGCAGGTGCTCGATATCTATGCCGCGCGCGATCTGGTGCAGACCTTAACCGAGGCTGGCGGCCGAGACTGGAGCATCCCGCGGCTCAATCGTATTCGTCAGGGAAAAAGTGCCGCACCCGCGCTCTCCAGCAATGAGGTGGAAAGCCTGCGGTGTTTGCTGCCATCACGCCCCGCCCATTACGACGCAGCTAAATTCCAGTTTGTCGATCTGTTCGCCGGCATCGGCGGCATTCGCCGTGGCTTTGAACAGATTGGCGGTCAGTGCGTCTTTACCAGCGAATGGAACAAAGAAGCGGTACGCACCTATAAAGCCAACCACTATAGCGATCCGGCACGGCATCAGTTCAACAGTGATATTCGTTTGGTGACACAGCCCGCAGGACTTTCTGACGAAGACGCAATTTACCAGCACATCGATCAAACCATTCCCGACCATCAGGTATTGTTGGCTGGTTTTCCCTGCCAGCCCTTTTCGCTGGCGGGTGTGAGTAAGAAGAATGCGCTGGGTCGCGCACACGGTTTTGAATGCGAAGCCCAGGGCACGCTGTTTTTCGATGTCGCGCGCATCCTGGCGGCCAAGAAACCGCCGTTTTTCGTGCTGGAGAATGTGAAAAACCTCAAGAGCCACGATAAGGGCCGCACCTTCGCCATCATTATGGCGACGCTGGATGAACTCGGATACGACGTGGCCGATGCTGCCGATAACGGCTCACCCGATGCGAAGATCGTGGATGCACGCCATTTCTTACCGCAACATCGCGAACGTATTGTGCTGGTCGGTATTCGTCGTGACAGTGGTTTGAGCAACGGCTTTTCACTGCGCGCACTCTCCACACTTTACCCGCAACAGGTGCCGTCGTTACACAGCCTGCTGGAGCCCACGCCAGAGGCGAAATACATTTTGTCGCCAACGTTGTGGCAATACCTGTACCAGTACGCGAAGAAGCACAAAGCCAAAGGCAACGGTTTTGGTTTTGGCCTTAACGACCCGCATAACCCTGACATTTGCGTTCGCACTCTCTCGGCGCGCTACTACAAGGATGGTTCGGAAATTCTGATTGATCGCGGTTGGGATCAGGCTCAGGGTGAGGCAGACTTCCAGCATGCCAGTAACATGGCACGGCGGCCGCGTCGTTTGACGCCGCGCGAATGCGCCAGACTGATGGGTTTTGAAGCGCCGGGAGAATCATCGTTCCGTATTCCCGTCTCCGATACTCAGGCCTACAAACAGTTTGGTAACTCGGTGGTGGTACCGGTTTTTGCGGCGGTGGCTAAGCTGCTTTCACCGCTGATCGAGCAGCATCTTCTGACACAGAAGCCGTAGCGATGGTCTTCAGGCCATTCGCTTGCGCGCATACAACGAGTTTATCAGGTCCATAATTTCCTTTAGGGACGGGCTTTGTGCTGTTTTGCTTTGATTCACCGCCCCTGTCACCAAACTGTCACGCCCGCTCCCAATACTCCTTTTTATTTTTGGGGGCGTTAGATGTCACTCCTTTCCGTTATCTCCTTACCGCTGCGTTTACGTACACGATTCTCATGGCGTATGCCATTGTGGCTCACCAGTTTGCGCAGCCAGTTCTTGCTGTTTATCTTGCTGTTCTGTTTGCTGCAATTTGCCGGTGTGCTGCTGCTGAGTAACCACGTCAACCAGACGCAAACCTCATTGCAGCAAGCCAACCAACTTCGGGAAAGGCTGGCCCTGCTGGATAAAGCGCGCATTGAGCTGCTGACCGCCAGTGATAACAGCCATCGCGCAGGTATCTACCTGATGCAGGATCAGCAAAGTGGTTCGGTTGATAGTTGGAAAAGTCTTGCCGCCGCCTCCGATGACTCGTTGAAAAAAGCCCAGGCACTGTTTGCTGCTTATCATGCCAAAGCTGACAGCCCGTTAGCGCAAGGTTTTGCCATGCTGGCAGAAGGTTTGCAGGAGCAGTTAAAAGGCTTGTCGGCCAACGATATTAACGCCTTCTTTATGGTGCCGATGCAGGCCTTTCAGCAGCAGTTCAACGATGCCTGGTTCAGCGAAATCGAACAGGCCAACCACCAGTTGAGCAGCGTTAACCAGAACACGCTGAGTACGCTGAAACAGAGCCGCAATATGTCGCTGATAGTCAGTGCCATTCTCATGGCGTTGTTAGTATTGGCCTCCAGCCTGTTGATGCGAGGTGTGCTGTTACCGTTGCGACGCGCGAATAAGCAGTTGGAACAGATCGCCACCGGCGATTTGGTGCCAGGCCATGATACGCCGCGCCGTCAGTCTTTGGAGACGCGTCAGCTGTTCCAGACCATTGAATCCATGCGCAGCGGTTTGCAACAGATCGTCAATGATATCAACACCGTTGCGGTCAGCGTTGCCGCCGGTGCTGAGGATATGCAGCAGCATAATGAACAGGTGATGCAGCAACATCAGGCGCAAAACGCCAGTTTCCATCATCTTTCCCAGCGTTTGCACCGTGTATCAGAAGAGGTGGAAATCGGCGCGCAGTTCTCACAACAGGCCACGCAGGAAGCCCAATCAGCAGACGCGTTGATGCGCAACTGCGCCACTGAAGTCGATAACATGGAGCTTAAGATGCAGCAAATTGTGACCGCATCGGGCAATATCGCCGGGATTGTCGGCATGCTGGATAGCCTGTCGATGCAGACGCGTTTGTTATCGCTAAATGCCGCCATTGAATCTGCGCATGCCGGCGCTTATGGTCGCAGCTTCTCGGTGGTCGCAAAAGAGATGGGCATGTTGTCACAGCAGAGCGGCGAATCGACGCGCCAGATTGATGGTTTAATTCAGCACACTCAGCAGCATGTAAATGATGGTTTTGACAAAGTAAAAGCACTGGAAGTGTTGTTCGCGCAAATTAGTGCTGCGGTGTCGGGTGTGGTGACACAGCTGGATGAACTACAGCAAAACACCACGGCACAGAGCCACCGTGTGAGTAAGATTGCACATGAAGTGGTGGAGATGAGTAATCAGCTTCAGCAAAACGAAGCGTTGAACGCGCATCAGGTTCAGGCCGCAGCTCAACTCCGTGAACTCTCAGACCGCCTCGCCCAGCGCGCACAGCAATTCCGCGTTGATGCCGCGTAAACTGTAGAGATAAAAAAACCCGTCAATGACGGGTTTTATCGTTTATTTCTTCTTTTTGCCTTTCTTCAGCAGCGCACGCACCTGCTTCAGTTCAGACGCGGAAAGCTGTTCAGCTACCGCTTCTTCGGTATGCAGACTATCAACGGCCGGTTGCTCAACAGCATGTAAACTGGCCTGTAAGCGGTTAACGATCTCCTGACTCATGGAGATTTGGTTATCGGCGGCTAACTGTTTGATGTGCTCTTTCAGTGCCGGGTCAATTTTAATGGTTAAGTTAACGGTCTCGGTCATCTTCATACTCCCTTTTGATTTACAACAACGTAGCGGAAGAAGATGAAAGTTAACAGACTGTCATAAAAATTTAATATTAAGAGTGTATGGGGCTGAAATCCCTTAACACCGACTCATCAATGGTGGTCAGATTGCCCTGTAATTCCGCACAGAGTTTGCCCATATACTGCACGAGAAAATCGGCATTATGTTCCGCCAGCAGGCGCCCCGCTTCGGTTTGCATGGTTTCGGGCAGACGTAAAAGTTTTTTCTGGAAATGGTCCAGCGTCCATTTCACATCATCCAACTCGCGCTCTTTGCCTAAGGGATCTTCGCTGTCGAACAGCGGTCGTCCCAGTGCCCCTGCCGTGTAGAAAACACGCGCAAGGCCGATAGCCCCTAAAGACTCAAGGCGATCGGCATCCTGAACGATCTTTGCTTCCAGTGTTTGTGGCGTGATGCGCGCACTAAAGCTGTGCGCCTGGACCGCATGGGCAACACCGTCGTGCAGTTCCTGTGGGAAATCAGGAAAGTCCTGCTGCAGAATGCGCCGCGTCTCTTCCGCGGCATAGGTTGAGGCCAAATGGCGCTCGGGATGGTTTTTGGGCAGGTTGACCACATCGTGGAAGTAGCAGGCGGTCAGCACCACCATGGGGTCGGCTGCGCTGTGTTGCATGATGCGGTTGGCGCTCATCCAAACACGACGCAGGTGCGCGATATCATGGGCTTTGTCGTCATGCAGCCAGTTTTGCTGCAGCCAGTTCTCGTAGCGTTGTTGCCAGCGGGTGAGTGACATCGTGCTTCTCCTTATTGCTGTTATAAAAGCACCGCTCAATCAGGGTGCTGCTCCTGGTAACATCATAGCGGTCTGGTCGTGACACTTTTTTTACATCCTTCCTGGATGTTCAAAGCGTAAAAAATGAGACTCCGATCTTGTTATAGCGCTGTTAATGCGCGTTTCCCAGCACAGATCACGTTTTAAGCATTTCCTTAGCGTCGTTTTAGTTAATCAACTCTGTTAAACATGAGTAATCTATTTTGACCATCAACAATTTTCACATTGCTGAGATATTCCAGTTAAACGTGCTGATTAACTCTGAGTAAAGGCGATAATCACCCACGACTAAATCCGAAAAGATTCCCATCGTGGCCGTTATAACGTACTGTATAAGGGATATTTCCCGCTCAGCATGGCCTGACGTGCTGCTATTAGCACGCATTTTGCTTATGAGCCATTTTTAAAACCGGAATATGCAGGAAAAGCCTGATACTAAGGCGACAAATTATTAAGCAAATCGATTCAAACCCATTATGCTGATTCTCACATCTGCGGATGCGGATGTTTCGTCGAAGTTCTCCGGGTTAGTGACACTACATGAGGTACGTAATGAAAGAACGGCCGATTCTTTTTTCCGAACAGCGGGTCCGCGCCCTGCTTGTTGGCCAGCAAACGCAAACCCGGCGCATCATGAAAACTCAGGCTTTTGGCCCGGGTCAGGATCATCACGAAGGCGTACATGCATTCGACGTCAGCGCTAACCATCTTCACGGCTATAAGCTGATGTCGATGTCGGATATCAGCTCTCACTGTCCGTATGGGCAGGTAGGCGATCGTTTGTGGGTGCGTGAAACGTGGCGCGGCCCGATCGTGCCAGAGGAGCAACTGCCAGAATACGAACGCGATCCCCTGCCCTTCCGCACACCTGCTTTTTGCCAGTATCGAGCGGACAGCAACGAACTCGGTCAGTTGGATGAAGATCTTCAGGACGCTGAACAGTTTGGTTGGCAGACCGCGATCCATATGCCACGCTGGGCCAGTCGAATTAGCCTGGCGATCACGTCTGTGCGTGCCGAGAAAATTCAGGACATCAGTGAAGATGACATCATGGCCGAGGGCGTGCAGACCGATACGCACTTCCTGAATAACTTCTTCACTATGAATATGAATGCGGAATCCCCCAAAGAGGCCTACCGCAAAGCGTGGCAAAAGCAGTACGGTGCCACCAGTTGGGAAGTGAACCCTTGGGTGTGGGTAATCGAATTCCAGCGTCTGGAGAAAGACTAATCACTTCATCATGACAAGGTCGCTGCATAGAGCGTAATGCTTGTCAGTTGAGCGCCTGACGGTCGCCATGAAGGGTGATCCTACAAGAATGAATGCGGTTTTTTGTAAGGTGCGCAATGGTGCGCACCTTTTTATTTTCTCCCGGCTTTGCCACGCCAATCACAGACAATTTCTGTAGCAACTGATTGAATATCCGGCTTTGATTCCGCGCTGGTAATTTTTGTCTTGCCGCGCCAGGATAAACCTTTCCGCCCTGCAGAGTGAGTCGCACGATGTTTAAATGGCCATGGAATGCGCAGGTTGATGCAACAGTGACGGCGCTACCCTGGCAGCAGGCGCTGGCGCAGCCTATTTTCTCTTTGCTGACCGCAGAAGAACAATCCACTCTCACTGCCCTGGCGCAGCGCTTCCTGCAACAGAAGAAAATCTCCCTGTTGCTGGGTTTACAACTCACTGAACTGCAACTGGCACGCCTCGCGTTGCTGTTTTGTTTGCCAGTGTTGAAGCTCGGGCTTGAATGGCTCGATGGCTTTCACGAAATCCTCATCTATCCCGAGCCTTTTAACGTTGACGACCATTGGGAAGATGACACTGGACTGGTGCATCATGCTGCTGCTGTGCATGCCGGTCAGAGCTGGACACAAGGTCCAGTGGTGTTGAATGCGTTGGATATTCAAGACTCTTTCGACCTGTCAGGCTACAACCTGGTGATCCACGAAGTGGCACATAAGTTAGATGCGCGCGGTAGCGGCTACACCAGCGGTATCCCGGCCATTGCGTTGCGAGACGTCGCGCAATGGGAAAAGGATTTGCTCGCAGCAATGGAAGAGATTGAAGCGGAGGTGGAACTGGTAGGCGAGCAAGCGGCGACTATCGATCCCTACGCCGCCAGTGATGCTGCCGAATGCTTTGCCGTGCTGTCAGAGTACTTCTTTAGTGCACCCGATCTATTGGCACAACGATTCCCTGCCATGTATCAGCACTTACATCAATTTTATCGTCAGGACCCGATAGCCCGTTTATCCGTGGAATCTGCTTAAATCGCGATCGCTTTGTACTTTTGCTAGCCAGTTGAATACAAATGTGTTTTTAGCTGTTGACACATAAAGGGGGGGCCATTAATATGCGCCTCGTTCACACGATTCCTCTGTAGTTCAGTCGGTAGAACGGCGGACTGTTAATCCGTATGTCACTGGTTCGAGTCCAGTCAGAGGAGCCATATTTAGAGAAGCCCGCTCAGGGAAACCTGAGCGGGATTTTTGCTATTCCGTTTAAATCCTTAAAAATTGCGATCCCTGTCATAATGTGGCAATGCTCATAAGAACATAAGTTGTTCATCTGTTCATTGACCTCTAAGCTGATTAAACACCCGCTTAGTGATCTTTTCAAACAGGAGGCGATGTCTGGATTATGGCGACAACTCTTTATCCTTCCGCACATCTTGCAGAACTCTTCTTTCCCATCACACATGATGAGGAAGCCATGCTGCAGGTCATCAGTAAAATAGCCGTTAGTGATTACTATCAAGGATTTGAAACAGGCATTATTCACCACCCCACTATCGCCAAAAAGATCTCTTCTCTGGCTCAAGAGCATCATTTGCATGTCACCCAGTGGCTCACGTTTGAGTTACTGAAACAAGATTTAAACCTGAGCAGCCTGGACAGTGAGCTTCGCACAAAATCAATTCGTCGTGCCTGTGAATTAGTCCACATGGCTGCGGAGTGCGGTACAACGAAACTGTCACTGGTCAGCGGCAGCGATCCCGGCGATGCGCAACGGCCTGAAGCGATGAAAGGCTTTAGTGAAGCCATCGTGCAAATCGGTGAAACTGTCAGCCAATATGACGGGATGCTACTCCAGATCGAACCTCTCGATCGTTTTGCGCATAAATGTCAGTTAATTGGCCCAACAGATGAGACCGTGGCATGGATGAAACAGTTGCGCCCAGATTGCCCAAAACTCTATCTCGCATGGGATAGTGCGCATGTTGCGCTCAATCAGGAAGACCTCACTGAATCGCTGACACTCGCTGCACCCTTTATTTCACAACTTCATCTGGCGAATGCCATTCTCGACCCGCAGGCGGCTGGATTTGGTGATTACCACATGAAATTTGGCGAGCCCGGTTTCCTCACGCATGACACTGCTGCACAGATCATCCACACCGCTCGCAACCTGCCACTGCCTTCAGAACTCGGCCCGATTTCTATCGCAGTAGAGATGCGAACGACCGCGCAGGATGATCTGTGGGACAATGAGCAACAATGCCGGGCTTTTTTGCAGCGTGCGGGAATCGCTTAATGAACAAGGGGGAATGAACTCCCCCTTGTTCATTAATATATCGGGGTTAGCAGTGGTCTACCTGATTGATAAGCTGAGATATTATCCAGCATTAATTTTTCCATTGCTGCACGTGTGGCGTAGCTAAAATAATATCGATTGCTTGCTCATCTGGCAGATGCAAATCCACAAGTTCAATCACTTTATTATGGAGTGACAACTCATCAACCAACGTTTGTGGTACTTTGTTAATGCGCAGTATTAATGGCATACACTCTCCTTAAAATGAACAACTACTTTTGGAATGATAGCTGACCATCTTTAGTCGGCAGTTTATTGAAATTAATACAGAGTGTTCCCAGCGTATAACAACCGGCACAAATGGCGAAATAGACTAAAACACTTTCATAACTTCCTGTCACTTGCAAAATGATTCCGACCAGAATCGGCACAAGGATGCCGGCACAACTGTTAGCCATATTCATAAAGCCCCCCACCATGCCCACACGGTCTTTCGGTGCCAAAATAGCTGGAAAACTCCAATACAGACTACCGAACATCATAAAGAAGGCGGCGATGGATAACAGGCCTACTGCCAGATTTGGATTTTTAATCGTCGCTAACGCATACAACACACCAAGGCCCACCAATCCCGACACTGACAATAAGCTTTTTAGTGCAACGTTGTGACTCATCCCTTTTTTCACCAGGTAATCAGCAAAGAAGCCGCTAAATAAACAACCGGCGGTACCCATAATAAAGATTAAGAAAGTCGAATTACCAATTGAAGCGAGTTGTAATCCTTGTGCCTGAGCCAAGTAACTCGGTCCCCATGTCAATAATCCCCAGTACACCATGCCCCATGAAGCGCGCCCAACCATGATGGCGATCATGGTAAACCAGCTGATGCCAAGCCCTTTGGTGGGTGTAATGTCGGTATTCGTCGCCGATCCATCAACATTGCCCGCCGCGATGTAATCGACCTCTTGCTGACTCACTTTAGGATGTTCCGTTGGACGGTCACGTAGTATCCGCCAGGCAAAAAATCCTAACAGCATGGTGAACAGGCCCACCACCACAAAGGTCACGCGCCAGGAATCGAGCACAACGATCAAATGTGCGACAATAATCCCGCCAATGGCCACCCCCAGCGGACTGCCTGAATCCATAATCACAGCCCCACGACCACGTTCTGATTGCGTCAGCCAGGTGGAACTTAACTTTGCCCCGCTTGGCGATACCGGCGCTTCCATGGCACCTAAGCCTATACGTGCCAGGATCAAGCTAAGCCCGCCACTCGCCAAACCAATAATGGCCTGGAAGAACCCCCAGCCAAACAGCGCGCCAGTAATGATTTTTCTCGGCCCATAGCGGTCCAGTAACCAGCCGCCTGGAATTTGTAATAACGCATATGACCAGAAAAAACTGCTGAGAATGAGGCCTTGCATCGTCGGTGAAAGATGGAATTCATCTTTAATGTAAGGCATGCCAATTGATAACGTGATTCGGTCCATTAAATTAACGGCTAACAGAAAGAACATTGTGGCAAATATCGCCCAGCGAAATTGGGTCGGCTTGCCGGATTTTGGTGAGGCATTCAATGTAGAGTCAGACATAATTAACCTTCAGTTTTGAAATCGTTAAACAACGGATTATTCAAAGAAGCTTAAAGTACGCTTTACTTTTGGATCGAAAATGCACAGGTAAAACCCGCTGACGAATCCATCAGCGGTTATTATCACAACGTTTGTTATTGACTGACTGGATTATACCCCAGCCATTCCTCTAGTTTTTTTCGGGACTGTATTAAGACATGGAGACTGACATCCGCATCCACGGGTAATTCACCGCGCAGCGGATAACTGTCTCTTTGTCGATGCATACGTAATGGAATTTCCAGACTGCAAGGAATATTTAATTTTTCCAGTGCTCTGAGCATCGGTACATAATTGAGCTGACCATATCCCAGCGGGGTGAAATGAACTTCACCGTCGACGACATTCAAATCCTTAAGATGGCAGTGCTGTGCACCCGGCAACATCGCGATGCCTTGTTCAATCGCGTCAACTTCTGGGCAGAGCGAAACAATGTTGCCGGCATCCACATTGAATGCCACCGCGGGATGATTAATTTCATTCAGTAAGGAAAAGCCATCATCTGCTAATTGAAACACGTCATAATTCGGGTCACCCCCGTTTTCCAGACAGATGACACATCCATGGTCAGCAGCGACAGGCGCCAATTCTTTTAGATTTGCAATAATCTGCTGGCGGTCTTCTTTACGTCCAACGCAAATATTAATCCACTTAGCGCCAATCAAATTCGCAAAGCGTATGCGGCGTGTAAACTGAGCAACAGCATCTGTCGAGCCCATGTTCATGGTGGCACCGAAGGATCGCGTGCCTAACTGATGCTTTTCCAGTAACGCAGCGACCTGTCTGGCGTTTTCTTCGCCGAATAATTCAGGCGGCATCTCACCGACATAGCCTTGGTTATAGGCCAGTTCCACATAATGAAAGCCTGCTTTTTTAATGGTGCTGAAAGCCACATCCATATCTAAACCGTCAAACATCGCCGTGTTTACGCCAATTTCCAGCTTACTCATGATGCCCTCCCTATTGAACTAAAGTTCAGCATATGACCGTATGAACACTTTTAGCAAAAAACAGAAACCCGAAAGCGCGAGTGGATCACGAAAGGAGACTTTGATTGAAATATGCGGGTTTGAGGTGATGAACTCGAGGGCAGTCAACCTAGAGGAGTGTTTGTCAGTCAGGAGCTGTTAAGTCGCCATAAATGGTGTAATGCTTGTCCGTTAAGAACTCAGGCTGCTTATTGTTAAGTGGCCTGACTTTTCAGTGCGGGCTCTGCCGCCTCTGCTGCCCCCTCTGGGCCGTCCTCGCCCCCCTAAAGCGGTACCTTCGACTTCCACGTCGTGCCGGACGGACCGTTCGCGGATGACCATCCATGTAGTGGTTTAATAGATTAGGACACACTCAGAGGTTATAACGTTATTAACCAGAGAGGTGATTCTATGAGCGGAAGAATATTTACTCCTGAGTTTAAGC
>NZ_JBNBPL010000034.1:0-19444 GCF_059412425.1 Pantoea sp. CFCC18177
ATAGTGAGTCTCCTCTGCTATGCCAATTTATAACTGTTACCCATGTGCCCGGTCTAAAGTGTTACCTATGTGCCCGGTTTGCACCTCAATGCGCACCCTACAAAAAACCGCGCCGATCGTCGTAGGGTTGCCATTTATGGCGACCAACAGCGTTGAAGGGGCGGCCATCACGCCGCCCGCTGCCGCTACAATTCACTCAGCTGATGAAACCCACGGTCGAGATACACCAACGGACGCGCATCGACTCTAGGGTGCATCACTTCCGTCACTTCACCGAGGAAAATCGCGTGGGTATGCCAGTCAACGATGTTGGCCACGCGGCACGAAAACGCCACCAGCGCGTCGGCTGCCATCGGTGAACCCTGCGCATCATCCTGCCATTGACCGGAGGCAAAACGTTCATCACGACGTGCCGAGTTGCTGAAAACATCGACCAGTTCTAACGCTTCTGCCGCCAATACGTTGACGCAAAAATGGCTACTCTTCGCAATCATCTCAAACATTGAAGCGCTGCGGTTGACGCATACCAACAGCGTTGGCGGTTCCGCACTGACGGAGGTCACTGCTGTGGCAATCATTCCGCCGGGCAGCTGATTGAAGCGTGTAGTAATCAGGCAAACGCCAGCGGCGAGCTGGCGCATTCCGCCACGATAGGCATCGGCAACAGAGGGTAAAACCAGAGCGTCTGTCATCATGCCCCCTCGCTAAAGGAACGAGCAATCCGCCCTTCAATCGGATGATGAGGATCAACCGGTCCGAGGGTAGAGCTTTTACCGGGTGAGACTAAGCGATCGCAAAACACCTCATCATCCTCTGTCCAGGGACACTCCAGCGCAGCACGGCCATCTTGCCACTGCTCGAAAGTGCGCGGCCCTACTAACGTGCTGGTCACGAGATGATTGCGCATCACCCATTGCTGCGCGAAATGCGCTGGTTTACGTCCGGTACGTTCGGCATAGGCTGCCAGCTCACTCGCCACCTGCAAGGATTCCGGTCGCCATTCGGCTTCCATCATGCGGGGGTCGGCGCGTCCCGCGCGGCTGTTGCTATCCGGAGCGGCGCCAACCGCGTACTTCCCGGTCAGAATGCCGCGTGCTAACGGGCTGTAGCAGACAGCGCCTGCGCCGAAATACGCGGCGGACGGCAACACTTCCACCTCGGCTTCGCGGTTCACCAGATTATACAGTGGCTGGGTGGCAACCGGCCCGCAGATGCCCGCTTCCCGTGCCAAATGCACGGTCTCCGCTAAGCGCCAGGCTTTGAAATTGGACACCGCAAAGTAACCGATTTTGCCTTCACGAATCAGGTCAGCAAAGGCTAAGACCATCTCTTCCAGCGGTGCGGCAAAATCGGCTTTGTGCATATAGAGCACGTCGATGTAATCGGTGCCGAGCCGTGCTAATGAGCCATGTACCGCTTCACGGATCCATTTGCGCGACATGCCGCGTTGATTCGGCCCATCACCCATTGGGTTGCCGACTTTGGTCGCCAGCACCCAACTGTGACGATCGGTGGCGATCGCCCGGCCGACCACGCGCTCAGATTCACCCTTGTTGTACATATCGGCGGTATCGATAAAGTTGACGCCACTGGCGCGGGCGTCCGCAATGATGCGCTGTGAAGTGGCTTCATCCGTGGCACCACCAAACATCATGGTGCCAAGGCAGATTTCAGAGACCTTCAGCCCACTGCGCCCGAGATAACGGTATTGCATGCAAACATCCTCAGTGCGATTAAAGTCAGCTATTATTGCGGGATCACGGCGGTAGTGGCGATCTCCACCAGGAACTCTGGACGTACCATCTCCAGCTTCACGCAGAAACGCGCTGGCAGAATGGTCGGGAAATAGCTCACGTAGATTTCGTTGAATTTGTGGTAATCGTCGAGGTCGCGCAGGAAGATCTGATTCATCACCACGTGATCCATACTGCTGCCAGCTGACTCCAGCACCACTTTGATGCTGTCGAGCACGCGACGGGTTTGCACTTCAATGTCGCCAATACCCACAAGGCTGCCATCCACCGGATCGGTAGACAGCATCCCGGCGACGTAAACATGGTTGCCGGCTTTTACGCCCCAGTTGAGGTGGTTAAGCCCTGTGGCGGTTTTCCCGATAATCCAGCCTTCCGGATTGATTGCCTGATTCATCTTCTTCTCCTGATTATTGAAATGATTAACTTCTGGAACCGCGTAAGAAAGGCCGCCCGAGATCAGCAGGCGCTGCGCCTGCTTTACCCATCATCACCCAGGCAATCAGCGCCACGGCAAACGGCATCGCCATTAACAGTGATGGCGCGATATTCACGCCGATGTACTGCCCCTGGAACTGCAAGGCTTCGAGCAGGCCAAGTACAATCGCCACCAGCAGCACGCGCAGCGGCATCCAGCGCGCAAAGATCGTGATTGCAATCGCCAGATAGCCACGCCCGGCCGTCATGTTGTCAACGAAGGTGCCACCCGAAGCCACGATGCACAGATAGGCTCCGCCTAATCCGGCCATCACGCCGGTGAACAAGGTGGCGCTAAAGCGGATACTTAGCACGGAGTGACCGGCTGCATCGGCGGCAATGGCGTTCTCACCCACAGCACGGATCAATAAACCCGCGCGGGTGAAGCGCAACAGCGCCCAGAGCGCCACCGCGACCAGTACCGCGATGTAGAACACCGGGCTTTGAGAAAACAGTGCACGACCCACCACCGGTAAATCTGACAGCCCCGGCAACTTCATCATGGAAACAGCCCGCATCGATCCCGCTGGTGGCGCGCCACTCAGCCACAGCTGACGCATCAACGAAGTCACGCCAATGGCAAACAGGTTAAAACCAATGCCCATGACTATCTGATTGGCGCGCGCCAGTACCGTGCCCAGTGCCAGCAGCAGTGCAGCCAGGCAGCCCCCTGCCATGCCGGTCAGCAGCGCGATAATCGGTGAACCGCTGAACATTAATCCCAGTGCGGAAGACGCAGCCCCGAACAACATCAAGCCTTCCAGTCCGATGGTAAAAACCCCTGCGCGCTCAGAAATAGTTTCGCCCAACGCCGCCAGTAACACCGGGACGCAGAGACGTAATCCCCCCGCCAGAAACAGCGCCAGGGTTACAGTGTTGAATTCCATACCGGCCTCCCTTTCACCAGCATCACGCCGCTCAATACCGCCAGAATCAAAATCGGCATGCCGCCCAGCACATCAGCCAGCGCTGCCGGAATCGAGAAGGTGCTCTGTAATGCCAGCGCTGCGCTATTGATTGCGCCAAAATAGAACGAGACGATGACTGCACCGAACGGCTGCAGCCCAGCTAAAAACGACACCGCTAATCCCTCGAATCCCAACCCAGAGGAAAAGCCGTCGATCAGTCGATACTGCACGCCCAGCACTTCAAAAGTCCCTGCCAGCCCGCTGACCGCGCCGGAAATGGCCATGCTGGTCAGCACGGTTTTCGTCGCCGATTGGCCCTGCAACCGGACAAAACGGGGGCTTTGTCCGCTGGCACGTAACCGAAGACCAAACGCGGTGTGGTTCAGCATCACCCATACGGCCAAGGCAATCAGCAGTGCCAGAAACACCCCAGCATGCAGGCGCGAGCCCTCAATGACCTGCTGGAATACGCCATCCGTGGGAATCTGTGCAGACATATTGAAATTGGAACCCACAGGACGCATCGGCCCTTGCACCAGATATTTCAGCGTGTAGATGGCGATAAAGTTCATCATTAGCGTCACGATGATTTCATCTACGCCGCGCCACACTTTCAGTAAGGCTGGAATTGCGCCCCATATTGCCCCACACAGCGCACCACTCAGAATGGCCAACGGCAACAGCAAAGGGCCGACATCGCCTAACGCCAAAAACGGCAACATGGCACCGATAGCCCCCATTTGCAGCTGCCCCTCACCGCCGAGATTGAACATCCCGCCACGGATGGCAATTAAAGCCCCGAGCGCCACTAACAGACGCGGCGTCATAAATACCAGCGTATCGGAGAGCGCACGCACCGAACCTAATGCGCCCTCAAAGGCGGTGCTGATCGCGGCTTGCAGCGGCACGCCAAGCGCGGCGATCAGCGCCAGGCCGAGGATCAGCGATCCTATAAAGGCGGTGAGCGTGACCCACAGCGAACGTGATGCGCTGAGCTGGATTAGCCAGCGACGCAAGCCCGCGCGGGTTTCCGTCAGTGCGGCCATAGATTCAGACATGTACTCCTCCTGCAGCCTTTACTGGCTCGCTGCGACCAGAAGTCATCAGCGTGCCAATCCGTTCAATGTTCATCGCCTCGCCGGTGACTTCACCGGTAATGCGCCCCCCGTTCATCACCACAATGCGATCGGACACACGAATCAGTTCTTCGATATTGGAAGAGATGATCAAAACTGTGGTACCTGCGTCCGCAGCCTCTGCCAGTCGCATCAGCACGGCTTCAGCCGCTGCGATATCCAGCCCGCGCGTCGGCTGATACACCACGATGATCGAGGCCGACTGCGCCATGGCTCGTGCCACCACAATTTTCTGTTGATTACCGCCTGACAATGAACGCGCCGGACTGGCGTGAGAGTGGGTGCGAATATCGGATTGGTCGATCATCTCGTTGGCACGAACGGCAATCGCCGCGTGATTGAGCAAACCAAAACGGCGATAAGCACCCTGCATAATGTCGGGATAAAGCAGGTTATGTGACACCGGCAGATCCAGTGATAGACCTTCGTGATGACGGTCCTGCGGTACCAGTGCCAACGTGATTTGAGCATGGCTGCGTTGGACCTCACCGCTCTCTGGCTGCTGCTCTCCCGCCAGCACGGCAAACAACTCGCTCTGCCCATTGCCTTCAACGCCCGCGACGCCAATCACTTCGCCTGCATTTAGCGTCAGGTTGATATCCTGCAAGCCGGGAGAGCCGTTGCCTGGCCGCTGATGGACTGACAACAACTGCAGTTGCGCTTCGCCCGCCGCACGCTGTGCCCCGAGCCGCGTGCCGCTGCTGACTGCACGGCCAACAATCATCTCGACTAATTGCGCTGCTGAACTGTCTGCTGTCATCCCACTACCGCTGTTTTTACCCCGGCGTAAGATGGTGTAACGGTCGGCATTGGCCAGTACCTCATCCACGTTATGGGTGACCACTGCCACGGCGGTCCCCTTATCACTGATGCGGCGCAGCGTGACGTAGAGATCGCGGATCTCCGTGGGTGTGAGAATGGTGGACGGCTCATCCAGCAGCAGCACTCGGGTGTCGTTTACCAGCGCCTTGAGGATCTCGACCCTTTGTTGCAACGCCAGCGGCAAATGACCGACGATGTCAGTGGGATTCAGTTCAACGCCGTAACGCTGAATGAAAGCACGAATATCAGCGTGACGGCGTAACTTTTTACGCTGTTCACCGCGCGCTACCAGCGCCAGGTTTTCGGCGACGGTAAAAGGTGCCACCAGTTTGAAATGCTGATGTACCATCCCGATACCGTTGGCGATAGCATCGGCGGGCCGACGATGGAGCACTTGTCGCCCGCCCATCAGCACGCCGCCTTCGCTCGGTTCGTGCACGCCATACAGAATGTTCATTAAAGTGGATTTACCCGCCCCGTTCTCACCCAGCAACGCGTGAATTTCTCCGGGATAGAGTGACAGCGACACTTTTTCCAGCGCCACGAAACCATTCGGATAACGCTTCGAGACATGGTCGAGTTCAATGAGCGGGTCAGTCATCGGTTACTCCTCAATCTTGACCTTGCCAGACTTGAGGTCAGCAATGACCTGGAACACTTTGTCCTGCACCGATTTATCAACATGGGCAAACGGCGTCGACAGTGTCCAACCCTGAGTTGAAAGATTTTCGGTAATGATGCGATTGCCTAACTGGTGATCGGCATAGTGCTTGCCGATGTCCGCGTAGGATTTATCAAAGTTCATCACCGTTGAGGTCATGATGGAGTTCGGGAAGGATTTGGATTGATCGGTATAAGAACCGATGGTCAGCACGCCCTCTTCATCCGCGGCCTGTTGAATGCCCGCATCGGCGGTATCAGCAGACGGGATAACAAAATCAGCACCGCGCGCAATCGCCCCGGTGGCAATCTCTTTGGCGCGCGCCACATCGGTAAAGGAGCCGACATAAGCGGAATCAACCTGCACTTTCGGGTTCACATAGGCCGCGCCTTTCTTAATAAACTGCACGGTACGCTCAGCTGAAGGAATCGGCTCACCGCTGATCACCGCGATATGACCGGATTTACTGGCGCTGGCCGCCAGTGCCCCAAGTACGAACCCGTATTCGTCCCAGTCCACAGACCATGCAGAGTAGTTCGGCAAGTTAGCGGTAGAGCCTTCATAGGAGTAAAGCACGAACTGGGTATTTGGGAATGATGGTGCCACTTCTTTAATCGCGGCCGAATAGCCGGAAGAGTGGGCAATAATCAGTTTCACGCCATCAGAAGCGAGTTGGCGCAGTACCGAAGGCGCAGCTTCATAGGTGGTGTGCTCCAGATAACTTGGTGCAAAACCCTCTTTGTTTGCCATGGACTTGAAAGCCGCATAGCCCGCCATATCCCATGAGCCCTGCGTCACCGTTTGGGTGAATAACGCCGCCACACGCGGTTTGCTTTCGTCTGCCTGAACAGTGTTGCTGGCGAATACCGCCGCCACCGCTAACGCTACCATCATCTTTATTTTCATCGTTCGACTCCCGGCAAAGTAATTAAGGTTTATTGCAGAAGCGCTTTTAATAGCGCCCTTAGGATGCGTTTAATGATTTTTGATATGCCCGCGCGTGGGTGTTCACGCCGTGATGCTCCAGCACTTCCAGCACCTCGGTGCCGACGATGCGCAGGTCATCGATAAAGTCCGGCACAATCACGGTGACGCCATCCAGTTGCGCACCTTTAACGATCGCCGCCAGCTTGTTGCCGATGGTTTCAGCCGATCCCACCAGCGCCGCGCGCGTCATGGAATTGCGCTGCTCACCCTGTGAAACAAAGCGTTGCGCCATGGTGTTTTGTTTAAAGCTCTTATCACCGGAGTATTCGCGGGTCTGATTGTCCAGCGCGATGGTGTCAACGCCTGCGTCATACAACGCCACACGCTCACGCGCTTCGGCATCGGTAGCGCCCGGCACGATGGTGAATAAGCCGTAGGTTTTGAAATCGGGTTTACCCTGCTGCATCGCCAACTCTTTGGCGCGCAGCCCGGTTTTAATGAAGTCATCATGATCTGAACCGAGCATAAAGCTGCCGGTGCAGTGCTCCATGGTGAACAGGAAGCCGCGATCCGAGGCACCCGCACAGATGATGGGTGGAACAGACTTAGGTTTCGGATTCGACATGCAGTCCGTGAGCTGATAGTGCTTGCCCTGATGATCAACCCGATCTTCACTCCACAAGCGTTTCAGCACCGTCAACCACTCGGCGGCCAGCTCGTAGCGTTCGGCGTGATCGAGATCCATCCACAATCCCATCTGGCCCTGATCGGTAGGATTCGAACCGGAAACGATGTTGAGGCCAAAACGTCCGTTGGAGATCTGATCCAGCACGGCGGTCATTTTTGCCACCACCGCCGGATGAAACACCATGGTGTGCACCGTGCCCCAGACGCCAATGCGGCTGGTGGCTTCGGCCAGGCCCGCCATGGTGGTCAGGCTTTCTAACGTGACATCCCAGTGACGTGATGGACCGCCGTAGCCGCGCCATTTCGCCATCGATAACGCGAAATCGAATCCGAGCTGTTCCGCCAGAATCGTCACCTGTTTGTTGTAATCATAGGTTGCTGGCAACTGAGGGCTGGTCGTGGAGGTGATCCAGCCGCCATTACCTACCGGCAAAAACACACCGAACTCGACATTGCGATTTTCACAACTGCTCATCAAGACGCTCCTTAATTCATGACGCTGACGCGTAAATGCCCGCGATAAACTCGCGTGTGATTTGGTTAAACAGATCGGTTTCGGTCTCGGAAAAGCTGTGGCCACCGTGCGGCACGATTTTCAGTTCGGCGTGCGGGATATTTTCCGCCAGCAAGCGCGACTGATAAGGCGGCGTCAGGATGTCGTCCTGCGCGCACAGCACCAGCGTGGGCGTTTGAACATCGGCCAGAAGCGCAGTGGCATCGTGCGCCATAATGGCGTCAATGCGGCTCAGTACTACTTCGCGAGCCGGGAAACGCGTGGCCGAAGCCAGCAAGGTTGGCGACAGCGTGGCGGCATGGTTTTTAATGTGCTCTGGCGGATACAGGAACAGCGCGCTGCCGTGCACATACTCTTCTATTGTGCTGCCGAGCAGCAGCGCACGGCGCATGCGGAAGCACCAGTTAAAATGCATATCGGATTTCGCCCAACTGGCGTATTGCACCATGCCTGCGAGCAAATCCGGATGACGCGCTGCCAGCAACTGGCCAATCGCACCACCGGTTGAGTGACCAATCAGCACCGGGCGCGCTAACTTCAGTTCTGCTATCAGCGCCGCTAAATCTTCCACCAGAGTAGCAATGCTGTAAGGTCCGGCTGGATGGTCTGAACTGCCTGCGCCGCGTTGATCGTAAGTCACCACGGTATAGTCTTGTGCAAAGGCTTTGACCTGTGGCTGCCAGTACGCGGCAGTGCCTCCTAATCCGGAGACAAAAATAATTGCCGGACCCGTTCCTTCAATTTCGTAATGCGTTCGAATTCCGTTAGTCATTATGTCCGGCATGGCTTTCCCCTTGTTGGCGTATACGTTTCAGGTTCTGATTGAAATTCTTCGATGGGCAATAGATATCATGCACGTTGCCACCAGCTGTAATATCGAATGCAGCACACCGTGTTGCCGCTTTTAGAACACCTGAAGCGTGTGAAATAACCCGGTCAATTTCCTCACTTTTTATTCCACCAATAAGGGAAAGTTATTATGAAAGAGGTGGTTAAGGCTGCTAAATATCGTTAGTTAAATTCCCGGCAAACATGCTTAAGGAACTGATGCGCGGCAAAAGAGAGGGTGCGATCGCGATGGACGCATATTTCAATGTTGGCCGATTCCATCGCGTCATTATCAATCGGGATAGCACGCAACATATTCTGCTCAATCTCTCGCGCGGCAATCTGTTTGGGCCCGATGGTCAACGTGCGCCCCGCTATCGCCATGGCTTTGGTGAGTTCAAGGTTGTTGGTATTGACGATAGATTGCGGATGCAGATGCAAACTGCGCGTGACCCGGTCAAAGGTTTGCCGCATGCCAAAACTGGAAACCGGCAAGGCGATAGGATAAAAACAAATATCTTCCAACGTGAGAGACGCGTGTTGGGCCAACGGATGTTGCGGCGAGACCAGGCACTGAATTGGTGCAGGACAGCGCTTAATCACTTCTATTCCAGGGCGGTCGCCCATATTGAACACAATGCCAATATCAATCTCGTCACGAATAATGGCTTCGATAGTGCGGTCTGACGATTCGCTATTTATTGAGAACTGTATCGCCGGGTAATGCTCATTAAAATCGGTCATGATGCGCGGCAAAATCGCCTGTACCACCGCTTCAATTACCCATATTTTCACTTCCCCTTCACGCAGCCCTTTTAAATTCTTGATGGATTCATGGATGCGGTCGAGATCACGACACATCTTGCGCGTAAAGCGCTCCAGCATCATACCGGCGGGCGTCAAACGAATGCCGGTGTTGGTTCGCTCCAGCAACATCACACCCAGCGTGTGTTCCAGTAAGGCTATCTGCCGACTGATCGCCGATGGCGCAACGTGCATTCGGTCTGCCGCACGCCGGATCGAACCGGTGGCGGCCACTTCATTGAAGTATTTGTAGGTATTGAGGTTCACGGACATCTCCAGCAAAAGACGGCATTTATTGCTGGAGAGGATGCAAGAGTTATTCCATTCGTTGGGGGTATGGTTTACAACGGTAAACCCGTCATCCCTTTCACTTCTTTCAACACAAACATGCTCTGCATCTCTTTAATACCCGGCAAGCGGCGAATCACTGACATAGCAAATTCCGCGTAAGCATCCATATCCGCAGAAACCACCTGTAATAAGAAATCGGCATCGCCACCAATGCTGTAGCAAGAAACCACATTGTCGAGCGCCGTGACTTCTGCTTCAAACTTCCGCGCTTCGGCTTCGCTATGGCTGTCGATGGTGACTCGCACAAAGACCATCACATTCAGGCCAATCTTGCGACGATTGAGGACAGCGCGATATCCCTGGATAACCTGATCCTCTTCCAGCTTGCGGACTTTACGCCAGGTAGGCGATGCAGAGAGACCAATGGTATCGGCGAGTTGTTGATTGGTGATGCGCGCATCCTGCTGCAAGAGTTCGAGGATGTTGAGATCAGTCTTGCTTAGGCTCATTGAAGGATAATCCTTTCCTGTAATGGATGATTAAGGAACGGTTTATCCCTAAATGACGATTTTTGCAATGTATTACGCAAGCACTTTTCTCTTTGTCTGAAGCATAATTTTTATCAGCTGAAACGAGCAGCGCCCAAGAAGAACTCAACATCTCAAGGAGTGAACTGATGCAATTCGATGCAAACCATCACCGCTGTACCATTGTTATCGACAACCAACTGCCTGCCGGGCTGGCGATGAATGCTGCCAGCGTGATTGGTATCAGTTTTGGCAAGTTAATCGATAATTTGGTCGGGCCAGACCAGCAAAGCGGCGATGGATTGAATTATCCCGGCGTGATATACGCGCCTCTACCAGTGTTGCTGGCCGAGGGAAACACCTTGCGCGAGCTACAAAAAACCAGTAGTGCGGATGTTGAAATCTTTGCCATGCCCTTCAGCGCACTGGCTCAATCCTGCAAAACCTATGATGAGTACGGCGAGCGTATTGCCAGCGCTCACAGTGAAAATATTGAACTGGTGGCCATCGGCCTGATTGGGCCTAAGAAGAAAATTACCCGCCTGACGGGCAATCTGAAACTCTACCGCTAAACCGCCTCTGCAGCGGCAAACCCTGCGGGGGGTTGACCCACATAACGGGTAAACGCCACGCTGAAGGCGCTAGCCGAACGGTACCCCACGCGTTCAGCCACCTCTGCCACGGCCATGTTTTTACCGCGCAGCAAGTTTTTGGCCAGTGCCATGCGCCAGGTGAGCAGATACATCATCGGCGCGACGCCCACCGCTTCACGAAAGCGTACAAAGAAAGCAGAGCGTGAGAGTGCAGCGGTTTTCGCTAGTTGGGCAACCGTCCAGGCGTGCGCCGGATTGGCGTGCATTTCACGGATAGCCGATGCCAGGCGTTCATCCGCCAAGCCACGCATCACACCTGGGCAGGCGTTGCAGAGTGGCATCGATCGCAGCGCCTCTATCAATAGCAGTTCCAGCAATCGCTCTAACACCACATGCCGTGCTGGGCGCTGTGCCCGGCACTCATCCATCACCAGTTGTACCAAAGTGGCGAGACGTGATTCACCACGAATATGCATAAACTGAGGCAATAACGAGACGATCAATCCCGCATCGGGCGCAGCAAACTGGCAATAACCTATTAGCGTTTGCACTTCTGCTGGCTGCTGCCGATCGCCGATCCAAAACTCACCGGGACCGAGCATCTCTGGCAACGTTTCAGGTGCATCAATGTCCGGCGGCTCGGCGCTGGTCATGCAAAATTCCCACGCGGCTGGGATCAGCACAAAATCGCCCTGCTCCAGCGCAATCGGATCTTGCCCTTTCATCTTTAACTGACTGCGGCCTTCCAGCACCAGACAGTAGAAAGGCTGTCCGGTTTCACTGCGCTGCACACGCCAGCGACCATTAGCACGCGCACGTTTTGAAAAGGCCGCTTGTGGTTGTAGCAGCGACACCATCTCCGCTAAGGGATCGATCATTATGGACTCCTGCGAATGAATAATGGACGTTGCGTTGTAGTGAGTCCACATCACTGACTCTATAGTGAGCATCTACCCAATGCAATGCAGGAGTGAAAGATGAAAACCATTCTAATCACCGGCTGTTCTTCTGGCTTTGGTCACGCGACGGCACTCTATTTTCTGGAGCGCGGCTGGAAGGTGATCGCGACCATGCGCAATCCGCGCCCTGAACTTTTCCCTGTGTCTGATCATCTGCGCCTGTTGCCCTTGGATGTCAGCAACGCCGACAGCATCAAGCAGGCTATTGCCGAGGCGGGTGACATTGATGTGCTGGTGAATAACGCAGGAATAGGCGTGCTGAGCGCGCTGGAAGGCCTGCCGATGTCAACGGTGCGCGAGGTATTCGAGACTAACACCCTCGGTACCATTGCCATGACGCAGGCTGTGCTGCCGCAGTTTCGCGCCAAGCGCGGCGGCACGGTGATCAATGTGACATCGACAGTAACGCTGAAATCACTGCCGCTGCTGGCGGTGTATTCCGGCAGTAAGGCTGCCGTGAATGCCTTTACCGAGTCGCTGGCGCTGGAGTTACAGCCCTTCAACGTCAATGTTCGCCTGGTGTTGCCGGGCCTCGCCCCCACCACCGATTTCGGTAAAAACGCCATGTCACGAATGGAGGAGACTTTCCTCGAAGCCTATCAGCCGATGCTGGAGGGGATCATGGCGGGGATGCAGCAACCCCAGCCCACCACCAAAGCCGAAGATGTTGCCGAGGCGGTGTGGCGCGCAGCCACCGATCCTAACGCGCCGATGCGTATTCCGGCTGGCGAAGACGCGGTGGCCGTTGCGAATGAAGTCAGGTAGTTGCTGTTGTCGCGGCGGCCCTCGGGCCGCCCGTCACCTTTCCCTTGAATGCATCCAAACTATGGGTAATGGCAATCTTAGAAACGAACCGCTATGTTATTTCCCTCTTGGGGAAATGGAGGTTCACTGATGCAAATTAGCCTGCTGACCAACCAAATGGCGTTGCTGAATGACGTGACACAGATGTTGCATCGTGAATGGTGCGATCTTGCTAATTGGTGTGATGTTGCTGTGATTGAACAGCGATTACGGCAGCGCAATGCCGCTGATGCCCAAACCCTCACCTTGGTCGCCACCAGCACTGAAGGTGAACTGATGGCCACCGCCAGTATTATCCATTACGAATTAGATGATCACGCCGAGCGTGAGTTTTGGTTGGGCGAGGTGATAACGGCGAGAGAACATCGCGGCAAAGGACTGGCGAGTGCCTTAGTCACACGATTAATTGCCGAAGCGCGCGCAAGATCGATCCCCACACTCTGGTTGTATACGCCGGATCAACAGGCACTTTATCGCCGCTTTGGCTGGCAGGATGTTGAGCAGCGGGAAATCTCAGGGGAAACGGTGACCATTATGGCCCTCGCGCTTTAAGACGCTTGTGCCAGTTGTTGCAGAGCCGCTAACCCATCACGCGCAATCCAGGTTCGCAGTGGCGCGAATAGCGGTTGCGGAAGATTTTCCGGGGCAAACCACTGCCAGCCTTCACATTTCTCCGGCTCGCGAGTTTGTGGTTCGCCTTGTGGGTCTTGCGCCACCAGCAGCAGCGTAATGTAGTGCTTATTGACCTCGGGAAAGACATCGCTGACAAACGCGCCGTTGTTTAACTCACCCAAGACTAAACCTGTCTCTTCCAGTACTTCCCTTCGCGCACAATCCTCCGGCGATTCACCAAACTCCAGATGCCCGCCGGGTGCTGACCAGTCTCCCGATCCGTGGCTGCCTTTGCGACGCCCCAGCAGTAATTTACCTTCGCGGAAAATCAACACCCCACTCCTACCTGTGGTGACATTACGGCTCCTGATTTTTACTGGTTAAAGTTGAAAATAGGTATTTTAAAGAAGTGCGCATAAATGCGCACCCTACAAGAACCGTGCTTCATCGCTGTTGGGTCATCATGAACGGCGCAGTAGAAGCATCATGGCCTCAGCCATTTTTTGCCCTTTTGACAACACTCACTGAAGGTGATGAGCAGGCTGGTGCCACACCGGGGCAGGCATCCGCAGCGCTGAGCTGAGCGAGTATGCCAGGAGAGCCCGCAGGACGCGGGCGAAAGGTGGCGCTGGAACATGGATGTTCCATCGGCACCGGTCCGTAAGGCAGACGAGTGAAGTGAAGGCACCGCGACAGCGGTGCGAGGACCGCCAGCCCCGGTGTGGCTCCAGACTGCGTTATCGTCAGTCACTTGAATCACAAGCTTTACACCATTTATGGCGACCAATAACAACGCACCAAATCACGCAATACCGATCGGCTGATAGCCCTGCCACTCAGGGCGGAAAGATTCGCCATTAGCGTCTGGGGTTAAGTGGATATACATATTCCCCACTTTTTCCAGCAACAAGCAATCATCCACATCCTTGAGATTGTCTTTATGCTGATGATCCGCACCCGGCAGCAGGTTGGCTAAACCTTTGGCTTTGGCTTCTTTAACATCCTTTGCCACAAACAGATCAAAGGCATGCAACTCCGCCAGCGTGGAGGGATGGTACGCACCGGCATTGACAAAGAACAGCTT
Organism: Pantoea sp. CFCC18177; assembly: GCF_059412425.1. Lineage (NCBI taxonomy): Bacteria > Pseudomonadati > Pseudomonadota > Gammaproteobacteria > Enterobacterales > Erwiniaceae > Pantoea > Pantoea sp. CFCC18177. Next base: position 14,386 of record NZ_JBNBPL010000034.1, read on the forward strand.
TTCACTGCCAGTGGCGGGTTGATCAGACAAGGATACACGATAGCCATCCGCCCAAGTTACACGGGCATAGCCATCAACATGGATTTTATCGGCATCGCCAAACCAGGCTTCTCGCAGCGCGGGCCAGGCATCTTCTGGCTGTTCAGCGGCAACAAACTGAATGTCATGCACTTCAATATTAGATTTCCCGGCATTGCCGCCTACGTAAAAGATAAACAGATTCACGTGATCATTTCCTTTTGATGAACAAAGATAAGGCGAGAGCAGCGTTATAAAACATGATATACAACGAAACAACCGTTTCTTGCCGCAACCAATTATGCCATCTGCGGTTTGAACCGCCGCGCCATCATCATCAATATCACAATCCCTACACCCATCATTGCCCATGCGCTGTCTAACGAAGCCACGCGATCACGGACGATACCGGCAATCAGTGGCATCAACGCGGCCAGTAAATATCCCCCACCTTGCACGAAGGATAACAACGCGCCTGCTTCTTCTGGCGAATGTGCATGATCCAGAGTGACGATTAAGGAAAGCGGAAATAACGCACCAATCCCCAATCCCAGCAACAGAGTCGGAATCCAGGCATTGGCACCGCCAAGCCACATCAGGCTAAGCAACCCGAGTAAAATCGATGTGAGCACCAGCATAAGCGGGCCACGACGATCGCGGAAACGATGGATCAACGCCGTCAACACAAATCCCGCGACCACTTCTGTCAAGGTCAGCGCCCCCAGCACATAGCCGCTTTGCTGCGGCAGCCAGCCATATTGCATGTAAAACGGTGGCAACCAGGCTAACACCAGCGTATAGGCACCGGTTCCGATGCCAAAGAACACCATCAGCAGCCAGGCTCGACCGGATAATGCCACTTTAAGACGCGGTGGTGAAAGGGATGGCGCGCCAGGACGTAAGGTCATCAACCATAACAGCAGCGCAATCACCGCGGGTATCACCGGAATCGCCAATGTCATGCCCAAGCCACGTGCGTCGGCCAAGGGTGCAGCCGTGGCGGCAGCCAGCGCCGCACCAGCCATAATCCCGGTGGTGAAAAGCGCCATTAACGTGCCGGCGTTCGCCGCAAAATGGCGCTTAATCAACGCGGGCATCAAGGCTTGAATCAAGCCAATACCGACACCTGCCACCACGGCACTGACGATCAATACCCACGCGGATGGCGCCACACCGCGCGCCAGACAGGCCAACGCCAAAAGCACTAACCCTGCTGTAATGCCCCTGACTTCGCCCAACGCGCGCAGTAGCATTGGCCCAGCCAGCGCCGCCAGTCCCATCATGATTACCGGTAAAGTGGTGAGTAAACTCAGCAGCGTGGCATTAAGCTGCGCATCACGTTGCAATAACGGAAACAGCGGCCCCATTGCCGCCATAATCGGGCGTAAATTCAGTGCGATAATAAAAACCAGTACGGCAAACATGCCGATTGCAGGTAAGGTACGATTCACTTGGCATCTCCTTGTGCGTCAAAGTATCTTAACGTTAAGATACTTTTCGGCAGCGCGAAAGTGGGATGCGCACAAAGCAACAAATCATCAATGCAGAAATGCCACAGCACAAAGGGAGAAAAATGGCCGATCACGTCGACTTTGTAACGGAACAGTGGGCCAAGGCGATGCCTGAACTGGACGCCTCTTCCATGGCGGTATTTGGCCGCATGCTGCGCATCATGAAGCACCTCGCCATAGCGCGAGCGGAAGCGCTTGCCCCGTTTGATTTCCATGACGGCGAATTTGATGTGCTGGCCACGCTGCGTCGCGCGGGTGCACCCTATTGCCTTTCTCCTACGCAGTTGTACAAATCGCTGCTGGTCACCTCGGGGGCGATGACAAATCGTCTCAACCGCCTGGCCGAGGCCGGGTCTATCGAGCGCGTAGCCGATCCCGACGATAAGCGCAGTATGTTGGTCACGTTGACGGAGGCAGGACGTAAAAAGATTGAACAGGCATTGCTGGTGCATACCCAGACGCAAAATGCACTCCTCGCAACACTGGATGGCACACAGCAACAACAGTTGAAGCTGTTACTCAGTCAGTTACTGCAAGCAACTGAACACCAACCGTAAACATTGCTGCGAGGGATGTGTCAAAATATGAATTAATTCAGCGCGCTTTCCGCTATGTTACGTCGTATGCAACGCATTTTATGGATAATACATGAGCACTAAATACGCCCCCTCGCAGATTTTTCTCCACTGGCTAACCTTCGTGCTGGTGGCCACTGCTTATTGCACCATGGAGTTTCGCGGTCTGGCGACGCGTGGTTCATGGCAAGGATTTGCCATGATCATCGGTCATTTCAGCGCGGGCAGTTGTGTGCTGGTACTGATGCTCTCGCGCGTCATGCTGCGTTTCCGTCATCGTAGCCCGGCGATTGTGCCCAAACCGCCACACTGGCAAACCGGCCTGGCGCATCTGATGCATCTGGCGATCTACCTGTTCTTTATTGTGCTGCCTATCCTCGGGATTTTGTCGCGCTTCTATATGGGGCGCACCTGGTGGATTTTCGGCATTCCGATGCCGGTGAGCAGCAATCCCGACCCGGATTTTGCTGACAGCATTGCAGACTGGCATGAAACATTAGCCCCCTATGGTTACTGGCTCATCGGCATTCACGCTCTCGCCGCTCTGGCTCACCATTACCTGTTTAAAGACAACACGCTGCTGCGCATGATGCCCTCGCGCCGTTCGCGTTAATCCTGCCTTCTCCGCCCGGTAACCGCACTTGCTGGGCGGCCAAAATAGCGCTGAAACGCAACGCTAAAATTGCGTGGATACTGATAGCCCACCTGCCATGCCGCCTGTGCCACCTGATATCCCTGCTCCAGTAACTGGTGTGCATGCTCCATTCGCATCTGCAAAAGCAGCGCACCCGGCGTACAGCAAAAGTGATGCTGGAAGCCAGATTTCAGCTGGTATTCACTTAACCCCACAGCCAGTGCTAAGGTTGCGAGCGAGAAGTTTTCGGCCAGATGGTCGCGCATCCAGTCCCGTGCTTGCTCGACCTTCTCCACCTGCTGTGGGTGCCGTTTTTGCATAAGCGTCTCGGGCTGAAGCTGATGACGGTGTAGGGCCAGCAAGGTTAGCGCCTGTATCTCTAATAACAGCGGGTCATCATGCATGTGTCTGAGCTGTGCCGCAGTTGCTTGCCCATAGCGGCTAAACAGATGTCGCTGCAGATTGGGCTGCAACATAGGCTCCGCATTTGACTCGCCAAAATAGTGTCGGACACTGGCGGCGTTAAGGATCAAGCGTAATTGCTGCACCCGTTCACCCGCACGATACAGGCGCTCTCCCACGCTGCGTTGAAAGCTGGTGACGGTCAGGTGCCCGGCATTAAACGCGATTTCACGCCCGTTGCTTTCCCGGAAACGCGATGCGCCTTGCATGCCAAAGGTCAGCACCAGTTGCGGCTGATCGCTGCTGGCATGTGACGACTCATGCAAAGGCTGTAAGGGCCAGTAGTCCGACTGCACCAGACGCATGCCTTGTGCCAAATCGAATTGGCGCACGTGCAGCTTTCCGGGTTGTTGCATCATTTCTCCGTTTCGCAGAGTTAATCCACCGCCTCGCAGACAAATGAGAATAAATTGCATTCGCATGAAAGGCTAGTCTGGTGTTCTCACTCTCTGCACAGGACCTTTTATGCATTCACCTCTGCCAACACTGGACGCGCTGCTGGCGCAACATGCACTGAATGGTGCAATCGCGCTGGCATTCGATAGCCAACTGTTCGATTTCCTGGCGCTACCGGCAACAGCCCTCGAGGTCGCGCAGCATCATGACTGGCAGCCACAGCAGGCTAACCATCTCTTACGCTTACTCTGGAGCCTGGAATTGCTCACGCTGGAAGGCGATTGCTTTGTACTCGCGCCCGGTGCTCATCTGTTTCTGTGCAGCGGCGGTTCGCGCTTCATCGGTGATGCGTGGCGCTATCGCCATCAGGTATTGCAGCAATTTGCCCTGCGGCTACCTCAGTTGCTCACCCAACCGGCAACGGGCTGGCAAGATCCGCTGCAAATAGATACCGCCTGGGCCGATGCAGCACTGCATCAAATTGCTCAGGAACAGCGTGCACTCAGCGCAGAGACCGCCTGCGCTATCGCCGATAGACTGGCGGACTTTCAGCGTCCAGCGCTGTTATTGGATATGGGCGGTGGGCCGGGTTTGATCAGTATTGCTTTAGCAGAGCGATTTCCCCAGCTTTCCGCCATCGTGTTTGACTTGCCACAGACCGCCGCCGTGGCACAGCGGAATATCGAGAGAGCGGGACTGACCCACCGCTGTTGTGCTGTGGCGCAATTTCCGCCGCAGCGTCAGGTCGACATCATCTGGAGTTCATCGTTTCTCTATTTTATGGAGGATCGTCAGGCGATGCTGAGTGAGTGGTTTGCGCGGTTAAAACCCGGGGGGTTACTGATCAGTGCTCACGCCGAGGTGCCAGATAACCCCGCTGAGGCCCGACAGATCCTGCCTTTCTTCACGCCATTGATGATGCGAGGTTACAGTGTAACCGATGAGGGTGCTTTGGCTCTCGCGCTACAGCAAGCGGGGTTTGAGATTGAGGAGACGCAGCGCATGCTGCCGTTCCCGATGTCACCGCTGAACGTGATTCTGGCGCGACGACCTAAAACGTCAAGCTGAAGCTCTCATCCAGTAATGAAAGGATTTCACCGTCCGGCAGGCCATTTTCAAGCGTCAGGCTGATCCAGTGCTCTTTGTTCATATGATAAGCCGGATAGACGCCGTGCTGCTGGCGCAGTGAACCGGTGAGTTCCGGGCGGGTTTTGATATTCATCACATCGACCACGGTTCCCTCGGCTAAACCGAGTTTATGGCTCTCCAGCGGAAACACCAGTGCAAACCATTTGCGGTGACGCGGATGGCGCAGCACCGCATATGCGCTGTGTTTCTTCCACGGGTAATCAGGTTCGATCTGGTAGGTTTGGCTGATGTGCTTGAACAGATTCTGGCGGTTCATTGCGGCTCCTTTGGAAGCACATTAATGGTAGCGGCGCGATTTATCGCGCCGCTCCACA
>NZ_JBNBPL010000034.1:19559-50281 GCF_059412425.1 Pantoea sp. CFCC18177
CCGCTACACAATGAACGCCTCGTCAATTTAACTCAACTGAAAACGTCCCACCGTAAGCGCCAATTGTGCCGCCTGATCCTCCAGTGAACTGGCGGCAGCCGACATCTCTTGCACCAGTGCGGCGTTTTGCTGCGTGGTGCCGTCCATCTCGTTCACCGCGATAGTCACCTGGCTGATGCCGCGCGCCTGCTCATCGGAAGCCACCACAATCTCACCGATGATGGTCCGCACCGAGTTTACCGCTTGCGTCATTTCCTGCATGGTTTTACCTGCATCCTGCACCAGTTGCACACCGCTGCCGACACGCTGGCTGGACTCCTCGATCAGCGCCGCAATCTCTTTCACTGCGTTGGCACTGCGCTGTGCCAGGTTACGCACTTCAGAGGCCACCACCGCGAAGCCGCGACCTTGTTCACCAGCACGTGCCGCTTCGACTGCGGCATTAAGCGCCAGAATATTCGTCTGGAACGCGATACTGTTGATGATGGCGGTGATGTCGCCAATTTTCTTCGCACTCTCGTCAATCTGCGCCATGGTCTGCACCACTTCCCCCACCAGCGTTTCACCCCGGCTGGCAATCTGCGTGGCATTTTCCGTCAGTTCCGTGGCCTGATGTGCATTACTGGCGTTATGTTTCACTGTGGCGGTGATCTGCTCCATGCTGGCAGCGGTTTGCTCCAGTGCTGCCGCCTGCTCTTCGGTGCGAGATGCCAGGTTGAGGTTGCCGCTGGCGATCTCCCCGGCACCTTGTCGCACCGATGAACTGGCATCCTGAATCTGTCCGACAATTTCGCGCAACTGATTCTGCATGGTGTGCAGCGCATAGAACAAGCTGTTGTTATCACGCGCTTTCAGGGTGATGACATTGTCGAGCTTACCGTCCGCCACCGCTAACGCGATGGTTGCCGCTTCCAGTGGCTCGCCACCAATCGGTTTGAGCACCTTGCGGTTAAACAACACGCCAAGTAGTGCGCACACCACCAGAATACTGATGATCATCAGGATCACGGCATTGATCAACTGGCGATGCGCGGCTGCCATCACTTGACTCACCGGGGCCACCACGCCGAGATACCACTTCTGATCGCTATTGCCGATGACAATCGGTTGCCAGGTCACCAGCGCATCCTCACCGAGGATATTGTCGTGCTGCTCATACGCCGAAGCGCTAAAACTGTGGGTATCGCCTTTCCACGCTTTGCTGGTCTGATTCTTATCCGGGTAAGAGACCACATTCCCTGCGCTGGAGAGCAACATGGCATAACCCACGCCCTCCCAGGGTTTGATCTTGTTGACTTTTTCTTGCAGCGAGGCCAGTGAGATGTCTGACGTCACCACACCCCATAATTTGCCTTTACTGATGATGGGTGCTGCGACGGATGTCAGTAAGGTAGGAATACCATTGTAGGCATAGCTGTAGGGTTCAATCAGCGTATCCTTTTGACTCTTCTGCGGCAGCAGATAGTAGTCACCCTGACCCGGCGTAAAGATCGAGGTGAGCGGATGCATATTGAATTTGCCTGACTGATCGCGGTCGACAAAGTAAGCGTAACGCCCTTTGGGTGCCGCATTCGGTTGCGTGGCGAATTCAGCATCACGCCCGTCGAAAGCATTCTCTTCGAAGATAACGGATACGGAAAGATAATCAGGATTGTCGCGTAACGCAGACTCCATCACTTTGTCCGCGACCTTACGATCCTGGATGCCCGCTTCGGGTAGTGCGATCAGGCTATGTCCGAGGTTATGCGCCACATCGCGCGCATAGCTCAACTCCTGCTGGATTTGCAGTGCCTGGGTTTGAGCAATCTGTTGTAAATAGTTTTCCGCCAGCGATTTCTGCTCATTGCTGGACTGCCAGCTAAGTACGCCGATGGTGACAGCAAAGCCAAGGGTAATCGTGATGGCGCCCGTCAGCAGCATTTGCGTGCGGGTGCTCATAGTTTTCTTTGATGCGTGTTTGGCCATTATGGCGCTCCTGGGGTTGACACTTTTTCGGTTAAAAAGAACCACTCCCTGTGCGCGTACATCCCTCAGAAGAGACTATCGGCGGATGATGGAAGAACTTGATGGGGGATGGGAATTCAATACAGCGCGATAAATCGCGCCGCAATCCTTTGATTGGGACGCGCCTTGGCACGCCCGCAGTCGGTGACGGGCGGCGACGGGCGCACTATGGTGACTATTTAAAACTGTCGCTGGCCGCTTTGGCAATGGCGATTTCATTCGGGTTAGCGGAACCACTCACGCCGACTGCGCCAATGGTGTTGTTCTGCCACACCACCGGTGAGCCACCGCCCAACGGGATCACGCCAGGTAAAGTCGCAATAGCCGGCTCTTTGCCGTTGGCACGATCCATATATTTGTCCGTAGGAGTGCGATACAGCGCCGCCGCACGGCCTTTGAGGATCGAGGAATCGATGCAGCCCACCGGCGCATTGTCCATCCGGTTAAATGCCAGCAGCTGACCCGACTGATCCAATACCGCAATGCAGACATTCGCATTGAGTGCACGCGCTTTTTCCTGTGCGCTGGCGATCAGTTTCTGGGCATCACCCTGCGAAAGAATGGTTTGGGTCAAGGTGGCGTGTGCCGCCGCAGAACCCAGTAGAGCGGTAGTCAACAGAGCCAGAGATAAGGCCTTTTTCATGTCACTTCTCCATAAACAACGGTATCACTAAAAACGGGCAGCACGACGGTGGATATTGCTTACCTGGGCGCTACCGGTCGCCATAAATGGCGCCCCTACAAAGTCATCGCCCAGTGACATAGTCATTGCGCGTTTTTTGTAGGGTGCGCATCGATGCGCACCGGCATATCACTCAAGTCCTCAGCAATCCTCCGCTGCGCTCCCCAACGATTATTTCCTTCGGCGCAGCACCATGATTAACGCCAAAATGATCACCAGCAGCGCCACAACGCCGCCGGCAATGCTTAACACATGCGCATAGCGCATCAACCAGCTGCCGCTTTCCCCTTTCAGGGTTTGTTCAACATCGGTGGCAGTCACGGCATGTTGCGGATGACCAAAGTTAGTTGAGACGTAATCCGCGACTTTGGTCAGCTCGGCCTGTGAGAATTGAGTGCGAAACTCTGGCATAAAGGCATGATCGCCATCGGTTTTACGATCCACACCTTCTGCAATGGTCATGATCAGATTGGCCGGATCGTCCGACAGCACGGCCGACGAACCCACCAGTGAAGGATAAAAGTGCTGCGCATCGTGCGTGCCGCGCCCGTCACTGGCATGGCAGGTTGCACAGGCACCGTTATAGAGCTGCGCACCACTCATCCCTTCACCCGAAACATAATCGGTGATGCTCTCTTTCATGCCGGTTTCAATGGCGGAAAGTGGCGTCGGCTGAGGAACCACAGCAGGTGCTTTACGATCTGCTCCGCCAATCGGCGTGACCTGTTTCAGGTAATGTGCCATAGCGGCGAGATCGCTCTGCTGCATTTTCGAGAACGAGTTCTGTACCGCTGTCCCCATCTCCCCGGCAGCAATCGCTTTACCGTGCAGCGCACCCGTGCGCAGGTAGGTGACAATTTCGGCTTCACTCCAGTCACCGATGCCGGCCTGCTTATCCGGCGTGATATTCGGCGCAGTCCAACTGCCAACTTTGCCACCGGATAAGAAGCGATCGCCCTGTTCAGCCATCATGCCGTTGCGCGGCGTATGGCAGGTGGAGCAGTGCGCCAAGGTGCGTACCAGATATTCGCCGCGTTCGGTACTGCCCGCTGCCGCATCGCTGCCCGGAACGGCGCGACTATCAAGGAACATCAGATTCCACACCGCCATCACCGGACGGAAGGAAAACGGGAACGGCAGGTCGGTTTCCGGCGCGGGATGATCGTCGGCTGGCACGCCCAGCATCAGATAGGAGTAAAGCGCGTGGATATCCTCATCGGATAAGCCCGCAAATGCGGTGTAAGGCATCGCCGGATAGAGGTAGTGATTGCCCGGCGCTTTCCCTTTGCGCATCACATCCGTGAAGTCGGCCAGGCTGTAATTGCCGATGCCTGCCGTTTTCGATGGCGTAATGTTTGAGCCGTAAATCATGCCCATCGGCGACTGAATGGCGAAGCCGCCTGAGAAAGGTTGACCGCTGTGCGGATCGCGATGACAGGCGGAACAGTCACCGGCAGTGGCCAGATACTCTCCACGCTTGACCAAATCGGGCGAGGCATCTTGTGCCTGCGCGAATCCGGCGACCAATAGGCTAGCCGCAGCGAGATGCCTGAGCTGTTTGCGCATCATCAGATCTCCCTCGCAATGGTGTCAGCCATGCGCAACGCCAGCGCAATACCGGTGAGCGTCGGGTTGACGGTGGCGGATGTCGGCATCACGCCAGTGGTGGCGAGGAACAGGTTGGGATGATCCCAACTGCGACAGTGTTCATCCACCACTGAATCACGCGGGTTATCGCCCATGATGGTGGTGCCCATAATGTGGTATTGATTGCGCCATCCGGTTGGGGCTTCGATCACTTCACCGTTAAAGGCTTGCAGGAAGTTGGCGAAATCTTTGTAGGCCTGCGGGCGCATGCCACGTACGTAGTCATCAAGGTGATAATTCACGTTGAGCATCGGCAAACCGATCGAATCTTTACGGTCGTAGTTGGGTGTCACCCGGTTGGTGGGGCTGGGCAGCGTTTCACTCATGGTACTGATATTCATGATGCGTGATGCCCGGTCGCGGATGGCATCATCCAGCGCCTGGCCCATCATGCCCTGCTTGAGCAGCGGCACGGTGACATCGACATTCGGCACCAGATTACGCAGCGAATAACGTATAGCAGAGTGCTGCGCGCGGCTGGCCTCATCGCGACGATTTGCAATGGTACCGTGCTGCACCGATCCGCGTCCGGTCCACAGCGGTTCATCCGCGAGGAAGGTCAGGCTTAAGCCGGTGTGATCCATCAGGTTGCGGCCGACCTGGTCTGAACTGTTGGCGACATCGTTCATCAGCAGCAGTTTCGGGGTTTCCAGTCCGTGTGCGGCAATGATGAAGGTTTTCGCTGTGAGTCGCGTGTCTTTGCCGTCAGGCTGGCGATAGTGCAGCGCGACAATTTTGTTACTGGCGCCCTTCTCCAGTTTCCACGCCACACACTCGGTGCGCAGTTGCACGCCCAGCGCGACGGCTTTATCGACGTGCATGTCCCCCGAGTACATGGCGCCAATCGGACAAATCGGCTCACAGTTATTGTTGCCGGCACAAGCTGGACGGCCATCATAAGGACGTGAGACGCGCGCATGAGGTTCGTGGATCACCTGATAACCCATCGGCCCCAGCTTTGACTGCATGCGCTGCACCATGTACGGCTTGGCTTCCGGCGGCAGCGGGTACGCTGCGGAGCGCGGCGGATAGTGACCGCGCCCTTGTCCGCTCTGGTCTTCATTCGCGGTGCCTACCACACCAATTTCACGCTCGGCTTTGACGTACCACGGCTCCAGCTCACCGTATTCAAATGGCCAGTCTCGGCCCACGCCGTAGACACTTTTAAGCTTGAAATCGTTGGGCAGCAGACGCCAGCAGGCCGATGCCCAGTGGCGGGTGCTGCCCCCTGCTACGCGCAAGTAGCTTGTGACATACTGGAAATCATCGTCACCTTTAGCGTCGATATAGCCATCGGTATAAGAGTTCGGCGCCCATGGCAGATTAGGATAGGGTGTGCACCAGTTACGTTTACTGGCACCGTTGCGGTAATTTTCCACCACTTTCCAGCGTGGAATGTAAGACCCTGCTTCCAGCATAATCACCGATTTGCCTGCTTTCGCCAGTTGATAAGCGGCGTTGGCGCCCAGCGCACCGGAGCCGACGATGACCACGTCGGCATCAAATTCACTCATGATATACCTGCTCGATTCTTGTTATGTGTTGTTGTGCTGCGCCAGCATCGCCTCGGCTTCCACGAGGGTTTTGGCTTTGCCTTGCACCATCAGTAACCAGGGGGCTTCAGGCGGTTTAATCGCGTTGGCGGCGAGAGGCGAAAGATCGCCCCATTCGCGGATCTGCGCTGACATCGGTGGCGCGGTCACACCAGCCGGCACCTCAGCCCAGTAGTCACCGCCCGCTCTGGCGTAGCTTGGCCGAATGGTATGGTCGCGGGTGGGTTCGTACATCAGCGCGGACAGGAAAGTAACGAAATGGGCGTCATCCACCGCTTTGGTAGTGGAGGGATGCCCGGTATAACCGAGGTACCACGGCGAAATGATGGTTAACGCGGTTTTGACATCGGCATCATCCAGCTGCGTGACGATCTGCTCACGATCTTCACTGCGCAGTGCGTTGAGCCGGGTCATTAACCGCGCGAGCTGCGCGGGAAACTCAGCGTCCTGTTGGCACAACAGCGTCCACAAGCGTTCGGTGATACCGACGTCGAGGCCACGGCGTCCGGTCAGTAATTCACTGGCGCGCAGCAACAGTGATTGTGAGGCGTCAGCCGGTGCGGCCAGCAACGGCTGCAGCGGGATCGACACAATCACGGGCGTTGCCATCATCAGCTGTAAAAAGCGTCTTCTTTCCATGGCTAACCTGCTTTCAACGCCGACAGCGCGCCTTGCGCGGCTTCTGCATCCACGTTGCCATCTGGCGTGCTGACACCAATCGCACCGACCACTACACCATCAATTTTCACCGGCTCGCCACCCGGCAACGGCACCACCGCAGGGTTACCTAACAGGCCGATGTTTCCGGCGGCTATTTTCTGCTGGAAGCTGGCGGTAGGTGCACCAAAGGCGGCTGCCGAGTGGGCTTTCTTCGGTGCCAGCTCGCTGTTGGCGAGCGTCGCGCCATCCAGACGCTCATAGGCAATCAACTGGCCGAAAGGATCGACCACGGCAATCGCGCCGCCAATGTGATGACGGTCAATAATTTGCTCCGCCTTAGCCACCAGTTGCTGCGCCTGATGATGGGTTAATACCGCAATCTGGTTAACCGGTTCGGCGGCATGTGCTGAGGCACAGAGTATTCCGCCGCACAGCAGCACTGTCGGAAGTTTTTTCATCGATGTTGTCCTAAAAATGAAGGTGTTAGAGGGAATGCTCAGTGGCGCGCGAGGCGTTGCTGAATAAGATGATCAAGGCTCCATTTGCCACCACCGTGTAGGCACAGCATCAGGAATCCTGCCGCGCAGGAGATGTTTTTCAACCACACCATCAGGTGCGCGTGGCTGTAGCCCTGATAAAACAGGAACCCCGCCACCACTGAAAACACCGCCATAAATATCGCGGTAAAGCGTGTGAGAAAACCAAGTGCGATCGCCAACCCACCACCCACTTCCAACAGGATGACCAACGGCAGGAAGAAACCGGGTACGCCGTTGTCCGCCATGGTTTGCAGGTTGTCAGCGTAGTGGGTGATTTTGTCGAGACCCGACGTGAAGAACAGACCGACCGCCATAACGCGACCCAGTACGGCGAGCAGATCTTTGGACTGATACATGATGTAACCGTTCTATTATGTAGTTGTTAATGAACCAAACGGTACACTCGGTGACTTTAGTTACATTTATCATTTCGTGCGGCTAAAAATTGCTCACCGCCAAGCCTGCTCAACATTCCATCGCCTTCTGCTCAAAACAGCGGCGATAAAATATTTGACAGGCATCAGGGTGTTGAGAGTGTTTTTTGAAGTAGATCACACTATGAGTCAGGGTTTTTAACGGCACTTATGCGGCCTGCGCCACTTACGGCTTCAGGGTTTTCGCCCTGTTTATGAGTAAAAATCCTAAAGAGTAGGGACTGGCATGATCCTCCTGATTTTCGATCATGACGTTAACAATTATCCAACATAAAACGGTGCTTAGTCGGTCAGCCCGGATGCGCGAATTTTGCACACTGATTCCTTTAGGGAATGAATTAATAACCTTCGCAGAATATTTTTTATCGATTGTCGATGCCAGGATGACGTAAACCCTATTGGAGAATCGACATGAGTTATCGCTTTCTCGTGACCACCACGAGCCTTGGCCAGGGAGGCCGTCAGCTTCTCGCTGAGGCCGGTTGCACGGTGGATTATCTTGCTGACGCCAACGACATTGCGGAGGTCGAACATCGCATGAGCACCGTGGCGTACGATGCGGTGATTTCGCGCACTGTGGTGCTGAATGCCAAGGCCATTAACGCCTGCCCTACGCTGAAAATCATCTGCAAGCATGGCGTGGGCGTGACCAATATTGACGTTGCCGCAGCCACGGAGCGTGGCATTCCGGTGTTAACCACGCCAGCCACCAATGCTCAATCGGTTGCGGAACTGACACTGGCACTGATGCTGAATTGCGCGCGCCGCCTGCCCTTTTTCCAGCAGGAAGTCACCGCCGGACGCTGGACGCGCAGCGGCGATGGCGAGGAGCTGCAAGGCAAAACCCTGGGTCTGGTGGGCTTTGGCGAAATTGGCCGCCGAGTGGCGCGTTTCGCCCGCGTGATTGGGATGAAGGTCGCATTTTTCGACCCTGCTACCCCCGCCGATGCGGACTTAGAAGGTGCACAGCGCTGCGCGACGTTGGACGCGCTGCTGCCACTGGCAGATGTACTCAGTCTGCACTGTCCGGTGACACCGAAAACGCGTCTGATGATTAACGCGCAAAGTCTGGCGCAGCTGCCAGCGCACGCCACGCTGATCAATACCGCGCGGGGTGAACTGATTGACGAAGAGGCACTGATTGCCGCGCTACAAAGCGGGCAGTTACGCGCTGCCGCACTGGATACGGTAACCCAAGAGCCGCTGGCGGCAGATCATCCTTTCCGCGCGCTCGGCAACCTGATCATCACCCCGCATATTGGCGGTTCCACCCCACAGGCGCTGGATGCCGTGGCACAGAGCGCCGCACGCCAATGTCTGGCTTTTCTCGATAACCAACAGATCAACCTCTCAGCCTGTGTCAATCCACAGGCGCTTAACCGGAGTTAACACATGACGATTCATAAAGACTGGCCCATTGGCTATTTCATCGGTGAGCGTGGCGCACAGATTGATGCGGGCGTGATTGATGCCTTCCGCGCACTGCCAGTGCCAAATATTGGTGATTCGATGGGGCGCAGTGTCGGTGCCATTGGATTGCAGGCGTATCACAACGATGCAAACCTGGTGCTGTGCGGGCCAGCCATCACCGTAAAGGTTCGTCCAGGCGATAACCTGATGATTCACAAAGCCATTGAGATGGCACAGCCCGGCGATGTGATCGTGGTTGATGGATCGGGCGATCTGACCCAGGCATTGATTGGGGGTCTGATGCGGACCTCCGCCGTGACCAAAAAGATTGCCGGTTTCGTGATTGATGGTGCCGTGCGCGATCTGAATGAGTGGGCCGAAGGCGGCATTGCCTGCTGGGCGCGTGGCAATACCTTACGCGGTCCTTCGAAAGAAGGCCCTGGTGAAGTGAATTCCACCGTACATTGCGCGGGGTTAGTGGTGTCGCCAGGAGATTTGATCGTGGCTGATACAGACGGCGTGATAGCCATCCGACAAGATGAGCTGAGTGTCCTGCTGCCACGAATACAACAGCACGCCCAGCGTGAAGAGAAGATCCGCGCCAGCAATATCGCCGGTAACAACGATCCCGAGCGTTTCAACGCGATCCTGCGTGCGAAGGGCTGCCCGGTTTAATGATTTCGTCTGCGCACTCTGGATCAGGGTCGCGCGATATGTCGGGTCGCCAGAACATGGCGTCCCTTATAAACCTGCATAAAAAATAATATAAAACAACGGAGTACCCTACCGTGCTTAAGAAAATTTCACTGAGCGAGTCGATACCGCCTCCGATGACCTGGCGCGAGAATTTCACACCTGAAGAGGGAAAAGCCTTTGGCGCGCAACTCTCTGCGCGGCTGGAGCGCTTGCCCGCCGCCCGTCCCCTATGGCTGATCATCTTCGCCCTGGCGCTGGGTGGCTGGTTTGAGGTCTACGATGTGTTTCTGACCGCTTATATCGGTCCCGGCATGGTGCGTGAAGGTATTTTTTCCCACGGCAGCCATAACTTTTTTGATCCTACCAGCCTGGGTGCCTTCGTCGCGGCGATGTTTCTCGGTGTGTTCCTTGGTACGTTGCTTATCGCCAATTTGGCTGACCGTATCGGACGTAAGAAGGTGTTTATCATTGCGCTGCTCATTTATGCGGTGGCCAGTGGCATCATGGCTTTACAGCATCACCCTTTTGCCGTGGTGTTTTGGCGCATTATTTCCGGTATCGGCGTCGGTGCTGAACTGGTGACGATTGACGCCTACGTCTCGGAATTTATTCCTGCACGTCTGCGCGGGCGTTCTTATGCCTTTGTGCAAGCGATTCAGTACACCTCCATTCCTACTATCGCCTTCCTTTCGTGGCAGTTAGTGCCGCAAGAGATACTGGGTTTGAGTGGCTGGCGTTGGGTGGTGCTGTTTGGCTGTATCGGTGCGATCCTGGTGTGGATTATTCGTATGGGCTTGCCAGAAAGCCCGCGCTGGCTGGTTGAACAAGGTCGTTATAAAGAAGCTGAGGATGTGGTGCGCAGACTGGAAGCGCGTGTAGCGAAATCGACCGGTTCTGCCCTACCCGCAGTGGATCTGCAGCAGTGCATCCCAACTGAAGCTAAGCCTGCGGTGAAGAATGAGATGTGGCGCCCGCCGTATCGTCGACGCACCATCATGCTGCTGGTGTTTAATTTCTTTCAGTCAATTGGTTATTACGGTTTTGCCAGTTGGATCCCGACCTTACTGGCAGCAAAAGGGGTGACCTTTACTCACAGCCTGCTCTATTCGTTTCTGATTGCGTTTGCCAGCCCGCTGGGACCGCTGGTGGCGATGACATTTGCTGACCGCATTGAACGTAAGTGGCTGGTGAGCGGTTCTGCTCTGGCGATTGCCATCGTCGGTACTATTTTCTCCTGGCAGTCACAACCGGTGATGCTGGTGACATTGGGGCTGTTGCTGTCGCTGGCCAGTACCTGTATGACCTTCTCTTATCGTGCCTATCAGGCTGAACTGTTCCCGACACGTTTTCGCGCCAAAGCGATTGGCCTGGTCTATTCCGTTAGCCGCATCAGCGGCATGCTGTCTGGCTTTACCATTGCCTGGGTGTTGAGTGAAATGGGTGTGAGTTCAGTCTTCGCCGTGATTTCTGGCGCGATGGCGATAGTGGTGTTTACCATTGGGGTTTATGGCCCTCGCACCCTGAATCGCCGACTTGAAGAGGTGAATCCTTAAGCGGGCGGCCAAATGGCCGCCCCTACGATCCTCTCCCCGCAATATATTGAACACCTTTCAGGCAACATGAGAGATCATGAAGATGCTTCATGTTCAGTGAAATTAAATCACTTTTCCTCACCTCAAGACTCTGGCATAAATGATGCCATGTGAAAGCTTCTAGACGTCTAAACGTCTAGTGAATACAAAAACCTTTCAGCCTTGCTAACCCAGGAATGAAATCAGGTTTTCTGTCAGAACTTAGGGTGCCAGATCAAATGAACGCAGACTTTATCTTTACCGTGAAAAAAACCACTTTCGATGAGAACTACAACCCTTCCGAAAGCACGCGTATTACCACTAACTTTGCGAACCTGGCGAGAGGCCAGCATCGTCAAGAGAACCTGCGTAACGCCTTAAAGATGATGGATAATCGCTTTAACTCACTGGCATCCTGGGATAACCCAAAAAGCGATCGTTATTCTGTTGAACTCGATATCATTTCTGTAGAACTGGACATTGAGGGAAATGGCACTACGTTCCCCGTGATTGAAATCCTGAAAACTCATATCGTTGATAAAAAAACCGATCAGCGCATTGAAGGGATTGTTGGCAATAACTTCTCCTCTTACGTGCGCGATTATGATTTCAGCGTATTACTGGCTGATCATAACAAGCGCAATGCTGGATTCAGCACGCCAGAAAACTTTGGCGATCTGCATGGGAATATCTTTAAAAGTTTCGTTAATTCGGACAAGTACAAAGAGCACTTCAGCAAGGCACCGGTTATCTGCCTCAGCGTTTCCAGTAAGAATGTGTATACCCGTACTGGCAATCAGCACCCGGTGTTGGGCATTGAATACCAGCAAGATGAATATTCATTGACCGACCAGTACTTCCATAAAATGGGATTACACGCGCGCTATTTCATGCCCGCCAACAGCGTTGCGCCTTTAGCCTTCTACTTCTCTGGTGATTTGCTGCGTGATTACAGCGATCTGGAGCTGATCAGCACCATCAGTACCATGGAAACGTTCCAGAAAATTTATCGCCCGGAGATTTACAACGCGAACTCACCAGCGGGCCAACGCTTTCAGCCAAGCCTGAACCACCAGGATCATTCATTAACGCGCATCGTTTACGATCGCGAAGAGCGTAGCCTGTTGGCAACTGAGCAGGGTAAGTTTACTGAAGAGAACTTCATCAAACCTTACCAAAACATTCTTGAGCAATGGTCTGCTAATTTCGCGCTTTGATTAACCGAAAATACAAGGTCTTCACTTATGAAAACATTATTACCGACGTCCACTGCTGGCAGTTTGCCGAAGCCCTCTTGGCTGGCACAACCTGAGACCCTGTGGTCGCCGTGGAAATTACAAGGCCAGGAACTGGTTGACGGTAAAAAAGATGCGTTGCGTTTAATTCTGGACGATCAATTACAGGCAGGGATTGATATTGTCAGTGATGGCGAACAAACACGTCAGCACTTTGTCACCACTTTTATTGAACATCTCAATGGCGTGGATTTTCAGAAGCGCGAGATCGTCAGAATTCGTAACCGCTATGATGCCAGCGTACCTACCGTCATTAGCGCGGTAGAACGTATGAAGCCAGTATTCATCGAAGATGCCAAATTCCTGCGTCAGCAAACCAAGCAACCGATTAAGTGGGCGCTGCCGGGTCCGATGACCATGATCGACACGCTTTATGATAACCACTACAAAAGCCGTGAGAAGCTGGCCTGGGAATTTGCCAAAATTCTTAACCAGGAAGCCAAAGAGTTAGAGGCTGTGGGCATCGACATTATTCAGTTCGATGAGCCAGCATTTAACGTGTTCTTCGATGAAGTGAATGACTGGGGTATCGCGGCTTTAGAGCGCGCTGTGGAAGGGCTGAAATGCGAAACTGCCGTTCACATTTGCTATGGCTACGGCATCAAAGCCAATACTGACTGGAAAAAGACGCTGGGTACTGAGTGGCGCCAGTACGAAGAAGTGTTCCCTAAACTGCAAAAATCGTCTATCGATATCGTGTCACTTGAGTGTCAGAACTCTCGCGTGCCAATGGATCTGATTGAATTGATCCGGGGTAAAAAAGTGATGGTCGGCGCGATTGACGTGGCAACCAACGACATCGAGACACCTGAACAAGTGGCTGATACCCTGCGTAAAGCCCTGCAGTTTGTCGATGCTGACAAGCTCTATCCTTCGACTAACTGCGGTATGACACCTCTGTCGCGCGAAGTGGCTCGCGGCAAATTGAATGCTTTAAGCGCGGGCGCAGCGATTGTGCGCAATGAACTGCTGAGCAAATAATTTGCCCCGGTTGTCGAATTGAAACGCCTAATAACCGGTACAGGATGGTATATCCCATACCGGTTTTTTTATGCCTTATTGCTGTTGGGGTAAGGCATAGGCCAACACGTAATCCCCCACCGGGGTTTCCATAAAGTGATGACCCGCCGCGACGATCACTAAATATTCACGTCCATTTTGCGTGTAGATCATTGGATTAGCCTGCCCACCCGCCGGGAGTTCCGTGCTCCATACCTGCTTGCCGGTTCGCAGATCAATGGCGCGAATCAGATCGTCTGTCGCTGCAGCAACAAAGACCAATCCGCTGGCTGTCACGACCGATCCCCCATTGTTTGGCGTTCCGATATTAATAGGTAACCCAGTTGGCAGTCCAAACGGACCGTTGCGACGTGCGGTGCCCAGTGGGCGATCCCAAATCGTGCGGCCATCACGCAGATCGATAGCACGAATTCCGCCATACGGTGGCTCCTTACACAACATCCCGGTGTAAGGTAAACGCCAGCCTGCATTCACGTTAACAGCATAAGGTACGCCAATTTGCGGGTCGCCCGCGCCCTCCGCATGGCCGGTGTCGTGAGGGTTATAAGGAATTTCATCGCGTGGCTTCCAGCCCAGAGCATCGGCTTTCGCACGCGGAACCAGAATGTTGTAGTTCGGCATATCGTTATAGTTCGCAATGATAATGCCGCGTGTCGGATCCACCGCAACGCTGCCCCAGTCCGACCCACCGTTATAGCCAGGGTACTCAATTGAATGACGGTCGGCTTCAGGAGGCGTGTACTGGCCTTTATAACTGGCCTTCTGGAACTGAATTCGGCATACCAGCTGATCCACCGGCGTCAGGCCCCACATATCTTGCGGCGTCAGATCTGGCTTGCTGAGATGGTGGAACAGTGAGTAAGGTTGCGTGGGCGAGCGCTGCTCGGGTTCAACCCCACCACCTGGCACCGGACGTTCCTCAACACCAAACAGCGAT
The DNA here is from genome assembly GCF_059412425.1 of Pantoea sp. CFCC18177. Lineage (NCBI taxonomy): Bacteria > Pseudomonadati > Pseudomonadota > Gammaproteobacteria > Enterobacterales > Erwiniaceae > Pantoea > Pantoea sp. CFCC18177. Next base: position 34,008 of record NZ_JBNBPL010000034.1, read on the forward strand.
TTACCGGTACGACGGTCCAGTACGTAAATCTCGCCCTGCTTCGTCGGCATGATAATGGCTGGCGTTTTGCCGCCATTCTTATCAGGATAATCCACCAGCGTGGGTTGTGAACCGGGATCGTAGTCCCAGACGTCTTTATGCGCCGTCTGGAAGGTCCACGCTGGCAGCCCGGTATCAATGTTGAGTGCGGTCAACGAAACGGAATACTTGTTCTCCGCGGGTGTGCGAGTACCGCTCCAGTAGTCGCCGGATGAGTTACCCACGGGCAGATAAACCAGCCCCAATTTGTCGTCACCGGTAAAGGAGGTCCAGACATCTGGCGAACCGCGCTTATAAGCATTTGGTCCTTTCTTCGGGGTTGCGGTGTCTGGCGCGGCGGCATCCCACGCCCATTTCAACGCGCCGGTACGCACATCATAGGCTTTGATCACACCCGGAGGACCAAAAGCTCTCTGACCATCAATGGTCTGATGCCCTACCACCAGCGTATCGCGGATCACCACCGGTGCAGAGTTGATGGCGACATAACCGTCATAGGTTTCGCCCATGTCCTCAGCCAGATTTACCGTGCCTTGATGACCAAAGCTGCGACATACCTCACCTGTTTTGGCATTCAGCTCAATGATGCGTGCATCCAACGTACCGAGAATGATGCGTTGCTGGCAGTCACTGTTATCCCCCTCTGGCATCGCCGCCACTTGACCTGTGGTCGCGTGGCTGTTGGTTTGACTGTCGTACCAGGTCAAACCGCGACAAGCGGCAGTGTAAGGGATCGACTTGTCGCTGACCTTCGGATCAAAATGCCACTTCTCTTTCCCGGTTGCCGCATCCAGCGCAAATACCATGTTGCGCGCGGTGCAAGTATATAAAGTATCGCCAACCTTAATTGGCGTGTTCTCCCCACCCCAACGCGCCTTGGGCAGGTCGCCAGTACGGAATTGCCAGGCAAGCTTCAGGTCTTTGACGTTATCGGGCGTAATCTGATTCGCATTAGCAAAACGTTGCGATGCCAGCGATCCGCCGTAGGTATACCAGTCGCCATTATCCGGCGTAGAGGCTTTCCCGTTGCCGGTGTCGGCCAGATAGTTCGCTGAGCCTGCTGCTGGGACATTGGTCGCAGGTGTCTCATTCAGTGGCGCAAACGGCAACGCAGCAGCCACAATAAATGCCACGATTAACAAACCTGCCAATACACGTGATGCACCCCGACTGACCCGTGGTGCCAGATTAGGCAGTTGGAAGGCAAACCAGATGCCGAGAATAAGCATCAGAGCGAAACGTGGTACCCAACGCCAATAATCGAGACCAGATTCCTGGATGGTCCAGATTAAGGTGCCGATAAACACCAGCGCGAACCACGTCGCGCCGCTAGTTCTTCTCATAAAGATCAGCACAGCGGATATCACCAGCCCTATTCCCGCCAGCACGTAATACCAGTTTCCGCCTAATGCTGCCAGCCAGCCGCCTCCCACAGCCAGCGTGATGCCTAACAGCAGCAGGATCAGAGCAAATAATCTATTCCAGAACGAGAGTCTGGTTATTCGGTTTGCGATGTTCAAAATAAATTTCCTTTGCCAAAAGAATTGCAGGATTGAATATTTTTTAAACTTCGCCGTAAATTTTAGGATCTCTGAGTTATTTCACCGCGATTTATGGCCAGGATGAGAAACAATCGGCACTTTTTATCCGCTTATTATCCTTACTGTTTCCGCCATAAATTATTTTCCCTGCCTCGATCAATTTCTGACACATCATTTCCACCACAACAAACGCTGTTTTTGATCTGGCGCAAGATCGCCGATTCGCTCTGCTGTCAATTTATTCCTTACAGAGCGCACAGCGCCAAATAAGAAGAGGATACGAATATGACAGGCAAATTAGGCTTAACAGGATTGCTGTTGGTATGGCTGGTGTACGTGGCATGGATGGTCAGTTACTACTCCGGTACATTTTCACTGTTCACTCATTGATGACAGCGGTAATCCCGGCCATGCCGGGGTTACTTGCCCAGTCCCGACCTGATTCTAACCTCACAATTCCCCCGTATTGCTCCCCAATCAAAGGCCAATTTCAGCCTGAAATCGCCACATTTCGCCTTGCCTGTGCCTAACAGAATCTGGCTTTTGAGCCGATTAAGCACTATTATTCATCTCATATTATGAGCCGAATAAATTTTCAATCAGCTCACACTGTGAGCCAAATACATCGATGATTCAGCTCATCTCGTCAAAGCATTGAGGTTAAACATGTGGATATGGCAACAGCCAGACTGGCCGCAGTTTCACTGGCAGGATGAAAAATTACTGCCACGTTTACGCTCGCTGCAACAGCAGCGTGGTGTACTGCTAGGGCGCGCAAGCGTGGCTGATAATAACGATCAGCAGACGCTGGATACGTTACTTAACAATATCCTCGCTTCCTCCGCGATTGAAGATGAACGCGTCAACGCGCAATCGGTGCGATCTTCCCTCGCCCGTCGGCTGGGCGTGACGCTTGAACAACCCTACCCGGTTTCTGAGCGCTCGGAAGGACTGGCCACCATGATGATGGATGCCATCTCCCAACGTGATACGCCATTAACGTTGGAAAGACTATGCCAGTGGCATCACTGGCTATTTCCTGCCAGTGAATGGTCCCTCAAACGTTTCAATGTCGGTGCGTTGCGCGGGGAGGAGCCGATGCAGGTGGTGTCGGGGCGCATAGACCGCCCTACCGTGCATTTTGAAGCGCCGCCCCGGGCTGGCTTAGAAGCGCAACTTGAAGCTTTTATCGCTTGGTTTAATCACAGTCGTGATGATGTGATGCTCGACCCCCTGCTACGAGCGGCTCTTTGCCACTTGTGGTTTGTAACGCTCCATCCCTTTGATGACGGGAATGGCCGTATCACGCGCGCGTTGACAGACCTGGCACTGGCGCAGGCAGACAGCCAAAGTATTCGCCTGTATGCCATGTCTGCGTCGATCCTGACACGACGCGCCGATTATTATCGGATTCTGCAGGAAACCCAGCGCGGTGAACTGGATATCACCGAATGGCTTATGTGGTTTCTGGATGTGCTGCAAGACAGTCTGGATCAGGCGTTAGCGATTGTGACGCGCACGCAAAACAAAGCCCGCTTCTGGCTAATCCACAATGCGGCTCAACTGAATGCGGAGCAAACGCGCGTGCTCAATCGATTACTCGACGGCGGCGAACAGGGATTCACGGAAGGTATCAGCGCCAGTCAGTATCAGAAGGTGGCGAAGGTGAGTAAAGCCACGGCGACACGTCATTTGGTAGAGTTGTTGGAAAAAGGCTGTCTGGAGAAATTACCGGGCGGTGGGCGCAGTACGCGCTATCAAATTAAGCATTAACCGTGAAGGGCGACCCATGGATCGCCCTTCACGCATCAAGCCGCTTTAACCGCGCGTACTTTCTTTTCTGGCGCACTCACTTCTGCATCAGCAGAGGCTTCCGTTTCGCTCTCTGCGCTCTCAACAGCTTCTTCCTTCACCGCATCCGGTAACTTGCTGGTGCGAAGGATATGCTGCACCGCGTCTTTCTGTTCTGCCAGTAACATGCCCAATGCTTCGGCCTGCGCTTCATCCAGCTCAGGCTGATGCTGTTGCAGCCAGTCGGTGAAGGCGTCAGCCATATCGAGCATTTTATCCCAGGCATCCGCGTCTTTTTTATTGGCAAACGTCATCTTTTCTTCACCCTTTCTGACAACAACATATTTGGTTTCGACTGCCATGATGCACCTCGGTTAACTGTATTTATATACAGTATATTCTAAGCAAACTTTTTTGAGCAATCACTTTCTGCTCATTAAGCCAGTAATTCTTCCAGGAACGTTGCCAGCGCTTTGCGCGGATCGTCCTCTTCTGACACGATCATTTCGATGCCCCACTGTCCCAACACCTCTTTTGCCACCGGGTTATTACGATTGGTGAACAGATAGGATTTAGGACGCGCGGTTGCGAGGCCCGTTCGCCCCCACATTTTTGTCAGCCGGTAGAATAACAGACGAATATTAAAATCGCTGATGCTGTATCCCACAAACAACACGGAGTTGCCCATCACATCATGGGTCAGTTTGATATCCAGCGGCGAATCGAAATAGAGGCGTTCAAAGTAGCTGCTTTCATCTAAAACGATAGAGGTATCATCGTCAAAATCGCCATGAAGTTTAATGATATGGCGCTTGTCTTCTGTCAATGAAACCAAATCCGCCGCGTTTGCGACCTTGCTGTAGGGCACGTTATGCGCCTCGTGTGCCATTTCCAACCAGCGATCGTAGTTGGTGGTGTAGATGCGCGAAAAGTTGCCCTGAGTGATCATGGTATGGATTTCAGAACTCCGCACATCAATGTCCGGGCGGTGCCATTCACGATCCATCCAACTGCGTAAGGGACCCAGCGATCCTTTGCGCTGCTTGTAATATTCCGCCAATGACAGATGTGTGCCGTAGGTGTTGAAGATTTTGGGATCGTAACCCAGCTCTTTCGCGAGATGCGCAATCAGCTCATGCCATTCCGGCAAGCCAAGATTGCGTGAGATACCCGCCCCCGCGAACAGGATCAGTTTTCCTGCATCGTAGGCACGTTTGAGTTCCGGTTTCATGCCAGTCCCCGTGATGTTTTTAGAAAGGTGGCGAAGCGGTCCAGCGCTAAGCGCCGCATTGAGATCTCGTTTTTCAGTTCACCCATTTCAGCAAAAGTCTGGGAGTGACCTTCAGGAATAAACACGCAATCCCACTGAAATTCTTGAGGTCCAGCGGGTGCCGGTGCAATGGTGCCACGCAGCTGACCTTCAAACTGATACATTTTGCGCCCATCGCAGTAGCCGAGCACCGTCTTTGCTGTCACGTTGGGGCTATCTAAACCGCTCACCAGTTTAGTAAAGCGCTCCGCATGCAAACGGCTCCAGAAAATGCGCGTCAGGCCGGCAGGTAAACCGTTTAGCCCATCGAGATATAAACCGGTGTGTTCAACAAACAGCGGACGACCAATAATTGAAAAGGCTTTGGTGAGTTTATCACGCACCAACTCCACCTCATTTTCAGTCTGAATCTCTTCAATGCGTCGGGCGATGGGGATCACCTCCACGCCCACTGGCTCCAGGATGGTACGGACTTCGGCCAGCTTGAGTTCATTCGCAGAAAGGAATCGAATTTTCATTGCAACCCGTCGATTTTGAGGTATTCAGGCTTCATTCTAACGCGAGGCATTGTCAGTGGGTAGGAACAATCTTCCTGTGGGTAAACTGGACGATACTCCTTGCATGCTTCTGGCAGACGCTGACCAGGAGAAAATTATTGACGGTCACCGCCATCTTATATCGGCTTATCATCTATCATTGACAGACTGTTCTGGACTATCTCAAATTACCATCAAGCCGGTTTCTGTGTAAATAACATGAAAACAGTTATGACAGCCGTCTCGCTTTTCCTTAATATACCCTGCTGAAAAAATTAAATAATTATGACACCAATGAGATAACTCATGATCTCTTATTTCAGTTCAAGATATTCTATGATCCGCAATCTTCCTTTCATATTGAAAGGAGACAGTCTGGAAAAGAAACTTCGCTTAACCTTATTAATCGCCGGGATTTCCAGCATTTTTGCTGGACTGTTTATGATATATTTTAACTACAGCCGTGGCCATAATGATGTGGCGTTATTGTATTGTGTGAGCAGCGCGTTAGGCATTTATATCACCTGTGCGGCCTTTTGCAGTCGGTTGAAACATCACCTCTACATCATTGTTCATGCTCTTTTGGTGAGTATTACCCTGTTGCTATTAGTCGATAATTATCATACAGCGGGTAAACATACCGAATACAATTACCTGCTGGCTTTAACCATTGGTTCTTCGCTCGTGTTGCGCCAACAGTCTGGCTATCTTAGCAAGGCATTCCCGCTTATTTGCCTGGCAGTGTATCTCCTGTTCATCGTGACTGGGCTCACCTGGCAGAATGGTGGATTTCAATTAAATATCCCTGAAGAGTATGGATTTTATATTGTCAATTGCAGTGTCCCTATCGTGGCATTGTTATTAACGGTATTTACCTCAAGAGGTAATTATTCGGAAACCGATCTGATTAAGCGTGAACTGTCAAATGCTATCATCAACAACCAACTGGAACTCTACTATCAACCTCAAGTAGATGTGGATAAGAAACTGATTGGCTTTGAAGCCCTGTTACGCTGGAAACATCCGGTGAAAGGTTTTATTTCCCCGGAGGTTTTTATCCCGGTAGCGGAGAAAAGCGGGCTGATTATTGAGATCGGTAAATGGGTGATGGAACGCACCCTGCAACAGATGTCGGATTGGGACCGCATATTCAATCTGACCAACCTGAAATTTTCGATCAATATCAGTCCCTTGCAATTAATGCATCGGGATTTTACTCAGGATACGCTGCTGACGCTTTCGCATTATAAAATCAGTCCCGAAAGACTAAAGTTTGAAATCACTGAGACCACCTTTATCTATGATCAAAAGCGCATCGGAGACGTCATCGCGCACTTTAGCCAACTGGGTATTAAGTGGGCGATTGATGATTTTGGCGTGGGCTACTCGTCTCTCAAATCGATCAGTGATTTTGCTATTGATGATATAAAAATTGACAAGTCATTGATAATGCAGATTTTCAAAAATGAATCTGCCGCTATTGTGGTACTCAAAACTATCGAATTATCGCGCGATATGGGGCTGAACGTGTTAGCCGAGGGCATTGAGAGCGAAGATTATTTCGAATATCTGCGTGACAAAGGCTGTCACCTGTTCCAGGGCTATCACTTTGCTCGCCCTCTTCCGGCGGGAGAGGCGGCACTGTGGATACGGAGAGCATCAAGTTAACGCTGAACTGTACTGTGCAGGCGGCATCACTGCCGCCTGAAGATCAAAATATCGCTTTCGCGATGGCTAATGCGACTCCCATGGTGATCATTTGCATCGAGACCATCCATTTTGTTTGTGAGGTGATCGCCTGGTACAGATCGCCTCTGATAGCCAGAACATCGGCTTTTGTCGCGTAGTTCTGTTTTATTGAGGCGATATCGGCTTTAATTTCCCGAACTTCTGAACGCACCTCGGCGAGATCCTGCTTTGTTGCATGGTTAGATTTGATAACAGCGACATCCGTAGCTAAATCAGAAAATAAATTCTCTAGCTTTTTAACTCTCGATTCCATTTCAATTCCCCAATGTGTAAATGATTAACCAGTCTGTCTTGCTGGCATTAATATTCAACGCATTAAATCAGAGAAACAATACCGTTCCTCGTAAGAGAGAAAGAAATAAATGAGATAATTCACTCGCATTTACTAAAACAAGACCTCAATCAATAACCAATGAAAACAAAAAAAACTCACAACAATTAAATTGTGAGTTTTCTCGCAACCAATAACTGAGTCGACATTATTGATACACAATACCTGGCGGGTTTACCTGAGAAGCCTCCACCGCCTCCTCCTGCTCCCCCCAGCGCGCTAAAACCTGTTTATACTGCCCGCTGGCTATTGCACCATTGATCGCCTGCTGCAACGCGACATCCAGACCGTTGCCTTTTTTGGTGGTGACAGCCACCCAGGCGCGGAACGGCCCGTGTCCAACGATTTTGGTTTGCCCGCGTGAAGCGACTTTCCATGCCGCCATTGCTTGCGGCCCAAAAGAGGCATCTGCCCGTCCGGAAAGCAGCGCCAGCGTCGCGGACGCATCATCATTCAGGTAAATCGGTTGAACCGGCGCCAGACCCTGCGCCCGGTTTTTGGCATCCCAACTCAGTAATATTTTCTCCTGATTGGTGCCCGATCCCACAATAATACGTTTCCCTGCCACATCTTCGCGCCCTTTAATGGCGGTAATCGCACTGTCGGTTTTCACCGCGAAGGCGTGGTTGTCCGCGCGATAGGTAGCGAAATCGAATTTCTGCTTCCGCTCCTCTGTCACCGCAATATTAAACATCGCGACGTCATAGCGCCCCGCCGTGATACCCAACGGCCAGTCTTCCCATGCAGCGGGCACCAGTTTTAACTTTAAGCCCAGGCTGTCCGCCAGCAAGCGGGCAAAGTCCGGGTCGCTGCCGATGAGCGTTTTGTTATCCGAAGCCCACAAGCCAATCGGCGGCGAATTCGAAGCCGAGGTCGCCACCGTCAAAAATCCGGGATTCACAAAGTGAAAGCCGGGCGGGATTTTGGCGATGGCTTGCGGATTCGCCGCAATATTGATTGGCGTTTCATTATTCTTCGCATCCAGCTTTTCAGCGGCAAACAGCGGGGCGCTGAATAACCACGCCGCCAGTGCTGACACAATTACTCTTTCCATTACAGCACCCGCGCCAGAAAACGTTTAGTGCGCTCATGGCGCGGTTGACTCAGAACCTGATGGCTGCTGCCCTGCTCGACAATACGGCCATCCACCATAAACACCACGTGGTCCGCCACCTCACGCGCAAAGCCAATCTCGTGTGTGACAATCACTAAGGTCGTGCCGGATCGCGCCAGCTTTTTAATCACGTCCAGCACTTCCCCCACCAGCTCAGGATCAAGCGCTGAGGTGGGTTCATCAAACAACATCACCCGAGGATTGAGCATTAACGCGCGTGCAATCGCGATGCGCTGCTGCTGTCCGCCAGAAAGATGACGCGGCCAGGCATCGGCTTTGTGGCGCAGTCCCACGATATCCAGCAGTTCACCGGCGCGTTCGACTGCCTCACGACGCGATAGCTGACGATGGGCAATCGGTGCCTCAATCAGGTTTTCCAGTACCGTCAGATGCGGGAACAGATTGAAGTTCTGAAAGACATAACCGACGTTGATGCGCTGGCGCAAAATCGCCTTCTCTTTCAGCTCATACAGTTTGTCGCCACGACGCTGATAGCCAATGTAATCCCCGTCGATCTGGATAAAGCCTTCATCGACGCGCTCCAGATGATTAATGGTGCGTAGCAGCGTGGATTTGCCGGAACCTGATGGGCCAAGGATCACCGTCACCGATCCAGGCTCCAGCTCCAGCGATACGTCATCCAGCGCTTTGTGTTTGCCAAACGACTTACTCACGCCGGTAATGCTGATGGCACCGGTGCTGTGCAGATGACGATAATCAATGGCCTCGGACATGGGAAAGCTCCTCATTCGCGGTAGAAGTGACAGGTCGATTGCGCCACTGACGCCAGCGCGAGGGTTGTGGCTCACGCGTCACGCTGCGTGCCAGCCAGCGTTCAACGCTGTGCTGCAGCAGTGACAACACGGTGGTGATGATCAGGTACCAGGCCGCGCCCACCATCAGCAAAGGAATCACCTGCTGGGTGCGGTTGTAGATCATCTGGATGGTATAAAACAGCTCCGGCATCGCCAGCACGTACACCATGGAGGTGCCTTTCGCGAGGCTGATGATTTCATTAAACGTGGTGGGAATGATGGCGCGCAGCGCCTGCGGCAGAATGATGCGGAACGTGCGTCGCGAGGAAGATAACCCCAACGCCGAGGCCGCTTCAAACTGACCGTGATCGACCCCTAAAAAGCCACCACGAATGATCTCCGCGCTGTAGGCGCTTTGCACCAGCGTCAGGCCAATCACGGCTGCCGGGAATTGCCCCAGCACGTTAATAGTCTGGAAATGGCCCCATGAGAGCGCCGTAAAAGGCACGCCCAGTGACAAGGTGTCGTAGAGATAGGAGAAGTTATACAGAATGATCAGCACCACAATCAGCGGAAGCGAACGGAACAGCCAGATGTAGCCGAACGCCAGCGTGCTCAACAGCCAAGAAGATGAGAGCCGCGCCAACGCCAGTAAGCCGCCGAAAAACAGACTCAGCACCGTACCAAAGAGCGTCAGCAGCAGGGTTTGTCCCAATCCATACAGGATCACCGGATCAAAGAACCAGCGGGCAAATACGCGCCACTCCCAACGCGGATTAAAGGCCACAGAATCAATCACGCTGGCCAGAATAAACAGGGCGACAATCGCCCCGATTACCCGTCCAGGATAGCGTGCAGGCACCACGGTCAAGCGTTGTTCTTTACTCATCTCAACCCCTTAGCTGGCCTGCGCCACGCTGTGCACATCAATGACTTTTAGAAAGCGCAGACGCCCGTCATGCGGCGGCTGACCGTAGATTTCCATATCTTCGAGTAGCGCAAACTGCGGCTGATAGCCATGGCCGATGTAGAGCTGCACGGCTTCCGGCTGACGAAAACCGGTGGTCAGAAATACGCGCTGATAACCGGCGCGCAAGGCGCGCCGCTCCAGCTCTTGCAGAATCAGCAACGCCAAGCCCTGACGGCGAAGATCGCTGCGCGTCCAGATACGTTTGAGTTCCGCCGTCACCTCGTCATACGGCTTGAACGCCCCCATCGCGATAATCTCGCCATCGCGCTCCAGCACGATAAACAGCCCGCGCGGCGGCAAATACCATTCGCTGAGTTCGACCTCATTGGCGCTCTTAAAGAAATCGCCGTAGCGCGCCGCATACTCACCAAACAAGCCGGTGATAATCGGTTGCAGTTCTGCGGCTTCGGGGTGCACTTCGCGGAAAAAATGCTGACTCATGCTGCCTCCTTAATCGCCCAGACCGGCAGGGTTGATTTCAGAGTGATCCAGACGCTCCACGCCTTCACCCCAACGATTCAGCACCTTGTCGTAATCGCCGTTTTTGATCACACCGTTCAGCGCGGTGTTGATCGGTTCCGCCAGGCCGCTGCCCTTCTTCACCGTGACCGCGATATGCGCCGCTTTTGGCCAGCCGCCATCGACGCTACCCACCAAGCGGGTCTGATGCGTCAGTGCCGCTTTCCAGGCACCAATCACATTCGGACCGAAGTAGGCATCGGCACGGCCCGACTGTAACGCCAGCGTTTGTGCGGCATCATCCTTGGTGTAAACCGGTGTGAACGGTTTCAAGCCTTTGGCCTGGTTCTCTTTATCCCACGCCAGCAAGATCGCTTCCTGGTTAGTGCCTGAACCCACGATGATGCGCAAACCGGCAATATCTTCCGCTTTGCTCAGCGATTTAATCTGGCTGCTGGATTTGACATAGAAACCGAGTGAGTCTTTGCGATAGGTCGCGAAGTCAAAACGCTCTTTGCGCTCTTTGGTGACGGTTACGTTGCTGATAGCAGCATCATATTTGCCCGATGCTACGCCCAGCGGCCAGTCTTCCCATGAGGTCGGCACCACGTTGAGCTTCAGGCCCAGGCTGTCAGCCACTAAACGGGCGATATCCACCTCACTGCCCAGCAAGGTTTTGTTGTCGTCGCTAAACACCGTCAATGGCGGTGAGTTCTGTGCCGCCACGGCCACCGTAAACGACCCCGGCACCGCAAATTTATGCCCGGCCGGGATCTGCGCGACAGCCGCCGCATTTTTTGCTGTGTTCACCGGTGTTTTATTCGCTTCAAGACTTATCTGTTGACCATTCACCGCCACATCATCAGCGAATGCCGCACTGCTCAGGCTCAGTAACATCAGTGCGATAAGGGATTTTTTCTGCATAGCGTGTTTTCTCTTTAAATTATTGTTGTGTGAACTGATTAACCGGATCTTTCAGACCAAAGCTGGCACGCAACGTGGTGCCGGGATATTCGCTGCGGGTTAAGCCGCGTGCTTGCAGAATGGGGATAACGCGATCCACAAAGCGCTCGAAGGTATCCGGTGTGCCGCCCTGAATAATGAAGCCATCGGTGGCCTCGCTTTCGAACCAAAGCTGTAAGCCATCCGCCACCTCTTCGGGTGTGCCAAAGAACAGCGGGCGCGGTGTCGCCGCTTCCAGTGCGGCCTGGCGTAACGTGTGGCCATGCTCGCGCGCTTTGCGTTTGATTTCGTCAGTGGTACTGCGGAAGCTGTTCTGACCGATATCGCCGATATCCGGGAAAGGTGCGTCGAGGGGGTATTGAGAGAAGTCGTGATGGTCAAAGAAGCGACCCAGGTAGTTCAGTGCATCCTTAATGGACACCAGCGCAGCAGTAGTTTGATACTGGCGTTCAACATCGTCTGCATCATCACCAACAATCACACCCACACCCTGAAAGATATGCAGATCCTGCGGCTCACGTCCGTTCGCCACCAACTGCTTTTTCACATCCTGATAAAAAGCCTGCGCCTCTTCACGCGTGGGTTGATGGGTAAAGATGGCGTCCGCATGACGCGCAGCCAGTTTTTTACCGTCTTCAGATGCACCCGCCTGGAACACGATCGGACGCCCCTGCGGTGTGCGCTCGATATTCAGTGGACCTTGCACCTGGAAGAAATCACCGTGGTGATTGAGCGTATGAAGCTTCTCCGGATCAAAGAACTGGCCGCTCTCTTTATTACGCACAAACGCATCACCCTCCCATGAATCCCAGAGCCCTTTCACCACCTGCAGATACTCATCAGCGATACGGTAACGCAATGCATGCTCAGGGTGCTGCTGACGAGAAAAGTTCTTCGCCGATCCCTCCAGCGGTGAGGTCACCACGTTCCAGCCCGCACGACCGCCGCTCAGGTGATCTAGACTGGCGAACTGGCGCGCCACCGTGAAGGGTTCGCTGTAGGAGGTGGAGACCGTGCCCACCAACCCTAAATGTTCAGTTACGCCCGCCAGTGCCGAAAGCAGCGTGAGCGGTTCGAATCGATTAAGGAAATGCGGGATCGATTTTTCATTGATGAACAAACCGTCGGCGACAAACAGGAAGTCCAGCTTTCCGGCCTCCGCTTTGCGTGCGATATGTTTGGCATAGTCAAAATTGATACTGGCGTTCGCTTGCGCCGCGGGATGGCGCCAGGCCGACATGTTACCTGACGCACCATGCAGAATGGTGCCGAGTCGCAGTTGTCTTGCAGTCATAATGTCTCTCTTTTCCATGGCACAGCCTGACGGCAACGTAACGTTGCCGTGCAGAACAAAGGTATTTGTGAAGGGGGCTAACTCAGAATGGCGTCACGACATCGCGCATTGAGATGCTGCAATGCCTGCTGAGCCAGTTGGGTAAAGTAGTGGGCTGCGGGTGCGATCAAGGCTTCGTCTGGATTAAATCCACCATGATGCAGGCCATATTCGCTGGCACTGCCAATGCTGACAAAGGCACCGGGGATCTGCTGTAAGTAGTAGGCAAAATCCTCACCACCCAGATGCAATTCGGCGGTTTGCACGCGGTATCCCACCTCTTGCGCAATCTGGCTGGCAAATTGCGCCCAGCGCGCATCGTTCTCTAACACCGGTGGTCCCGGATGCCAGCTGAAAGTGGCCTGAGCACCGTTGGCAGCTGCGATATTCTCAACAATTTGTCTTGCACGCTGCTCCAGTTCGGCGCGTACCTGTTTGTCATGGGTGCGCACCGTACCGCCAAACTCGGCTTCGGCCGGTACTTCGCTCCCGCCTTTGCCCGCTTCGATGCGTGTCACGCTGAGTACCAAACTATCGAGGGTATTGAAGCTGCGGCTGGTCAATGATTGCAGCGCCTGGATGATCTGACTGGCGACCAGAATGCCGTCTCTCGTTGCGTCAGGTTGTGCGCCGTTAGCAGAAACATGCACCACAAACTTATCGGCATTGGCATAAAACGCCCCGCCACGGGTTGCAAAGGTGCTGGTGGGTAAGCCGGGTTCGTTATGCATACCAAAGATGGCTTGTACATTGTGCAGCACACCAGCGTCGATCAATTTTCGCGCGCCGGTGGCGTTCTCTTCGGCCGGTTGGAATAGGATGCGCACGCGACCGGGCAGTTGATCTTCAATAGCCTTGAGTTGCAGCGCCGCACCGAGCATCACCGCACTGTGCACATCATGACCGCAGGCGTGCATCACGCCGGTATTGCGTGAGCGGAATGCCAGACCGGTGGCTTCGTGGATAGGTAAGGCATCAATATCGGCGCGCAGCGCAACCAGGGGTTCACCACGACCAACCTCCACCACCACACCGGTTTCCAGCGGGTAATCGAGAGGATGCAAGCCCGCTTCCTGTAACCAGCGACGCAGACGCGCAGTGGTTTCCACTTCATGACCCGAAAGCTCCGGCCAGCTGTGTAACTCGCGTCGCCAGTCAATCAGTTGTTGTTCGTTCACGTGGCTCATCATGACCTCCGAACTAAGCCGCAACTAATCGATGGGTCGCCAGCAGTTCCAGTGATTTCACTCGCGCCTGCTCCTCGGCAATCGGTGTATCAATCACAAACTCTTCAATGCCGAAATGCTGGTGCAGCGCGTCCAGTTTGGCGTGAACCTGCGCCGCCGTACCTTTCAAAAGCGAAGGTGTGCGCGTCTCGATCACATAGTCGGTATAACCGCCCTGACGCACATAGCGTTCCGCCTGCTCCACGCTCCCGACGTTGACGCTTGGGCCATCTTTTACGTTGACGTGATAAACACGCAGATTGTCGACTAACAGATCCGCTTCCGCAGGCGAGTCGGCGACCACCACCTGCACCGCCACCAGCGCTTGCTTACCGTTGCTGTATTGGCGATAGCTGTTGAGTACCTGCTCCATCAATAGCGGATCGCCGTTATGGTGTGCGGCGAACACCAGTTGCCAGCCTAATTCGGCTGCCAGTTTGGCGCTTTGCTCACTGGCTCCCAGCAAGAAACGGTTGGCAGGACGTGGCGGCTGTGGCGTGGCCCGTAGGATCTCTTCATCCCCTACGGGTGGCACATTGAGCCAGCTGTCTAGCAAGGAGAGCTGTTCGGCAAAATTCCCCTTCTCTTGCTGATGCACACCCAGTTGCAATGCACGTGTCGAAAGCGGTAATCCCCCCGGCGCTTTGCCCACGCCCAGATCAATACGACCCGGCGCAAGCGAGGCCAGCAGGTTGAAGTTTTCTGCGACTTTGTAAGGACTGTAATGCTGCAGCATCACACCACCCGAACCAACGCGAATATGATGCGTCTGGCCGATGATCCAGGCGATTAATAACTCAGGCGAGGGGCTGGCAAGGCGATCGGTATTGTGATGCTCCGCCAGCCAAAAACGGTGGTAGCCCCAGGCCTCAGCCTGCTGCGCCAGTTGTAAAGTACGATGCAGGGCATGCGCGGCGCTCTCTCCATCGGCAATCGGCGATTTATCTAACAGACTCAGTCGATATGACATACGCCAAATCCTTTCTCAGTGAATATGGCGAGTAGTGTGTGATGGCGGTGGGTAATTCGGAAACATGATATTGTGGTATGCATTGTTAATTTATGCATATCAGTTAGAGATGATGTTAATTTTCCTATAAAAACTCAATAAATCATGCAATTACGTTAAAATAAAAACCATATTCCCGTCAAAAGTTTTTATTTATCTTTCATAATCACATTTTGTTGTTTATCAATCCTGTTTAACGACTCTAGCTTGTTTCATTAGAGACGCAGGGGAATTAGAATATCTTTCCGCAACCGCAAGTATGCTTGCACCCTGCCCGCTTAAATAATCAGATATCAAAAGAGACTGCAGTGAGCATATTAAAAAACGTTATTTTTGACCTGGATGGAACACTCGTTGATTCCCTGGAAGGCATTACATCTAGCATCCTTTATGCGGCACGGAAAAATGGCCATTTGTTAGACGAAAATATCGACATAAAATCTTTGATTGGTCCTCCAATGCGTGATTTATTGATGAAATTGCTATCCCATCCCAGCGATACAGTTATCGAACAGGTTTTAGACAATTACAGGGAGGATTATGCAAATAAAGGGCTACTAAAAACAGTAGTTTATAATGGAGTAGTATCTTTGCTTTCAGCATTGAAAGAGAAAGGATATGCAATTTACATAGCAACATCAAAGAGACAGGTTTTCGCCGAAGAAATCGTGAAAAACAACAACCTCTCTGATTTTTTTGTTGGGATTTATGGAACAACAACGGATGGTCGGCTTGATAACAAAGAGGTTCTGTTAAAGCATCTGATGCTGGATCAGAAACTTAACAGCAGGGATGTCGTCTTTATCGGCGATCGAAAAGAAGATGTCATCGCTGCCATAGCCAATAACGTTCCTGTCATTGGCGCAAAATGGGGTTATGCCGACGGTAATGAACTTGAGTACGCCGGAGCGCATTACTTATGTGAGTCTCCGCATGAACTTTTAGGCACCATTTCAGTTGCGCTAACTGAACATCAAAACGCTGCTCATTTAAGCGCGTTGCGGTCGCCATAAATGGCACAATGCTCGTCAGTTAAGAACTCAGGATGCTTATTGATAAGTAGCCTTTCTTTTCTGTGCGGGTCAGCGCGGGCTCTGCCGCCACTACTGCCCCCTCTGGGCCGTCCTCGCGCCGCTAAAGCGGTACCTTCGACTTCCACGTCGTGCCGGACGGACCGTTCGCGGATGA
>NZ_JBNBPL010000035.1:0-45723 GCF_059412425.1 Pantoea sp. CFCC18177
CCTTCATATGTACTTGTCTCGTAAATGTGTTACGATAAATTGAAACGACTCAGAGGGATGCAGAATGGCTAAAATCAAGTTAGGCGAAATGATAAACGCGCTTGTGGCTGACGTGGACGCGGTGGACACCTCAGATATTCCACAAGGTGTTAAAACTAAGAAATACAAGGCATTAGCGAATAAATTCAAAAATGCCCTGTTTAACGACAAGCGTAAGTTTCGCGGCAAAGGGCTGACACGCCGCGTCACGGCCAACACATTCAACACTTACATGAGTAAAGCCCGTTCAAAATTTGATGACCGGTTACACCATGCCTTTGAAAAAAACGTGACGGCGCTGGCTGCAAAGCACCCGCTTTACTCTGATGAGTTAACGTCCTGGCTGTCGCTGCCGACAAAAGAAATCCGCCAGCACATCAAAGAGCTGACTACCCGCCTTAAAGAAATTATGCCGCTGCGCGAGGAAATCGGCGACGTGAGCATCGGGACAAAGGCCGGTGAAAAAAAAGTGGTCCGTCTGGCCGCAAAATACCCGGGGTGGAAACTCGCACTTTTCGACCTCAACGCCCCTGACTGGCGCGAAGCGCGGGTGCGCCTCTTCCAGTATTTTGACGAGGGCGACGACCTGCTCGATGCGCTGATGGGCCTGCGCGTTAACCATGAGATCATGTATTCGCTGACACTGAGCACCGCCGAACGCGTCTCAATACAAAAACGGTGGGGCGACGTCCTGGACGAGAAAAAGCGCAGCACCGTGCTGATTGATTATCCGGCCTATATGCAGGCCGTGCTCGATATTCTCCACACGCCCGCCAACCGGTTCAGTTTCGGCACGCGCGCCAGCATGGCCCCGCTGGCGTTCGCGCTGGCCGCCGTGTCCGGGCGACGCATGATAGAGGTGATGCGCCTCGGTGAGTTCAAACCAGCGGGGCGCAATAAGGTCGAATTTACCGGGCAGGCAAAAAAGCGCAGCGAGGAGGACGGCACCACGCGCACCATTTACACCCTGTGCGACAGCGGGCTGTTTATGGAAAAGCTGAACCTGCTGCGCGGCTGCGGGGCCGCTGCCGACTTTGACGAGGTCGTGCGGGGGTATGGTGACGACGATATGCGGTCCGAAAACGGCAGAATTCAGACCCTGCTCGGTAACTCGTTTAACGTATGGGTGAAACAGTTTTTCAGCGATGACCGCCGCGTGTTTAAAGATAGCCGCGCCATTTATGCCCGTATCGCCTATGAATCATGGTTCCGCGTCGATCCCCGCTGGTCAAAGGTCGATGAGGACGTTTTCTTTTCTGAAATCCTCGGCCACGATGACGAAGGCACGCAGCTGCACTATAAGCAGTTCAAGCTGCATAACTTCTCAACCAGCTGGAAGTATGAAACCGGCGAGGAAAACGACCGGCTGGCCGCCTTGCAGGAGCTGGACGACCTGATGCCCGGTTTTGCCCGGGGTGACGCAGGAATCAAGATGCACGACACCGTTAAGCGCATCATTGCCGACGAGCCGAACGCCATCATCAACAGTTCACGGCTGCGCCCGTTCGGATTCAACACAAAAATGATTCAGCGCTATTTAGAGCTGGCCGCCGAGGCGCTGGGCCAGACGGTGGGTGACAACGGTCGCCTGCAGCTGGATGACGGCGTTAAAAAAATCGTGCTGGATAACGACGAGCACGCCGCCGAGCTGGTGGAGGAAGACGAGGAAGAAGCCGACGACGCGCACGACGATGACGAACTCGACATCGAGCTGGAAAGCGAGGCCGAAACTGAAGAGGCTGAGACGCCTGCGGAACCTGCGAACGCCGAGCGCCCCCGGTTTGATGCGCCAAAACACAACGACGCGGGCGAGTGGGTGATCCGCTATGAGTTCGGCGGCGAGCGTTTCGCGTGGACCGGCAAAGCGGAGAACATCCGCGAAGCAATGGAAAAAGCATGGCGCGCTTACCATGATTAACGGTGAATAAAATAATTAGCTTGAATGCTAACTTAGCTCTTGTGCTAAGTTAGCCTTTGGGCTAATATTATTTTCAGGGAGGAAAGCACATTGTTTACAGTACGGTTTCACGACGAGGCGGAAACAGAGTTAATCGAGTTGCCGCCGGTCATCGCAGCGAAGATGACCAAACTACTGGAAAAGCTGGAACAGAACCCGCAAGCCATGAGAGAGCCACACTGCAAGCCCATCGGCGACGGACTGTTTGAACTGACCACGAAGGGCGGCGATATTGCCCGGGGGCTGTGGGTTTATCAGTCAGGGAAACAGATTTTTCTGCTGCGGATATTCATCAAAAAGACACCGAAAACGCCCCGCCCCGAGATAGAGCTGGCATGGCGCAGACTGGAGGAAATGAAGGGTGAAAGGTAAAACACTGGCAGAGGTAAAGGCGAATATGATGCAGCGCGACGAGTTCCGCGCCGCATACGAAGCCGAAGAACGCAAGGAGCGCCTGCAGGCGCTTCTGGCTGAATGGCGCGCCCACGCGGGCCTGACCAGCGCGCAGGTGGCCGAACGCATGGGCATCACACCGCCCACGCTGTCACGCATGGAAAAGAACATCGAAGCGGCAAAAATTGACACACTGGCACGCTATGCGCGCGCCTGTGGGGTGGAAAAAGCCACGCTGCACTTTTAAACCGGTCGGGGCAGCTGCCCCGGCTGTTTTACACCCCTTCCAGCTTCACGCGCACGTCGTTCAGAACGTGCGTGACGACCCCGAAACAGATCCCCTCTTCCCCGAGTCCCATTTCATCCTCGCTTACCTTTATTTTGCGTTCCGGGTCGTTAATGTCTTCCAGGTGGAGGCGCGGCACGTTACGGAACCGCACCACCTTGAAATGATTATCGACCGCCATGGCAATCAGGCTGCCGTCCAGCGGTTCCAGCGCGCTGTTGCAAACCAGTACCGCGCCCCGCTTAATTCCCGCCAGCGGGGATTCAAGGTCGGATTTAAATAGATAAACCCCCGGGCCGTGGTTATTACTGAGCGCATCTAACGACAGGCGTTGTTCAACATAATCAGTTGCGGGACTCGGAAAACCCATGGCGTTTGACCCTCTTAAATACTGTATTTTTATACAGTATAAGTCAGGCTGGAAATAAGGGAAGGGAAGAAAAGCGCACCGGTATTTATGCGCCTGAATTGGCCGTTAAAAAAAATAAATCAGCTGGTGGGCGGGCACGGTCATTTCACAAAGAAGAGTTGATCCGGGTTCTGCCGGAAATAGGGAACGGGCCGAAATGATATTTCGCTGTAAATGCTGATTACAGTGAACGGCGTGAACAGCGACACGACGATGGCCACCGGCAGCATGATGACCCAAATCAGCCAGGTGACGGGATGCCACCACCGCATAAGCGGGCGGAACAGGTTGCCGTCGGCGTAGATGCGAAACGCGCCGGTCGCGTAGAGGACGCCACGCACGCCGCGCAGCTGTTGCGACCGTTTGTATTGCCATGCTTCCTGTGCCCTTTCCTGCGTGTCCATCTGGTGCCCTCTGTGCGGCCCGTAGCGGGGTTTTTTAGTGATCCAGATGTTTCTATTACTATAAGAGTAAGAAAAGATCTGGATCAGTCATTTGCGCCTGTTTTTGCCCTTACCTTATCCAGCCTGCAAGCGTTTTAACGCCGCGTGGTCGGCAGGTTTAAGGGTGCCAATGTGGTCGGTCAGGTACATGCCCGCGAGCGTCGCCCGGGCCAGCTGCAACGGCATGGCAGCCAGCTGCGCCAGCTCGCCTCTGTTGAGCACGCTGCGCACCCATGCGAACGGTACCGGGGTGTCGGCTATCGCACGCGCCACCGCACCTTCTGCAGCGCTCTGTGGGGCATCCTGACTGGAGGCAGGGAGGGGTTCGGAGAGTGATCCAGATCTTTCCATATCTATAAGACTAACTAAAAGATCTGGATCATCATTTTGCACCATATCCATCTGTTCAGCCTTGACGTTAAAGAACGATTTTTTCGCCTCGGCGCGCAGCGCGTTCAGCTGGTTCATGAATTCCACGCTGTCGCCATCCAGACGCATTATGCGCGCCCCTGCGCGGCCAACGCGGTCATTCTCGACCCCGAACCCTAACGCCCCGCAAATGTCCTTAAAAACGACGTCAGGGCGTTTTTTCGCGCCATTGCGTCCGAGGTATCCCCCGAAGCGTAAAACGTTGTTAAACGCGTCTACGCCCGCCATATTCACGACGGCTTCTAACGCCTCTTTCTGCGCCTCTTTGGTGGCCTGCCCCTCGCCGGTTTCGGTGTTGATGCCGCACTTCTCAAAGTAGAGGCGCAGCGCCTGACTGTGCAACGCGGCAAAGGTGCGGTTAGGCACTTCAACCAGCGGCTGATGGCGAACGGTGAAGGAGGTCACGCCCGGTTGCAGGCGTCGGAACTTCTCGTCAGCCTCTTTGCGGCTGTGCGCGGTGATGGACACGAAGTTAGTGCGCATCGCCTTGCGGAAACTGTAGGAGAAACAGATCATCGCCTGATGCTGGTCGATGCTGGCCGCCGTGGCCTCGTCCATGCGCATCAGCTCAAGCAGGCTTAATTTTTTGCGCCCACCGTCCATGTAGAACGCCAGACTTTCCGGGGTCACGGTGAGCATCAGCTCGTGCTCAATTTCCCAGCGCGCCAGCTGGGCCTGCTGCACGACGTCGAGATAGTCGGCTTCCATCAGCTGCTCGCGTACCTCGTCGGTCGGCGTTTCGGCTTCCATGTGGACCAGCACGGTCTGCTCCCAGATGCGCTCGCGTGACTCCTTGCGCATCTCCTTGCCCGCGTCGCTGCGCGCATCGTTGGGGGCCAGCTGCTGCACGTTGTAGCCGTCAGCCTCCAGAATCAGGATCAGGTTATTTTTGAAGTCGTTGCGGGCGGCCGCTTCCTGCGCGGCCAGACGGAACTGCATGTCGGCGAAGTCAGAATCAGACAGGCCGAAGGAGGCGCGGTTGGTGCCCGGGTCGCGGGTGACGTCCGTCACCTGACTTAATACCAGGTCGGTAAAACTCACCGCCCCGGCGAAGCCGTTGCGGCGCGCTTCCTCGCTGGTTTCCTTGCGTCCGGGCAGCTGAGACAGCCCGACCACGAACTCCACCGCCTTGCGGTCGCGGCGCAGCATCTGCACCGCATCGGAGGGCACGACCTGACCGCAAAACATGCCGAAGTGGCGCGTAAAGTGGCGGTGTTTGTTGAGCGATACCCCGGAGGAAATCGCGGGGCTGTAAATCAGGCCGTCATACTTCTGCACCGTGCCGTTCGGGTCACTCATAAACGCAATGACGTCGTCCTGCATCTTGGTGTCCTGGCTGACGTACAGCCATTTTTTATCGGGGTAGTCGGTGATCAGCTGGTCGTACACCTGCTGGCCGAACGCCTTCGAATCGGTGGCGATCAGCATTTTCTCTTCGCGCTTGGCGGCGACCATGATTTCAAAGTACACGCGGTCGCGGTCGGTGTAGAGCACGCGAAGTGGCTGGCGCTGTTCGGACCCTTCCGGCTGGCAGGACACGTCAACCGGCAGTTCGATGACGTGAATTTTTTCCCACTGCTTGAGGCCGGTTTTCGCGCGCTTGGCCATCGCGAGTTCGCAGAACGAAACGAGCGAGTCGTTGGCATCCGCATCGACCAGCAAGGCGCACTCCGTGGTGCGGGCAAACGAATCAACCAGGTGATTAAACACCGCCACCGGGTTCTCCATGGCCTTACCGATAAGGATGCCGCGCAGCCCCTGCGTCGCCTCGTCCAGCCCGATAAAGTCGTGATTTTTTAACAGCGGCTGCCACTTGGGTTTGATGATGGAATTAATGCAGATGGTCAGCTTGTTGATGTGCTCGGGGGAAATGCCGGTCATGTCGTCTTTGTAGTAAAACACGCCCGCATCGGACCCGGTGCCGTCGTCGTTCTGCTGCATCACGCCGTGCATGGACAGCATCAGGCTGACGCGGTTGGCGAGCGCAATGCCCCGGTGCGCCAGCTGCATCACGGGGCGCATCAGGTTAATCGTTTTGCCGGACCCCATACCCGCGCGCACGATGACCGGTCCGGTCTGCGACAGGCGCAGGACCAGATCCAGCACCGCAGGCGTAATCTGCGTGGTTTTCAGGCGGCGATAGTTCACGTGCGCCGGACGGTTGCGCGGGTCGGTAATGGCGTCAGTGAAGCCGCGCGCCTCCATGGCCGCTTTTTTCTTCACGCGGTATTTCCAGTCGATACGGCTGGCCGCGTTAACACCGACCTGTTCGTCGGCCCCGATGGATGCCAGCTCGGCGGAAAGCGTCGCTTTCACCTGGTCACGGCTGATGTCTGCCGGACAGGAGAGCATCGCCACGTCCACGCACTTAAACACCTGCGCTTCGAAATTCGTGGTCTGCTCCTGATTCATGAAACGCAGCTTCTGCAGCGCGGCTTCGTAGAGGCTGGCCGGACGGGTCAGCTTGCTGGTTTTCATCTGCGTGACGGTTTCGGCTCTGCCGTTCAGCACAAACAGGTCGTTGAAGTCGCTGCCGTTTTCGTCGTAGAAGGTCGGGAAAATGCACTTCACGCCGTCGCCGCCGAACGTCTCCAGAATGTCGAGGCCGGTCAGCAAGCCGGTGTTACCGCGACGCGGGTTTTTCCGGTCGTTATCCAGCGCGCAGGTGATGGTAAATACGCCTTCAAGGTCAACCAGCTGGCGCACCACGTGCGTCATGTTGCCGGCTGAAATGGCGACGACCACGGCATCAAAACGATCATCGACCATGAACACGGTCGCGCCGGTGGCGAAGCCTTCCACGACCGCCACGTTCTGCGCGCTGTGCAGGTCGCCAATGACGAAGGCCGCGCCGTTGTAAGGTACGCCCTCAATGGCCGTCGTCTGCTTCTTCTGGCCATCGGCATAGATACGCTGCCAGCCCGCCAGCTGCCCGGAGAATTCCCCGTTAAGATGGTGCAGCGGGATCGCTAAAAACTCTTCCGTTTTTTCCGTGTGACCATGGTCACACAGGGTCACACGGCGCAGGTCACAATGTGCCTGCACGCCGCCGATGCGCTTGTCGTTGATGTAAGGATGCGAGCCGTCTTCACGCGGTGCTGCGTCAAACGCCTCTTTAATCCGGTTCCAGTAGGCCAGCTCGCGCGCCTGCGCGCGTTCGCGCCTGCGCTGCTCGATGGCGTCCTGCTTCTCGCGCGCGATGCGGCGTTCTTCCTGCTGCTGCAGGCGCACCTCGCGG
Source organism: Pantoea sp. CFCC18177 (assembly GCF_059412425.1). Lineage (NCBI taxonomy): Bacteria > Pseudomonadati > Pseudomonadota > Gammaproteobacteria > Enterobacterales > Erwiniaceae > Pantoea > Pantoea sp. CFCC18177. The sequence continues at coordinate 7,195 of NZ_JBNBPL010000035.1, forward strand.
CGGCGGATTTCTTCCGGGGACTGTGTGACCGTCACCGCACTGCGGCGGAGGTGATCCTCGTATTCGCCTTTCAGGAACTCGTAGCCACTCCACTCACCGGCGGCTTTCTGCTTCACCACGAAGTTAATAAAGGGGTAACGAATGCGCCCGCTGGTGCGGATATTGGAATAAATATCGGCGTGGCTTTTCAGGGCCGGGGAGTTCATGACCGGATAGCGGCGGTTGTAGGTGCGGAACTTGGTCGCGACCCCGTCGCCGTCAATCAGACGGATGGAAGATGCGTTTGCAGACCAGTCAAAGCCAGCCTGTTCAGCGATAGCGGCGATCTGTGACTCGCCTGCCCTCAGAATCTCGTAAGGGTCGGAGTTAAAAAACTCCTGGTAAAAATCCGTTATTGTCATTTTTTGACCAGAATCAGTACGCGTTGAACTTGCGCACAGGGTCCGGTCTTAGCTACAATAAAGACGTCTCTCACAGACAATCTTTTTCTTGTGTCACTAAGACCAGAAATAAGAATCAGTTAAAGAACCCGGTCGGCAAAACCGGGTTTTTTTTCGCCCGGGACTCGGAATCGTTCACTAATTCGCCAGTTTTACAGCCTGCCTGCGCGTCGTTATTACCGGCAAAATAATAACGACGGAAAGCCGACTTTACAAACACGGATGACGTGCTTGTCAGATTTTTTTCACCGTCCAGGCTTTCGCCACTGCTACCACGGGGTGAAGGTACTCAATTTCATCTTTCGCCAAGACCTCACGACTGTGTAATTCCGTCAGCGAACTGAACACAAAAGCGTCGTTCATGTCGGTGACTAATGTCATGACCGCAATAAAGTTATCATCCCGGCGCAGTTTCAACAAATGCGATTCACCCGGGATCGGACGCTCGTCAGGGTCGGCAATAATCACATCACCCGCCTGATAGGCCGGTGCCGCCCTGTTATCCGCGATGCGAAGCGCGTACAGCCTGCGTGTAGAGTTATTCGGCAGGTTCACAAACTGCGGATCGTGCGGATTCACTACCCCGTCTTTTAAAAACTCTTCGCTTGGGCCAGTCTGCGTCGTTCCAACAATCGGGACCCCGTGCTCCGCGCGGGTGTCCTTCCCTGTCAAAACCCATTCCGGCGACCTTCCGTAATAATCAGCCAGTTTAAGACCTAATTCCAGCGTCGGCATTCCGTCTGCTTTTTCCAGGTGATTGATCGCGGCATGCGTCGAACCAACTGCTGCCGCTACACCTCGCAGACTGTAGTCGCTGGCGTTCTTGGGGTTCGCGTATTTTAACTCTTCGCGCCGAGCTGAAAGCCATTTTCCTCTGTTCATGCGTGCAATCTTAGCATCCAAAATGTTAGGGCAGCCATACGCAATTACGACCTGTCGAAGAAATATTGATCCTGATGGACAATAGACTTTACAAACATGTTAGGCGCACTTAACATCACTCCCATGAAAACCGCTGATGCTATCGCCTTTTTTGGCAGTAAAGCCGCCATCGCGCGCGCTGTTGGCTGTCACCGCGCCTCTGTTCAGGAATGGGGGGAACGGGTGCCGCCAGCGCGCCAGTTTGAAATCGAAGTGAAAAGCGGTGGCGCACTGAAATCGGATTACACGCTGGCAATGGCAGCGGGAACGCCATCCCGCCCGCCGAGAGGGAAACGCGCACATGCACGATAGCTTTGTCCGGGGTCAGTTACGCAACGCCCTTTACGACCTGCCGATGACGCAGAAGGGTCAGATCGCCATCATGAGCGACACCGCTGGCGGGGACCGCTACACGGACCGCCCGGTGCGAACGGTGATATCGGAGGGCAGCGCGGTGCAAATCGACGCCGAGCCGGTTCGCTATCGCGAGGGAAAAAAATTCAAACAGAATAAGCCGCTGATTCTGGAAAGCGCTTTCCAGTCAGCCATATGGCGGCAGGCAGCAAATAAGGTTCCTGACCCGTGGCATTCCTGGATGAAATATTGCTACGGCGACAACCTCAAATTTGATCATCAATTGATCATTTGTAAACAGGTCTGGAATCGGTTTCTAAATCTCGCTTCCGTCGCTGGGCTTAAAAAAATGAACGCTAAAACGCACGCCCGGGTTCAGAGCCTCGCATGGCTGGCCGTTCAGGTGGCCGTAAGCCAAATCAACGGCGGCAGCAAGGAATATAGCTGGGCCGAGCTGAGCCAGCTACTGGGAATAAAACCCGACAACTGGCAGAACAATTACCTGCCGCGCTGGACGCTGTTAATCAGCGCCTGTCACGACTACGACAACGAGGCCATCCGCCATGTGGGAAAACAGCACCGTCAGGAAAGCCAACAGCGGCGAGATGCCCGTCTGCCTGTGTAAGCAGCTGATGCGCCGGGAACCGGGCCGCCCCTCGCTGCGCTTCTCCAGCGTCCGGGGTGAGTATCTGATGTTCTGCCCGTCGTGCCGCATCCAGACCTACCCGTCCAGCAACCGGCAGAGCGTGATCGCCGAGTGGTGCGGGATGAACCGCCCCGGCGATCCGTACATCGCCGAGCTGTGGGAAGAGAAGTATCACCGCCAGCAAAACGCGCCGGTCAGCCCTTCCGGCGAATCGCAACCCTGTGTGACCACGGACACACACTAAAGGTTAATGAAGCATGGAATCTGTATATGCCCGCGCCGGATGCGGAATGCGACCGGAAAAAGAATATGACTTTATGCAGGAATATTTAAACCGACTGAAAGGCGTCGATTTTATTCCCGTGCGTAAATCGTCTGATTATCACGCCCGACCATTTAATAATCCTCGCCGTAATTTTTTAACGCCGCGCATGCAGCAAATGAATAAAGCGCGAAAGAAAGCACAGGAAATAAAATCATGAAGCACTGGAAATTAATTTTCCCTTTCACAACTACGAAAGAAGTTCCGCACGATATTGAAATGCGTTTATCACAACACGCATTTGATTCATTAACCGACGGACAAAATAAAGCGTCAGGTTTCGCTTTATTAACGGAAAGCGAACGCTTTATTAAATCCGACGGTCGCCATCTGTTTCTTTATTGTGAACAGTCGCGCAAAGCCGACACCTATACGGTGAATCATATTTATCAGGAAAGGTTGCAAAAGGTGACGGACGAAGGCCGCGAAGTCACCTCCGAAACGATGGAAGCCGTGCGCGAGCTGGCCGAACGCGAGGCGGTGAAGTTCGCCAAAATAAATCATTTATCCGTGTACATCCTTTACGACTTCCACGCGGGTAAGGTCTGGTGCGCGGGCAGCACCGTGAAGAAATGCGAGGCCGCGCTTAAGCGCCTGCGCCGCGTGCTGGGCAGCCTGGACACTGAATCCGTGGTGTTCCCGCTGGCGGGCCGCCAGCTTGCCAGCCGCCTGCGTCACGGCACCCGCGCGCTGACGGATGACCTGCTGATTTCTGACGGGGCGAAACTGGTTGCTGTGGAGCGCGAGGGCGATTCTAAAGTGACTTTTGACGGGGTCAGCCTGCTGGACGAGCACGTGCGTGAAGTGCTCAAGGATCTGACGGTGCGCACGACCGATATGGACCTGTACAAGTCCGGCAAGCGCGTCGCGTCGTTCGTGCTGGACGTGCCGGATAACGCGGGGATCAGCCTGCGCGCGCTGGACTACGGCAGCGGCACCGGCGGGAAGGACGACGAAGCCGAGCAGAACCACGCCGCCGACATGCAGATTGTGGCAAAGACCTGCGAGCATATTCTGTCGAGCCTGCAACACTTTACCCACGGCACGGGGGTCTGACTATGTCTGCGGTCCAGCTGGCTAACGTTGTGAACGCGCTGCGCCTGCGCTGCGAGCAGAATGCCCGACAGGGCGGCCCGGGTTTCGTGACCACTGACGTGCTGCGCTTTGACGTCGGCCTGCGCACGGCGGCCATGCGCCGGGTGATGGATGCAGGCGTCCGGGCGGGCACCATCGAGCGCCGGATAATTAAGCGAAGCGACGGCGGCGTTCGCGGTTATCTGTACCGACCCGTTTAATGTACATGGCGTAAACAACGGAAACATTTTATTCATTGAATTAAAAATTTTGATGATATAGAGGGCGGGGATTCCGCCCTTTTGTTTTTAACGCTTTCCTTACGCATCGCTCTACACAGTAATGTCAAAAAACAGAGCAACATTCGGTTAAATGCGTGTGACCACAAATAAACTATTTAACTGGTCACAAATAAGAACTTGCTCTTTTTAGTGAAATTTTAGCCGCAGCTAAAAACCAATTTAATAAATTGCAACTGCCAAAAATAAATTGAGTGATTCAGTAGACGCCTGTCGTCACATGGGATAATGTATTGCTAAATCAGATTTATCCGATCCCTTATTTGGATGCGCTTTTTAGCTACCCCGCTAAATAGGCGCAACCCGCCATTCCCGGCGGCGAGTTTAGTTAAAGTTAATCACGGACTGTAACAATGACAAATGAAACAACATCGCCACAAAACCCCGAGCGCCTTTATGCGCTGCTGAGTCGTATGCGTTCGGGTATGTCCGTTCTGAAACTGGCGATGGAAAGCTGCGAAGGCGTCATGCTTAACCCAGAGATGCTGCACTGCCTCGATCAGTGGATGGACAATATCGAAGAGATCCAGAGCTGCGCGGGAAGCCAGGACAGTGCAGAGCTGCCAGCCTGACCCTGTAACCTGCACCGCCCTGATTACGTGTGACCATGGTCACACGGGTTAATCGTATGAAACGCTGATGCTGATTTTTGCCCCGCACGCCGCCGCGTACCGCTCCAGTGTACTGAGTTTCACGCCCCCCGGGTTCGTTTCCAGCTGCGTCACTGACGACGGCGTGACGTTGAGCCGCCTCGCCAGTTCCGCCCTGTTGATGTTCGCGTGCGCGCGCATTTCGTGCAGCAACCCGGTGATGGCCAGATTGCGATCTGCTTCGCGGTATCCTTCGCGCGCTTCCTCCGTGTTCAGCATCTTCCCTTTCAGATCGTTCATTTCTACCGGTTTCATGCAAAGCCCCCGAGCGCCTTCGCGCCTGTTATCTGATGGGGGAAGGTTAGTTAAACGCCCGGGGTCAGTCAACGAAAAATATTTAGCTGTAGCTAAATATTTAGCTGTAACTAAACATCGAAAGACGCTATCGTCTGTCTTGCAGTGGGACGCCACCTGCTGCGACATAGGCAATAACGACAGGAGAACAATGTGGAACAACTGATTCAGTTTACGTTTGGCGGTGCCAGCGTCCGGGTAGAAGTGAAGGCGAAAGAAGTGATCGTGAACTTCTTTGGTCAGCGCTTCCAGTTCAGTTCAACACAAGCCGCGCTGCGCGAGCGTGTGCGCGCCGAAATCCGCAAGGCAGGGTTATCCCACCAGCTGGATAAAGTCATCAGCAGAGAGGCCGCCACGGCCCGTAAGCGCAGCTAACAGGAGGTAATGCGGGCGGCAGGTCTGCCGCCCCGTTGCCATGCCGGGAGGGACGCCACCCGCCCGCATTTTTATGACAGGGGAACACATGAAACGCATTACAGAAACTGAGGCATTCGGCGAGCTGGCAAGCGCGCGCGACGGCCTCGGCGAGATATTCAACCAGCTGGCCGCGTTCCACATGAAGGCCATCAGCGACGACACCACCGAAGGGCGCCTGCTGGCGCAACAGATTCGCAACGTGCAGCTGCAGCTGACGGCGACGCAGAAAATACTGGCCGACATGGCCGTGTGTTATCACTGAGGGCAACATCATGATCCACTATCACGGCGGCCCGATTACACCCGACGTCGCTGCGCTCAAAGCGTGGCGCGGGCGTCATGCGTTTATCTCTTTTGCCCGTCCTGACCAGCTGAGTCTGGCCGTTGAGGTCTGTCAGTCGTTCGCGCTGGACAATGGCGCGTTTACCGCGTGGAAAGCAGCGGGAAAGAACAAAATTGACTGGACTGATTACTATGCGTTTGTGGCGCGCTGGAAAAATCATCCAGGCTTCGACTTTGCCATTATCCCGGACGTGATAGACGGCGGCGAAGAGGCGAACGACGCCCTGCTGGACGAATGGCCGCACGGTGACGTGGTTGGCGTTCCGGTCTGGCACATGAACGAGAGTGACGAGCGGTTTATCCACCTGTGCCACCGGTTCCCCCGCGTGGCCATCGGGAGTTGTGGGGAGTACGACGTCAAACGCCCCAAGCAGGCGGTGTTACGGATGAAAGACCTGATTCGGCACGTTACGGACGAGCACGGTCAGCCGGTGGCAAAGCTTCACGGCCTGCGCATGCTGTCGGCCCACATATTCACAAAGCTGCCGCTTGCCAGCGCTGACAGCACCAACGTGGCCCGGAACATCGGTATCGATAAAGCGTGGTCCGGGGCTTACTCGCCCGCTTCCCGTGAAACCCGCGCCGCCGTACTGGTTGAGCGAATCGAATCGCACAACGCCCCGGGGTCACTGATTTACTGTGAGTCACGGGATCGCATTTCATTTCAGTTAGCGTTAGAGGTCTAACATGCAGCCAGCCGAACCCGTTAACTTTGTTGCCCGTGCCCCCGAGGTTGAGGCCGTGCTTTATGAGCTGGACCGAAACCAGTTCCCGGTCATCCGTTCCGAACACCCGGCATGGTGGCACAAGCTGGTGATGCAGCACCGGATTGATAATTCCTATCCCGGGCAGGGTATCAGGCTGCCGACCCCGGCGAATGAAGTGGTGTTTCTCATGCCTGGTCAGTTTGTACTGCGTCGCCCGGATGGGGTCATGCTGGCCCTGAACCGGGAGATATTCCGCTACATGTACCGGGAAAATCCCCGTCATAAAACGTTAGAGGTTTAGCGAATGACATCAGACGAGCTTAACAGCCTGGAAGACTTAGCGAGCAGAGCAAGCGCAGGTCCTTGGCGCTATGTTCGCGTGTCTTTGTATGCACGGGGATACATTATCAATAAAAGCGGTAAATCTGTTGTAAACACGACAGATGGCGACCTAACTGCCATTGACTGCGCTTACATAGAGGCCGCGCATCCAGCCGCTATATTACAGCTGATAGGGCGTGTGCGGGAGCTGGAGAAGCAAGTCGAGAGTTCAAAAAGCAATCACCATGGAAAGTGTACTTGACAAAAAATCAATAAATCAGGTACTCTTTTTCTAAGTTGGGAAAACAACGCCCGCACACGACAAACCGCCGAAAGGCGGTTTTTTTTCGCCTGAATTTTGCCCGCCGCTATGGCTACCACGCGACCGCGTTCCGGGCCATGACGACACCCGCATATGACTGAACCCGTTAACATCGGCGCAGCGCATTTAGCCTGTGCGGATGCTTTGCAGTTTATTAAAACCCTGCCCGCCGCCAGCCTAGACCTGATATGCACGGACCCGCCCTACTTCCGCGTGAAGGAAAGCGCGTGGGATCGTCAGTGGTCGAGCGATGCCGAGTATCTGGACTGGCTGGAGAGCATGGTCGCTGAGTTCCGTCGCGTACTCAAGCCCACGGGCAGCCTGTACATGTTTTGCAGCCACCGGCTGGCCTCGGACACTGAAATCATGGTTCGCCGCCATCTGAACGTGCTGAATCACATCATCTGGGCGAAGCCGTCAGGGACATGGGGCCGCAACCGGAAAGAGGCGTTTCGCCAGTTCTTTCCGTCCACCGAACGCGTAATTTTCGCCGACCACCACGGCGAGCGCAGTACCGCCCCGGGCGGTGCGGGTTATGGCGCGAAGATGGAAACGTTACGCCGCGAGGTGTTTGGCCCGTTAATCAGTTATTTCGCCGACGCGCGTGCCGCGCTGGGTGTAACGGCCAAAGAGATTCACGACGCCACCGGCACGCAGATGTGTTCGCACTGGTTCAGCGGGTCACAGTGGCAGCTGCCGAAGCCTGACCAGTACGCGCAGCTACAGGCGCTTTTCTGGCGCAAGGCTAAGGGGACAGACCATCCGGGCCTGCCAGCAACCTATAACGGCCTGACAGACCAGTATGCGACGCACCTGGCTGATTTTGAACGCCGCCGCCTTGCGTATGAAGAAGACCGTCGCGTGTTCACGGTTTCAAAAGCCGTGCCGTTTCTGGACGTCTGGCACTACCCGCCCGTACACAGCTATCCCGGCAAGCACGAATGTGAAAAGCCTTCCGCCATGATGGAAGACATTTTGCGCGCCAGCGCCCGCCCGGGCTTTGTCTGCGCCGATTTCTTTATGGGGTCTGGCTCGTTCATTAAAGCCGCCCTGAAACACGGCTGCACCGTGTACGGCACGGAACTCGATCCGGTCCGTTACCGCCAGACCGTGAACGAAGTGGACGAGGTGCATCGCACCCTGACCGCCCCCGCTTCCCCTGAATCAACCGCATTAACGTGCGTGTGACCATGGTCACACGCGTTTCCCCTATTGGCGTGCTGTAGAGCTGGCCTGCGTGAGAGCGACAGCCGGAGATAAGCGCCGGACGCCATTCCAACCCGTGTGACCATGGTCACACACCAACCGCCGCACGGCTTTCGTGGGGAGGGAGATTATGAGCATGGATAAGATTTCCGCCGCCGCGAACGTCTGCGCCTATGGCGCATCGTGTGGCAGTACCGGTTACTGGTTTTACAAACTCACAACCGCGATGACCCCCGACCAGTGGGCCGCCGTGGGCGTCATGGGCAGCCTGGCATTTGCGGGCCTGACCTGCGTCAGCAACATGGCGATCAAAGTGTGGGCCATCAAACGCGGCTACAAGCTGCCCGAGGGTGAGGACTGATGCATGCGCCTGAAATTCCCGCCCGGCCTGATGAAAAAGCTGATGGGGGCCGCCGCCGCTGGCGCGTTCGCCCTTGCGGTCGCGCTTCTCGGAGGCGGTGACGGCGTCGAAGGTCGTCGCTATGACGCCTATCAGGACGTCGGCGGCGTCTGGACCGTCTGCGACGGCATCACCGGCAAAGACGTGCAGCGCCACCACCATTACACCGACAGCGAGTGTGATGCCCTGTTAGAAAAGCACCTGACGCCGGTTAAACGGATCGTAGACAGCGCCGTCAAGGTGCCGGTCGATGACTACACCCGCGCCGCGCTTTACTCGTTCGCCTACAACGTCGGCACGGGAGCCTTCCAGCATTCATCCCTGCTTCGCCACCTCAACGCCGGTCAGACGGCGCAGGCGTGCAGCGACATGCGCCAGTGGGTTTACGTCAACGGGCAGCGCAGTCGCGGCCTGATTTATCGCCGTTATATCGATGAGACGGTCTGCATGATGGGGGTGAAATGAAAGCAGCCATTTTAGGCACGCTCGCGGGCGTGCTGCTTCTGGCGTTCGGCGCACTTGGCTGGCTGGCGTTTCACTACCACGCCAAAGCCGTGACCGAACAGGGCAAGGTCAGCCAGCTGCAAAGCGACAACACGCTGCAGTCGGAAACCATCGCCAGCCAGTCACTGACGTTTAACGCGTTCAATCAGATTACCACCGCCGCGCAGCAGTACGCGACGAAGACCACCAGCGCCAGCGAGGAGAAAGTCGTTGAATATCGCACGATCCTTAAAAGTGAGCCGACCTGCAATCTGCCTGTGCCTGCTTCTGTGTCTGGCGGGTTGCTCGACTACGCGAACCGTTTACGTTCCGGCGCAGTGTCCGGCACTGTCCCCGACGCTGACAGCGCCGGTAGTGGTGCCGCTGCCGCCAGCACCCTGACCTATTGCCAGGCGGTTTTGTGGATTAACCCGCTATTGAGCACCATCGACAAGGCAAACAACCAGCTGGCAGGCATCCGCGCCGAAGACGCGCAGCGCACGGCCAGCGGGAAGGTGACGCCATGACCCCGCAATTACGTTGCAGCGTGGTGATGCGCCCCGCGAGCGAGCCGCCGACCGTGGACATGGAAGGCCGGGACGTTCTTGTCTTTAACCCCTGCGACGGCTGGCACATCGGCGAAATCAACGTTGACCGCGAGGACGGCGAGCCGGACCGGGTTTACATCCGTGAATTCGCGCGCGATGAGTATGAGCCGCACCGTTTTTACACCGCCTGGGCGCTACTTGACACCGATACGGTGTTTGCGGCGTTTGAGGGCGAGCGCCAGCTGCCGGGGATGCTCTCTCCGTGGCCGAAAAACAATCCCCCCACCGTTCACACCATTCAGGACTTTTAACCGTGAATAAACACAAAATTCTTATCGCGATAGTGGTAATGGGCGCTTCGCTCTTGTCCGGCTGCGATAACAAAGACGACGTGATTCAGGCGCAACAGCAGCAGATTCAGCAGCTGTCGCAGACCGTGGCGCAGCTGCAACAGCAATGTACTGCCCCGGGCTGTCAGCAGGTCGCGCAGGCTGCCCCTGTGGTTCAGCAGGCCGCCCCGCCGACCGTTGTCACCGCACCCGCCCCGGTTTACGTGCAGCAGCCGACCGTGGTTCAGCACGACAGCAGCGGCGACCTGTTAACCGGTATGGTTCTCGGTCACATGCTGTCAGGCGGCGGTGGAGGTGGTGGGACCAGTTCCAGCCACACCAGTTCGACGCAGCTCATCAATAACCACTACCACACGACCAGCGCCCCCGCGCCAGCGGCCACACCCGCCGCGCAGCCGGTCAGGCGTCCGTGGTATTCGCGCATGGCCGGGTCCAGTAGCAGCACGGCCAGTAGCTTTAGCACCAGCCGCAGCAGCGTCAGCAGCCGCAGCGGGTTCAGCAGTGGCGCGCGTTCCGCGTTCCACGCCAGCCGCAGTTTCGGTCGCCGTTAAGGCGCGGAGGTTTGCCGATGTTCAGATGGTTACGTGAGCGCCGACAGCGCAAACAGAAGGAAGCCGCAGAACGCCGCGCGCAGCTGCGCCGCAAAGCGCAATTGAGTGGCATTAACCTTACATCAGCGCAGTTGCGCAGTTATCGCCAGCCAGAGCCTGTCCCGTTTTACATGACGCTTGCGCCAGATGACCCCAACGCACTCGCAATGGAACTTGCTTTCGAGCAGGCCCAACGCGATCACCGCTTGCAGCAGATCGAAGTCACATCGATGGGAAGCCGTCATCGTGAGTTTGTGAGAGCTGACGGGGGGCGACGTGTAACGCCGCACCATTCCGGCAGCAGCGATAGCGGCGGCAGCGGTCATCACAGCAGCCACCACGACAGCAGCAGCTATAACAGCGGCCATCACAGCAGCCACCACGACAGTCACAGCAGCCACGATTACGGCAGCAGCAGTAGCAGCTACGACAGTGGCAGCTATGACAGCGGCAGCAGTTCAGGCGGCAGCGACAGCAGCTGGTAAAGCCATCACCGAGCCAGTCACCCGGCTGGCTCGCTAATGCCATTACCGAGGGGCAAACGTGAGCAAATTTCTTACATGGCTGAAAGCCATCTTCACCCGCACAAAGGAGAACAATGTGCCTGATGTTATCGACACTACCGCCGCGACTGACGTGGCAACTACCGCGACCGATGCGACTGCGACCGCAGTGGACTCGACCGCAACTGTCTCAACCGATGCGACTGCTACCGCAGCGACTGCGTCTGATGCTTCCGCATCCGTTGCTGATTCTGGCGCTGTTGCTGATGCTTCCGCATCCACTGCAACCGCTGTTGTTGCTTCTGATGCTTCCGCATCCGTGGCAACCGTTACTGATTCTGCCGCGACCGTGGCACCGGCATCTGATGCAGCCGTTGCTGATTCGGATTCGGTGGCCGCAGCCGTGGAAGCGCGCCTGTCGGCTGTACTATCCTCGCTTAAAGATGTGCTGACGTTCGCCGGTGTTGAAGTTGAACACCTGTGGGAAGAAGGCATCGCGTTAGCGAAAAAGCTGGCCTGATAAGCCATCCCGAAACCCGCTGAAAGGCGGGTTTTTTATTGTCGTTTTCACTGAGTGCTTTACATGCTAACCATCAAACTGAGTATTGCCGGTTCCATTCTTATCAGTCAGTCGCCCGAGGTTTCTATCGGAATGAAAGGCAGCGAGCTTTATCAGTCTGTCGTGGACATGACGCAGGCAGAAGGCAACCAGCAGCCGCTGGACGTCGTGCAGAAATTCCCGGAGACGTTCGACGCCGACGGCGCGCTGCAGGATGAAATGACCCTGAACATTCCGCGCCCGGACGCGCAGGGCGAGCCATTCGCCGTGCTGATTACTGACGTGGCCGCATCGGGTGAATTAGGCGTGACCGGCACGAACTATCAGTTCCTCTATGCCGGGGATATGGCCGAAGTGCTCAACGAAAACGGCGTTAAAGTTCACGAAATCGAGTAGCACCATAAAGCGCCCCGAGGGGCGTTTTTTAGTGTTTCTTTTCCGTGTGACCATGGTCACACAGGGGGATGAATGGCAGGACTGAAAGAGCTTTCCGGCCAGCTGACCCGGCTGCAAAAGCAAATCCCATTTTCCACGGCGCAGGCACTAACCGCTATAGCGAGGAAAATACAGGCCGCCGAAAAGACGGCCCTGTCCCGCAAGCTGGAGAATCCCACGCCGTTTACAGTGAACTCCGTGGGGTCGCAGGGCGCACGCCGCGACAATCTGGTCGCTAAGGTGTTCATCCGCGACATCGCGGCCAGCTATCTTGAGCCTTTCGAGTTCGGTGGCGATCACAAGCTGAACAGTCAGGCGCTGTTAAACCCGAAAAACATCAAGCTGAACAAATACGGCAACCTGACACGCAACAAGATGGCGCAGCTGAAAGCCAAGCCTGACACGTTCATCGGGGTGATAGACGGCGTTAACGGCGTCTGGCAGCGCAAGAAAGCAACCAAAGGTAAGAAGGGCGCGAAGCGCCGCAAACGCTCGGCGAACGGTACGCATCAGGCCCGCATCAAGCAGCGCCCACCGGTGTTATTAATTCGGTTTGGCGACGCGCTGCCAGTGCATCCCGTGCTCGGCTACTTTGACCGGGCGCAGACCATGGCCGCCAACCTCATGCAAACAGAATTAAGCCGCGCGATGGCCGCCGCACTGGCAAGCGCGCGATAGGTGAAAACTATGCACGTGATTTTGCCCCACCTGGAACAACTGACGCCTGCAGAGCTGCGCGAGGGGCGCGGGTCCAGCATCATTAACCGCAACCATGCGATCAACGAGTGCGCCGAGCGCATTCGCCGCGCAGGTGGAACGGTCAGCCATGAAATACCGGTGCGCGTGTTTTATCTCGATGACGGCCTGCGTGTGGAAAGCGCGCAGTGTCCGAACGTAGCGAACACGGCACCCCGATAACAGCGCTGCCGTCCCTGCTTGCAGTTGTTACGCAATGCACACGTCGGCCATTAATTAGCGTGTGACCATGGTCACACGAAAACGAATCAGCCCCCGCCTCTGACCGTCCCGGCGTTTAGCCGTGTGGCGACTCACGCCGGGGCTTTCTATTTGCAATGGACGAGCCATGACACAACATCAGCGCCCCGCAACGGTCCTGATTCAGATGACCGCAACGGATGAAAAAGGCAACCCGCTCGGCGGCGTGACGCGCTCGGTTCACATTCATGAACTCCGCAATGCCACGCATCCGCTACTGGTTGATCTGGCCGCCAAGGCGGCGACGTCGCTGGATGAAATCGTCAGCCAGCATTATGAAATCATCCCACGCTTTAGCGTGTGACCACGGACACACAGAGGGCACATCATGCCAGGCATCAAACTGACGCCGCAGCCGCTGAAAACCATCATCAGTCGGGGCAATCACGGACAGATTTTTATTGTTACCACGCGCGCTGTGCCCGAGCACCCCGACGCGGCCTGTAACGTCCTGTGCTGTTCGACGATGATTAAAGCGACTGACCCGATTCGCCGCCTGACCGGAAAGGTTATCCCGGTCACGCCGTGGGCGCGCCTGCTTTATCAGTGCCGACAGGCTAAAGCTAGCAACCACAACCGCATAGCCGAAGCCATCGCCCTTGTTCGCTGGCGTGGGTTTGAGTCTATTCAATCCGTGTGACCATGGACACACGGCATTCTTTGAGTCAGTAAGCATAAAGGCAGCCTGTGACCGCTTATTACAACGAATGGGATAAGCGCACAGCAAATTGGCTGCGTGAACTCATTAAAGAAGGTTTGATCGCCCCCGGCATCGTTGACGACAGAAGCATCACCGATGTTCATCCCGCCGACCTGAAAGGGTTCACTCAGTGCCATTTCTTCGCCGGCATTGGCGGCTGGTCACTCGCATTGAGACAAGCAGGCATACCGGACAGCATGCCGTTGTGGACGGGATCGCCGCCTTGTCAGCCGTTCAGCACCGCAGGTAAACAGTTAGGTCAATTGGATGAAAGACACCTTGCCCCCACCTTTATGCGCCTCGTCAGCCAGTGCCGCCCTCCAGTCTTGTTTGGCGAACAGGTTGCGGCAGCAATTGGAAAACACTGGCTCGACGATTTATGCACTGAGCTGGAAACAGAAGGCTACGCCTGCGGGGCGGCAGTATTGCCAGCGTGCTGCGTCGGTGCCCCGCACAAAAGGGATCGGCTGTTTTTCGGCGCAAACCTACTGGTACACGCCGACGACAAACCACTTTCCACAGCCAAATACGGAGAGAGGCTTACAAACCCTGAGTGGTCAGGCGCGCCACTTGATAGCACGGACTATAGATCTGGCATTCCGCATCACAGTTTCTGGTCTGATGCTGACTGGCTCGGCTGCCGGGATGGAAATCAACGGCCAGTTGAACCCGGCACATTCCCGCTGGCTAATGGGATTTCCGCCAGAGTGGGACGCCTGCGCGGTTATGGCAATGCCATAGTTCCACAGGTCGCTGCGCAGTTTGTTCACGCCTTCATTGAATCAATCAACGCCGTGTGACCATGGACACACGGCATAACAGGAAGAATCATGACTGAGGTTATTGTCGTCGCGCATCCGGTTGTCATTGCACATCCAGTGATTGAATCACATCCGGTGATCGTGCCACACGTGCCCGTAATTGCTGCCGTATCGGCTTCGCAATCCAGCGTTGTGACCATCGACCATCATTCACACTGTAGCCCGCTTGCGTGGCTTCTGGTGCCGCTGTGTCTGGTCGTTGCTGTCCTGTGCCTGCGTCATCGCTAGGCCGTGTGACCATGGTCACACGGACCCCGGCCCCCTGTGGGGTTTGGGTCCCTCCTGAGCCTTTTTAAATCACGGGCATTGCGCGCCGTGTTCTTTCCCTAGCTATGAAATTTCAAAAATTCGGGTAACAGGTAACAAGGTAACAACCAGATGAATCAGGCCGATTTTGCAAAACTCCACGGCGTCAGCCGCAAGACTGTCACCACGTGGAAGGCGCGCGGCTGGCTGGTTCTGGATGGTGACGAGGTGAACGTCGAGGCGTCCAACGCCAACATCGAGATGCACCGGAAAGCTGTTACCCCGCCCGAAAAAAAAAAGAAATTATCCGCGACCGTGGTAACACTGACGATTCAGATTCGGGTAACAGGTCCGGGGGATCTGGAAGTGATGACGGCGACGGCGGAGACGATGCCGCCAGTCAGTTAGTTGAACGAATTACTAAAGAGTTTGGGGTGTCGCTGACGTTCGACGAAGCACGCACCGTCAAAGCCAACTTTCACGCCAAGCTGACCCAACTGGAATACGAACAGAAAGCCGGTCGGCTTCTTCCCTTTGAGGACATGTTGGGGCTTGTGTCCGATGAATACGCGCGCGTCAGAACGCGGCTTATCGCCATCGCGCCCGAACACGGTCCCCGCCTCCGATTGCTTGCCCTGACCAGTGATGACACGGATTTTGTGGCCGCACTGCAAAGCGTGATCCATGAAGCAATGGAGGAACTCAGCGCCGATGGAAGCGAACCTACAGACCTCGCCAGCGGATAACCCGTCAGCCTGGCACATTTTCAAAGGCAAACTTAATGCCATCAGGCGTGCGCTTGCACCACCTGCACCGCTGCGCCTGAGTGAGTGGGCGAACACCTACGGGATGCTGTCTAAAGAAACGTCCTCACAGACAGGCCGATTCCGTTCCATGGCCTTTCAGGACGGCATTATGGACGCCTTCACCGACCCAGCGGTGGAGGAGGTTGTCGTAATGAAATCGGCCCGCGTGGGCTACACCAAAATTTTAGACATGGTGATTGGCTATCACATTCATCATGACCCGTCCCCGATGCTTGTCGTCCAGCCCCGTGAGGATGACGCCGAGGATTACAGCAAGACCGAAATCGCACCAATGTTGCGTGATACGCCCGAGCTTGCTGCGCTGGTTGGTGGCGGGGCTAAATCCCGTGACACCAGCCAGACCATTTTAAAACGCTCTTTCCTGAGTGGCGCGAACCTGACGTTAATCGGTGCAAACAGCCCGGGCGGCTTCCGACGCATCACCTGCCGTCTTGTTCTCTTTGATGAGGTGGACGGCTACCCCGTCTCGGGCGCAGGTAATGAAGGGGACCAGATTTCGCTTGGAAAGAAGCGCGCGGAAACGTTCTGGAACAGCAAAATCGCAATTGGTTCAACGCCCACGGTTAAGGGTGAAAGCCGAATCGAAAAGGCGTTTGAAGAAAGCGATCAGCGTTTCTATTACGTGCCGTGCCCGCACTGTGGTGAATTTCAGGTTCTGGAATGGGGGGATCGCACTTCCCCTTACGGCATCAAATGGGACCGCGACGAAAATGGCGTGAGCCTGCCTGAAACCACCTATTACGCGTGCCGTCATCACGGCTGCGTGATTAAGCACACTGACCTCCCGTTAATGGTGAAGCGCGGCGAATGGCGCGCGCACAAGCCCTTTAAAGGGATCGCCGGATTTCATATCTGGACGGCGTACAGCCTTTTCCCGAAGGCCGCATGGCCAAAGCTGGTCGCAGAATGGTTAAAAGTGAAAGATGACCCGGTAAGGCGTCAGACGTTCATTAACACCACGCTCGGCCAGCCCTATGAGGATTCAGGCGACAAAGTTCTCAATGAGAAAAAGCTGCTTGAGCGGTGCGAAGTCTACGCCGCCGAAGTGCCCGACGGCGTCGTGCTGCTTACCGCAGGTATCGACACACAGGACGGTCGCTTAGAAGTGGAGATCACCGGCTGGGGCCGTAACGAGGAAAGCTGGTCGATTGACTATGAAGTCATCGAAGGCGACTTAGACACGCCCGAACCGTGGGAGCGACTGGACGCCTACCTCCTGCAAGTCTGGCGACGGGGTGACGGTCGCGGCTTCACGATTATGGCGGGCTGTATCGACTCAGGCGGCCACCACACCGAAGCCGTCTACCAGTTTGCGAAAGCCCGCATTGGTCGCCGCATATGGGCGATTAAGGGCGAGTCTGCGCGCGGTGGCAAGCGTTCGCCAGTCTGGCCGAACAAAAAGCCATCCAACCGCAGCAAGGCGACCTATCGCCCGGTGATTATTGGCGTCAACGCCGCGAAAGATGTGATCCGAAATCGTCTCCACCTGGACGCCCCCGCACCGGGTGAAAGCCAGCCGGGTTATATGCACTTTCCGCATGACCGCGACCTCAACTATTTCAGCCAGCTGCTTGCCGAACGCTCGGTCAGAAAGATGACGGGCGGTTTCAGCTATCGCGTGTGGGAGTTGCGATCAGGCCGTGCTAACGAGGCGCTGGACTGCCGCGTGTATAACTATGCTGCGCTGATGGGCTTGCTGCATCAGGGCTTAAAGCTGAACCGGATGGCAGACACCATCGAAGCCAACCCGGATAAGCTGATTGCCCCGCCAGTAGCGCCCGAACCCGCAAAGCCGAGCTACCAGCGCCCCGGCGTGATTATCCAGCAGGACAAACCTACCGAGCCGCGTAAGCGGCTTTCTAAACGTCTTCCGTCATAAGGGCAGACCATGCAACCACTTGATAGCGGCATCCTTGCCGGGATGCCCCGCGACTCTTTGCAGTCGATGCTGACCAGCGCACAGCAGGCTTATGCCGAAATGGCGATGGGAAAAAAAACCGTTTCACTGAGTTACACGCAGGGCGACGGCACGCGTTCGGTGGCCTACCAGCCAACCAGCATGGCGCAGCTGACGCAGTTCATCATGCAGCTGCAGCGCGCGCTCGGGATGCCGGGCGGTCGCCGCCGTAAGGTGAGGTTTCGCTACTGATGAAACAGAATCCCGTCCGAATCCTCGGCGCTAACGGGCTGCCGCTGGAACCTTCCCGCCCGAACTTTAAGGCGCTGAACGGTTCTGGCCGGGTTCCGTATGACGCCGCCGACTCGTTCAGCGACCAGCTGGGCGGGTGGCAGCCGACGCTGTGGTCCACCGACAACGAAATCAATATTTACCGCGACCGTATTGTGGCGCGTTCGCGCGACATAGTCCGTAACGACGGCTGGGCCGCCGGTGCGGTCACGCGCATTCTGGACAACGCGGTCGGGGCGACTTACCGCCCGATTTTTAAGCCGGACTATCAGGCGTTACAGGTCCTGACCGGCAACAAAGCGTTTGATGCCGTATGGGCCGACGAGTACGCACGCTACATGGCCGCACAGTGGCGCACGTGGGCCAACGACGAGGGCCGCTGGTGCGACTATGAGCGTAAGAAAACCGTTTCGCAGATGTTCCGGCTGGGGCTGCGTCACAAGCTGATTGATGGCGACAATGTGGTGATCATGCACTACACGCCCGAAAGGCTGGGCTATGGCCGCGCGCAGTTTGCAACCTCAATGCAGGTGATTGACCCGGACCGCCTGAGCAACCCGCAGCAGGTTTACGACATGGCGCACACTCGCGGTGGCGTAGAGCTGGATGATTACGGCGCGCCGGTGGCGTACCACTTCCGCAGGGCGCATCAGGGTGACTGGTGGAGCGGTGAAAAAACCATGACGTGGGAGCGCGTACCGCGTGAAACCCCATGGGGCCGCCCGATTGTTATCCATGATTTTGACAGCGACCGTGCCGCACAGCATCGCGGCCTGAGCATGTTCGCCCCTGTCATCCAGCGTCTGAAAATGCTGATTAAGTACGATCAGAGCGAGGTTGAAGCCGCCATTCTGAACGCCGTGTTCGGGGCGTTTATCGAATCCCCCTACGACCAGCAGATGGTCGAAGAGGGCATGGGCGACAGCGGCCAGCTGGGCGCGTATCAGGAAGAACGCATCGACTACCACGCTGACCGCCGCATATCCCTGCAGGGCGGCCTCGGCATCAACATGCTGTTCCCGGGTGAAAAAATCGGCATGGTTAACGCCGCCCGCCCGAGCGGAAATTTTGCCGCGTTTGAATCCGCCGTTCTCCGCAATATCACAGCCGCCACCGGCCTCTCGACGCAGCAGGTTACACAGGACTGGTCAGACGTTAACTACTCTTCCGCGCGCGCCGCGATGCTGGAAGCGTGGAAGACGTTAACCCGCCGCCGTCACGACTTTGCCACCGGGACCGCGCAACCAGTAGCTACCTGTTTAGTAGAGGAAGTGCATTCCCTCGGAGGCGTGCCGCTGCCAGCGGGTGCGCCCGACTTTCTGGAAGCACGTTCCGCCTACAGCCGTGCGAAATGGATGGGGCCGGGGCGGGGATGGGTGGACCCCGTCGCCGAGAAGAAAGGCGCGATTCTCGGTCTGGATGCCGGGATGTCAACGCTTGAAAAAGAAGTCGGCGACAGCGAGGGCGACGACTGGGAAGAGGTTATCGACCAGCGCGCCATTGAGCAGGCCCGCTTTGTTGAGCGTGGCCTCGCGCTGCCTGAATACCTGCAAGGGGACGAAGCCAGCAAGACGATCACCGACCCGGAGGAAAAATAGTGAATCTGCCGTTACTGGCGCAGCGGCTTTTCAATACGCCGCTTGCGCTTCACCCGCGCAAGGCCGAGGTCGTGATGGCCGCGCTGTCCGAGCGTTTTGGCATTACCCGCATCAATGGCCCTTCCATGATGTGGGATGACGACGAAGATTTCAGCCGCCCCGCGCGTGGCCGTGACCGCGACAAGGGTTACGACATGGCGGGTCCGGTGGCCGTCATCAACATTGAGGGCACACTGGTGCAGAAGTCGGGCCGCCTTCGACCCTACAGCGGCATGACCGGCTATGACGGTATTCGCCAGGCATTTTTAACGGCCATGACCGACGAGAGCGTGAAAGCCATCATGCTTAACATCGACTCTCCGGGTGGCGAGGTGGCGGGCTGCTTCGACCTTGTGGACGAAATCTACAAGGCGCGCGGCAGTAAGCCTATCTGGTCTGTGCTCAACGAGTCGGCGTATTCCGCCGCCTACGCGCTTGCCAGTGCTGCCGACCGCATCATCGTGCCGCGCACCGGCGGCGTCGGTTCAATCGGCGTCATCGTGATGCACTGCGACTGGACGCAGAAGATTAAAGACGACGGGTTAACCGTCTCGATCATCACATTCGGCGACCGCAAAGCCGAATCCAACCCTTATCAGAAACTGAGCGACCGGGCACGCGATGCAATTCAGCAGGACGTGAACACGATGGGCGCGCTGTTTGTGAGTACCGTCGCCCGCAATCGCGGGATTTCTGAAAAAACCATCCGGGGAACGCAGGCCGCGACGTTCATCGCTGCCGAAGGCGTCGAGCTGGGGCTGGCTGATGCCGTCGCCCCGCCTGACCGCGCATTCCGCGACTTAATCGCCATTATCGGAGAGTGACATGCCGAAGTTTGTAAACCCGTTCGCCCATTTGATGGGCCTGAATAAATCGGCGAAAGCCGCCAAAGGTCGCCGCGCCGAGGAAGAGGAAGACGAGCGCGACGAAAACGCCGAAGACGACGATCAGGACGAAAACGCGGAGGAAGACGAGCGCGACGAAAACGCCGAAGAGTCTGACGACGACGAAAACGCCGACGACGACGAAGAGGACGAAAAGGCGAAAAAGGCTAAAAAAGCCAAAGGTAAAAAGGCCGATGACGATTCGGACGACGCCGACGCCGCCGCCTCGGTAGCCAAAGGTCGCCGCATGGAGAAAAAGCGCATTGCGTCGATTCTCGGCTGTAAGGCCGCTGGCGGAAATATCGCGCTGGCCGCTTACCTCGCCTGTAATACCAGCGTTTCCGCGTCCTCAGCGATTGCACAGCTGAACATTGCCGCCGCGACCAATCCGGGCGCAGGCAAACAGGCCACCGGTCGTGTGTCGCTCGATGAGCGCATGGGCAATCTGCCGCGTGTCAACGTCGGCCACGACGCCGAACAGGCCACCGGACCAGCCGCAGGCATCACCGCGATGGTAAATCTCTATAACGGACATCAGGGCAAAAAATAATGACCACTGTTAACCAGTTCGGACAGAACCCGTGGCAGCCCGCCGCGATTCAGGACACGTTTATTCCCGATCAGCTGATTGCCAGCAACGTGCAGCTAGTGACAAAAACCATCACGATTGCCGCTGGCCTGAAACTCAAGCGCGGCACCGTGCTCGGTCGCGCCTCGCTTCACAGCGTCGCGGCCAGTGCCGTCACCGGCACCGGTAACGGCACCGTGGGCAGCCTGAGCGTGGGCAGTGCGGCACAGGTCGGTGCGTACAAGCTGACCGCGACCGATGCCGACACCTTTGCGCTGACCGACCCGAGCGGCACCGCCGTCGGCACCGTGACCGTGGGAACGGCCTTCACCAGCAATCAGCTGAACCTGACCATTACCGCAGGCGCGACCGCGTTCGTGGCGGGTGACCTGTTCACGCTGACCGTGTCGGAGCCGACCAACCTCTATAGCGAGTGCGTGCGCACCGCGACCGACGGTTCGCAGGTTCCGAGTGCCATTCTGGTCGATGACGTGGACACCACCAGCGCGGCCAACACCGCAGGCGTTTACATCATGGGCGGCTTCAACCAGAACCGCATTACCTACGATCCGACGTGGACCGTGGAAGACCTCGCCGACGCCCTGCGCGGCTATTCGATTTTCCTCCAGGACAGCATCACCGGCCCCGGCGTCTAACCGCCCCCGCTAAACCCTGAACCGTGAATTTATGCCCTTAACCGGGCAGGGATTCGCACGTCCAAAATTTGCCCGCCTCGCGCGGGCTTAGTGAGAATTTTATGACCGTTACCGCCAATATTTTCGACACCTCCACGCTGGTCGGCATCGTCCCGAACCTTCTGACCGCACAAAACTGGATGCTGGACCGCTTCTTCCCGAACATCGTGACCAGCGACACCGAGTTTGTGTCTATCGATGTGGACGTCGGTCAGCGCCGTATGTCGCCGTTTGTGTCGCCACTGGTGGCGGGCAAGCTGGTCGAGCAGCGCCGCATGCAGACCAACACCTTTAAGCCGGCTTACATCAAAGACAAGCGCGTGCCTGACCTGCGCAAACCGATTCGCCGCCAGATTGGTGAGCGCATCGGCGGCGAGTACACCGCCGCGCAGCGTGAGCAGCTGAACATGATGTTCGAAATGGCCGATCAGGTGGACATGGTGCAGCGCCGTCTGGAATGGATGGCGAATCAGGCCATGCAGTTCGCACAGGTGACCATTTCGGGCGAAGGCTACGAAACCACCGTGGTCGATTTTGGCCGCGACAGCGCGCTCAGCGTGACGCTGTCAGGCACCGACCTGTGGAGCGACACCACGACCACCGGCATTCAGTACGACAAGCCGACCACGCACATCACCGAGTGGGTGACGACCGTTCTCCAGAAATCGGGCGGCGTGGTTGAAGACGTGGTGTTCAGCAATTCCGCCTGGAATGCGTTCATCAAGGATGAAACGCTCAAAGGCGCGATCATCTTCCCGCAGCTGAACACGCTGGGCAACGTGGTGAACCCGGGCACGCAGGTGAAGCGCGGCGCGGTGTACAAAGGCCGCTGGGGCCAGCTGGATCTGTGGCTGTATAACGACTGGTTCATTGACGAAAACGGCGTCGAGCAGCCGATGCTGGCCGATGGCACCGTGTTGCTGTCAGGCCCTGACCTGATGGGCACCCGTGCGTTTGGCGCAATCATCGATCCACAGTTCAACTATGGCCCGATGGCGTATGCGCCTAAAACGTGGGTGCAGGAAGACCCGGCGCAGCGTTTCCTGATGATGCAGTCAGCCCCGATTGTCATCCCGAGCCGTGTAAACGCCTGCCTCGCAGCCGTGGTCGTGTAACGCATGGCCCCGCGTAAACCCGCGTCGGCAGAGAATGCCGACCAGACCGACGCTACGGCGTCGGCTGAAATCACCGCACCAACGGCACCCGACAGTGCCGAAAACGCCGCAACAGTCGAATCCGGCACGGATTCAGCCGTTGTAACACCAACCCCGCCTGACGATAGCGACGACGACAGCGATTCCGACGACGAATGCGACTGTGGCGAGCATGACTGCGACTGCGATAGCGACGACGACAGCGAAGACCTGCCGGAGTTTATCGAAGTGGTCGTGCGCCCGAAAAAGCATGTGCGCCACAGCGGCAAACAGCACCCCGCGAATTCGGCGGTGGAGCTGCCGCGTGCGGATGCTGAACGTCTGAAATCGCTCGGCGTCGTGGACTATCTGGAAGACCTTCAGAACGCCGCACAGGCCAGCCCCCGGGTGAGCATCACCGGTGGCAAAGTCACGGTGAGCTGACCATGGCCGTCGATTGGGACAGTGAATTGCTGTCCCCGCTGCAGGACACATTTGGCGAATCCGTCAACTACCGTCCCGCCAGTGGGGCAGCCTTCGACATTTCAGGCATTTTTGACCGGCCCTACACGCAGGAAGTGGAACCCCTCGACGACGGCGACCCGAGCATTAACACCACGCACGCTGTGTTAGGCGTGCGTGACGGGGAGTTTACCGCCGCTGGGCGTGCGCTGCCGGTGCAGGGTGACATGCTGTTTGTGGTGAGCGTGGCGACCGTGTTTAAGGTCGCTGACGTCCAGCCAGACAGCCACGGGGGCCGGAAACTGGTACTGAACCGGGTGAAACCATGAATGCGGCCAGTGTTCGCACGATGGTCGTGGCCGCCCTGAAAGCCGCCGCGACCGATGCCGGGGATCGTGTCTATTCCCCGCGCGATTGGGCGACCCGTAGCGAGGATTACCCCGTGCTACTGGTGCAGACGCCCTTTGATGAAAAGCAGTCATTAGGGCGTAACGCCCCGCAGTTCAACACCGTGACCACGGTACGCATCACGGGTCGTCTGGAAGCGTTCGACAGCGCAACCAGTGACGGGGCCGAGCTGGCCGAAATGGCGCTTGAGACGCTGCGCGAGCAGGTCGAACAGGCCGTTATCAACAGCTATGACCTGACCAAAGTCACGCAGCAGTACAAACACATCCGCTCGGCGATTCAGGTGGACGCAGGGGGCGATGGCCACATCGCCCAACTGACCTACGAAATCGACGTGGAGTATTACCAAGGGCCAGAAGATTTCTACCCTGTCCCGTCTGAACCGCTGGAAACGCTCGGCCTGCGCGTGAAGCAGCCGGACGGCACCACACAACCCGGCTTTGACGCCAGCCTACCGCAATAACCGAGAACCCAACCCATGAAATTAAAACCCGCTGACGGGCGCGCCGTGCGTGACCCCGTCAAAGGCACCCTTTTGCCCGCAGAAGGGGCTGATGTGGTTGTCGATGCGTTCTGGCGTCGCCGCCTGCGCGACGGTGACGTCGTGGAAGTGACCGCTACGGCCACGGCCAGCACGTCAACCGCCAGCACCACGACCACCGCCGCCAGCACCACGGCATCGGCGGCCACCAACACGGCCAGCACCGCAAGTGCTGATACCACTACCAGCACGGAGGCCAGCAGCTAATGACCGTTGCCTTTTCTAACGTCCCGAGCACTCTCCGCACCCCGCTGTTTTACGCGGAGATGGACAACTCTATGGCCAACTCGGCCACGGCCACGCAGCTAACGCTGATTATCGGCCAGCAGCTGGACAGCGCTACGCAGGCCGCAGGCGTGCCGTTCCTCGCCTCGTCAGCCTCCACCGTGGGCGGCGTGTGCGGCTATGGCTCAATCATTCACATGATGATGACGGCCTATCTTGCGAACGATACGGCGGGCGAAATTTACATTCTGCCGATTGCCGACGGCACCGCGACCGTGGCCGCGACGGGCACCATCACCGTGACGGCGGTTGCGACCGCAGCGGGCACCCTGTCGCTGTATATCGGCGGCACGCGCGTGCAAATTGCCGTGACCACCACGGACACGCTCGCCACCATCGCCACCGACTTAGCCGCTGCGATCAACGCCGCGACCGCGCTGCCGGTGACTGCTGTGGCCGCAGCGGGTGTCGTGACCGTGACCGCCAAAAACAAGGGCGCGCACGGGAACAACATCGATATGCGCCTGAACTACCTCGGCACGGCGGGCGGTGAATCCACGCCGACCGGCATGGCGCTGACCATTGTTGCAATGTCAGGCGGCACCGGCACCCCGTCGCTGGATGACGCGCTGGATAACCTCGGCGATAAGGCGTTCGACTTCATTGTGAACCCGTACACCGACACGACCTCGCTGGATTCGGTGAAAACCCTGCTTTCGGACAGCACGGGCCGCTGGAGCTACGCCTCGCAGCTGTACGGCCATTCGCTGGGCACCCTGTTCGGCACTTACGGCACGCTGACCGCCGCCGGTGAGCTGCGCAATAACCAGCACGAATCGCTGGTCGGCGTGTACGACTCGCCATCGACCCCGTGCCAGTGGACAGCGGGAATTTGGGGCGCGGCTGCCGTCAGCCTGCGCAATGACCCGGGTCGTCCGTTGCAGACGCTGTCAGTCGCGGGAGTTCTGGCACCGCCGCTGGCGTCACGCTTCACCCTGACCGAGCGCAACAACCTGCTACACAGCGGGATTTCGACCACCACGGTCGCAAGCGACGGCACGGTCCAGCTGGAAAACATCATCACGACCTATCAGACGAACAGCTACGGCGACGCGGATGATTCGTATCTCGAAATTGAAACGATGTTTCTCCTGATGTACGTCACGCGCTACCTGAGCAACGTCGTTACGACCAAATACGCCCGCATGAAACTGGCCGCCGACGGCACCAAGTTCGCCGCCGGTGCGGCCATCGTGACGCCGAACACCATCCGCGCCGAGCTAATCGCGCAGTACACCACGCTGGAATACAACGGCTACGTCCAGGACTCCGCCGGGTTCGCAGCGGGCTTAATTGTTGAGCAGAACAGCAGCAACCCGAACCGCGTCGATGTGCTGTGGCCGGGCGTGCTGATTGACCAGCTGCGCATCTTCGCCCTGCTGAACCAGTTCCGCCTCCAGTCTTCCTCTTCATAAGGATTTTAAGCAATGGGTGATACCACTAACCGCCTCGCCGGGACGGCCAACGTCCTCCAGTCTTCCTCTTCATAAGGATTTTAAGCAATGGGTGATACCACTAACCGCCTCGCCGGGACGGCCAACGTCACCGTGGACGGCGTAACCATCATGATTGCGGGCGACTTTGAGTACAGCCCGTCAACCGTGAAGCGTGAAACCCTCACGGGCATGGATGGCGTACACGGTTACAAAGAAACCCCGGTTGCGGGGTCTATTTCGGCAACCGTGCGTGACAGCGGCGGCACCACCGTCGCCGACTTCAACGGCCAGACCAACGTCACGGTGACGGCGCTGCTTGCCAACGGCAAGACGATCATCGGGTCCGGCCTGTGGTCTGTTGACCAGCAGAACGTGAAATCCGAAGACGCGACCTTTCCGGTGAAATGGGAAGGCATCAGCGTAACGGAGAGCTGATTGCTATGGATGAGGTCGTTTTCCTGAACCATTTTGGCCCGCAAGGGCCTTTCCCGCTGCGTGAGCCGCTGCGCCATGAGGTCGAAGAGTTCTATAAGAACACCAAGGCCACGAACGCGCACGCGGCCATGGGCGAGCTGATTGCCAAAATGTCCGGCAAGCCGGTCGCCGAGGTGGATGCGCTCAAGCTGACCGTGCTGCGTCGCGGTCAGGCGTATTTGCTGCATTTCATCAACTACGACCCGCCAGCCGCAGACACGTCGCGCCCGCTGTCGGTCCAGCTGGACAAGCAGATCACCAACTTTAACGGGTCCGAGGCGTGGGAAGCGTTCACGCTGGATGAGCCGGACTTCGCCACCTTCAAAGCCTATTACGCCATGTATGAGCAGAAGGGCGACGATGAGGCGATGGCCTGGCTGATTGCGGAGCTGTCCGGGGTGAATCCGGTTGCCCTGAAAAAGCTACCGATCACCAAATATCTCGAAGCACAGAGCTATCTGGCGGCTTTTTTGCGCTTCTTCCCGGACAGGGAGAGTGGGAAGACAAGCTAGCCGAAGTCACGTTTTTCTATAAGTGGGGGCCGACGGATGCGGCCCGCCTGACGTGGAGCCGTCTTCTGTTCTGGGACCGGCAGGCCGGTCGCATTAACAAGCTAAGGGCGCAGTGATGGCGAACAGTTTTGATTTTGAATTGCGCGCCGACGATCAGGTCAGTGCTGCGCTGGAAAAGATTAACGAGCAGGTGAAGGGCTTACAGCCCGAGCTGGACAAGACTAATGACAGTCTGGAGCTGGGCGGGCAGGGAACCAAGGATAATTTAGGCGACCTGAACAAGCTGTTTGGGCAGTTGGGGCGGTTTGCGAAGGATAACGTCCAGTTTATCGGTGACATGGTCCCGCCGCTGCGTAACTTCACCGGCATGGCGGGTAAGTTTGGCGGTCTGGTCGGTAAATTCGGTTTAGCCGGTGGCGCTGCCTACCTCGCGGGCAAAGGGATTTCCGCCATGGGCGGGCAGATTAGCGAGGCGGCAGACGACGCCTACAGCCTGCAAGTCGCGGCAGAAAACGCCGGGATGGGGGTTAAAGACTTCACGCAGCTGGCCGGGGCTATGCGCCTTCTCGGCAGCGACAGCGCCAGCGCGCGCGGCAGCGTGGAGGGGCTTTATAAAACGTTCAACGATGCCCTGCAGGGGCGCAACAGTTCCGCGCTCGCGGTCATGAATCAGATCCACGCGGGGATTGTGCGCAACGCAGACGGCACGGCCAACGTGCTCGGCACCATGCAGCAGCTGGCCGCCGTGTTCCCGAAACTGTCCCCGCAGAATCAGAAGACGGTCGCCGACGCGCTCGGTCTGGATGCCGACGGCCTCCAGCTGCTACGCGAAGGCGCACGCCTGAAAGAGCTGTTAACCAAGTCTGACGAGGTCGGCTTAACGGTTGACCCCAAGGTCAACGGCCAGTTGGTGACGCTTAACCGCGACCTGACCGATTTGGGCGCAACGTGGGACGGCCTGAAAAACCGCATGAACCAGAAAATTGCGGGGAGCTTGCTGTCTGACGGTTCGGTGACTGACGGGATTAAGGGCATTGCCAAAGTCTTTCAGCACCCGACGTCGGGGCTGGCATGGGAGCAGGCTGGCGGGTTTATCAGTGACAAGCAGGCTGACTGGATTGGCCGCGCGCGCAAAGACAAGCCCTTTATGGACTCGCTCTCCACCAGTGAGCAGATGGCAATAATTACCGGCCATCTGGATTCGGATTCCATCAAAAATAAATTGCAGGTGCGTTACGGTCTGAACGCGCAGGCGAATCAGCTGCAGGATGACGTTCGGAACCTGACTAACCCGGTAAACGGCGCAGGCGTGCCCGCCAGCGGCGTGCAGGACCGTTACGCGTTATCGGTCGCCAACAATAACCCGTGGAACCTGCGCTATGCAGGGCAGCCCGGGGCAGTTCCGGGCGCGAAGAACTTCGCCCGGTTCGGCAGCGGTGACGATGGCGTATCAGCCGCAGACCGCCAGCTGATGCTGTACTACACCGGTGAGTCGAAAAACGTGGATCACCCGCTGCGCACCCTGTCGGAAATCATCAACAAGGCATCGCCCCGCAGTGATGGCAACGACACGCCCGCGATGATTGCCAACGCCAGTAAAGAGCTGGGGATTGCGCCGGATGCGCAGCTGAACCTGACGGACCCGCGCGAACGTGCCCGCGTGCTCGGCGCGCTGTTCAATCAGGAGGGCAACAACCCTTACACCACGGACCGCATCCAGCAGATTATTCAGGCCCGTTCCCCTCAGCAGTCGATTGTAACCCCGTACCGCTTACCCGGCGCACCCGCAGCAGGCCAGCAGGCCGCGCCAAGTGCGCAGGATATTGCGAACGCGGTATCGGAGGCGCTGAAACAGAACGGCATGAAGGTTGAGATCACGATGGTAGACAGCAAGACCGGACAGCGGCAGACCTACACCGGCAACGGTAACGGCGCAAAAGTCACAACGGCGATGACCTTCCCGCGCTAACCCCGCAATCCCCCGTAACCGGCCCCGTGCCGGTTTTTTTGTATCTGGAGCAAGGCAAATGACGATTGTAAGTTCGGCCCTGTCCAGCCTTCTCGGCGGGTCCGGTGATTCATGGAGCTGGCAGGACAATTTACACGCCGCCTCGTTCCGTGGCGTGCCGTTCGCCGTGACCGAGGGCAGCGCCTCGTTCGGCAGGCGCCAGGCGGTTCATGAATACCCCTACCGCGATTCTGTGTGGGTGGAGGATATGGGCCGGGGCACCCGCCATATCCACATCACCGGCTTTATCGTACAGAGCAGCAGGATTTACACCGCGTCCGACGTGATGACGCAGCGCGACTCACTGGTCGCCGCCGCCGAAACGTCAGGATCGGGCACGCTGGTGCATCCGACGCTCGGCGAGCTGACGGTGAGCGTCACCGAGGGCGGGTTACGCATCCATGAGAGCATGGAAGAGGGCCGCATGTTCCGCTTTACCCTGACGGTCATTGAGTCAGGGCTGAAAGTCTTTGCCATCACCAGCGCAGCGGATGCCGTTTCCACGGTTAATACGTCCTGGCTGTCTACCGTGACCACCATTGCCGCCCGCGCTATCGCAGAGATTAAGGGCGATATGCGCAGCGTGTCGCAGGCCATCAAGACGATTAAAAGCACCGTCGCATTCTGGACCAGCAACGTCGAGGGCATTTTTACCGAGGCGACCAACCTCAGCAACGTCCTGAAAAGCACGTTTGGCAGCACGCGTTACGGTCGCTACAACACCGGCAGCGTGGGCGGTAACGCCTCGGGCACGTCATCCAACACCGACAACACCGCCGACACGGACGACTATTCCGCGCTGGTAGCCACCAAAATCGCCACATCGGTAGAGAACAGCGCCGACATGACGACGGCCATTGCGACGCTGTCGGCCAGTGCGTCACTGGATGAGTTTTCCACCAACCTACAGGCCGTGTATACGGTCATGCTCGATAGCGTGGCGGGCGGGTCTGACCTGATTGATTCGCTGGAATCGCTGTCCGGGTTCAGTGATACCACCTACCGCCAGGACACTTACGACAGCGCGGTCGCCGCCGACGTGGCCATCTTCATTAACACGCTGACCGCCTCGGCGATGGCTTATGCCGCCTCCACATACACGCCAGCCAACTACGAAGAAGCGACCGCGCTGATTCGCCGCGTGGCCGACGTGATGGACGCGGCCATCGTGAGCGCTGCCGACGCCGGTTACGACGACATTTACGAAGCGATGCAGACGCTGCGCAGCGACACCGTGACCGCGCTGGAGAGCAACGGCGCAAGCCTTGCCCGGGTTATCACCGTGACCTATGCCAGCCCGTTACCGGCGCTGACGATTGCGAACCGTCTCTATCAGGACGCATCCCGCACGGAGTCGCTGGTCAAAATGGCCGACCCCATTCACCCGGCCTTCATGCCGACCAGTTTTAAGGCGCTGACCTCATGAGTGATGACCTCACCCTGACGATTAACGGAAAAGTGCTGTCGGGCTGGGACTCGGTGCGCGTGACCCGAAGCATTGAACACCTGCCCTCTGATTTTGAGCTGTCGCTGATGGACTATTTCCCCGGCAGCGACAACAAGCAGCTGGTTAACCCGGGCGATGCCTGCGTGGTGAAAATCGGCACCGATGCCGTGATTACCGGCTACATCGACCGCTGGGCACCGATGATTTCGCGCGCACGTCACGCGGTCATGGCGACGGGCCGCAGCAAATGCGCGGATCTGGTCGATTGCTCGGCCTACTGGAAAAACAACGTGATCAGCGGCGCAACGCCGCTACAGATTGCGCAGCGGCTGGCTAAGCCTTACGGCATCACCGTGACCAGTGACGTCACGCAATCGACCGCCGTGCCTCAGTTCACGCTCAATTGGGGCGAGTCGTCACAGGAGGTTATCGACCGTATCAGCCGCTGGGCGGCGCTGCTTTATTACGACCTGCCAGACGGCAGCCTGTTTTTAACCCGCGTCGGCACGAAGCAGGCCGCCAGCGGCGTGAAGCAGGGCGAAAACATCCAGCAGGCCGCGTTTGAATCCAGCATGGACGAGCGATTTTCGGTTTACACGGGCGTGTCTATGGCCGTGAACCCGCTGAATGAGGCAAGCGGCGATGCGGCTTACGACTCGGTGGCACTGGCAACGGCCAGCGACCCGGAGGCGTCAAAGATGCGCTACCGCAACCGCACGATCATCGTGGAAAGCACCATGACCGCGAACGCGCAGGCGCAGGCGTGCATCGATTGGGAAATGAACCGCCGCTATGGCCGCTCAAAGCGGCTGATGGTCACGGTAGACAGCTGGCGCGACAGCGCGGGCAAGCTGTGGGAACCCAACACCCTGATTCCGATTTCCGTGCCCGTGTTCGGCATCACCGACGAGGTCTGGTTACTCGGCGAGGTGACATTCCGCAAAGACGACGAGGGCACCGCTGCCGAAATGGTCCTGATGCCGCCAGCCGCGTTCAGCGTTGAGCCGTACCAGTTCTATCAGAACATCAAGGAGGTGAATTAATGGACATTTCCCGCCTTTATCGTGCGCTGAAAATGATGGTGGGCATCGGAAAAGTCACCGGCATGGCTGACGACGGCCTGACGCAGACCCTGCAAGTGCAGACCGCGCTGGACGTCATGAACGTGCGCCGCCTGGCTGAATTTGGTTTTACGTCAGCGCCCCCGGAGGGCAGCGACGTGCTGGTCGTGAGCCTCGGCGGCGACCGTTCCAGTTCGGTCGTCATCAGCACCAACCATAAAGACTCACGTCTGACCGGCCTCAATAGCGGCGAGTGCGCGATTTACAACATTTCCGGGATGTTCATCAAACTGACTGCTGCAGGTGTAGAAGTCGAGGCAAACGGGCAGCCGGTGACGGTTACGAATGCGACCACGGTCACAATCAACGCATCAGAAGGCGTCGTGATGAACACCCCTGTTTTGCAGGTTTCTGGCGACATTGTGGACAACACCGGAAGCGGGAACATCAGTTCCCTGAAAGACCTCCGCGACAGCCATAACGATCACGACCATGACGTTAAAAACGTTGAGGGTGGCAGCAGCACTATCACCAGCGAGAAGACGGAGGACCAAGTCGGATGACGGATATCACAACCATCTGGAACGTCTCGCAGTCTTCCGGCGACTGGCAGATTGGCAGCGGCGATCTGACGTCCGGCAGCGACCTCGATACGGCCATTTATATCAGCCTGTTTACGGACAGGCAGGCGCGCAGCGATGACGACTACGACGGCACGGACCGTAAGGGATGGTGGGGCGATACCGATGCCGACTATCCAATCGGCTCGCGTATCTGGCTGTTACGGCGTCAGAAACTCACCAGCAGCACGGCCACTAAGGCGGCGTCTTATGCGAAAGAGGCGCTGCAATGGCTTATCGATGACGGCGTCGTCGAGAGCGTCACGATCAACACGCAAATCGTTTACCCGAAGCGCCTCAACATGGCGATCACCTATCAGAAGCCCGATTTAACCAGCACCACGGTGCAATATTTTTGGGTTTGGGAGTCTTAACCGATGCCATACAGCAGGCCCACGCTTACCGAGTTACGCACGCGTAACCAGAACACCATTAAAACCGGGCTGGAGAACATCGGCGCGCTGTTGCGTTTTGCCAACATGCGCGTGCTGGGGGATGTCAGCGCCGGA
The DNA here is from genome assembly GCF_059412425.1 of Pantoea sp. CFCC18177. Lineage (NCBI taxonomy): Bacteria > Pseudomonadati > Pseudomonadota > Gammaproteobacteria > Enterobacterales > Erwiniaceae > Pantoea > Pantoea sp. CFCC18177. The sequence continues at coordinate 39,836 of NZ_JBNBPL010000035.1, forward strand.
ATGAGTTACCTGCATTACGGCTATATGGACTACATCGCGCAGAACTCCACGCCGTTCAACGCCGTCGATGAAAACCTTGCAGGCTGGGCCGCGCTGAAAAGCGTGTACCGCAAAGCGGCCACCGCTGCCACCGGTTCGGCGGTCCCGTTCACGGGCACCGCCGGTTACACCATCGCCGCCGCCTCGGTCCTGAACCGCAGCGACGGCTATCAGTACACGGTAGACGCTGAAGTGACCATCGGCACCGACGGCACTGGCACCGGCACTATCACCGCCGTGCTGCCTGACACCAGCACCGACTCCACCGGCGGCGGCGCAGACGGCAACGCCGACTCAGGAACCGTGCTGACGTTTGACGAAGCAATTTCCGGCATCACCAGCACAGTGACGCTGACCACCGCCGTCACCGGCGGCGCGGATATTGAGGACGAAGAGACGTTCCGCTCGCGCATGTTGTCAGCTTTCCAGAACACCCCGCAGGGTGGCAATGATGCCGACTATATCAAGTGGGCGCTTGCCGTATCCGGCGTTACGCGGGCATGGGTGACGCGTCGCCTGATGGGGGCGGGAACGGTCGGCGTTTATATCATGCTCGACAGTGACGACACCAACGACAACGGGTTTCCGACGGGCACCGACGGCGTATCGTCATCAGAAACGCAACTCAGCGGCGGCGTGGCAACGGGCAACCAGCTGACGGTCGCGGATGCGCTCTACAGCCAGCAACCGGCCACCGCCGTCGTGTATATCTGTTCGCCGGTTAAAACCCTCGTACCGTTCGACATTTCCGGGCTGTCCAGCGCTGACAGCACCGTAAAAACGGATATTTCCACCGCCATCAGTACGCTGTTTTTTAACGATGGCGAACCGGGCGGCACCATCTATCTGTCGGACATTATGGCCGCCATCGCGGGCGTGGACGGTTCCGAGGGCTTCATTCTGACCAGCCCCACGACTAACGTCGTGATGGGCACCGGTGGTTTGCCGGTCGTGGGCACGGTGACTTACGCATGAGTAAATTCAGCCAGGACGAATATACCCGCGCCTTACAGGCGCTGATGCCCGTGGGTCTGGTCTGGCCGCGTGAAGTGGATAGCGTGCAGGCGCAGGTTCTGGCCGCGATGGCTGCCGAGTTCGTCAACAGCGACAGCGATGCGATTTCCCTGCTTAAAGGCGCGTTTCCCTCCACGTCCACGATCATGCTGTCGGAGTGGGAGAGCACGCTGGGTCTGCCCGACGACTGCGCGATCGGGGAAACCGATTCTATTGCGTTACGCCAGAAAGCCGTCACAACCAAACTGACCGCCACCGGCGGCCAGTCGGTGACGTATTTCATCGCGCAGGCCAAGGCGCTCGGCTACATCGTCACTATCCAGCAATTCCGACAGGCCCGCGTGGGGATGTCCGTTGCTGGGGCCGCGCTGAACGGGGAGGATTGGCCGTTTGTTATGCAGGTTACGGCCCCCGAAACCACGATCACCTATGCGCAGGCCGGTGCGAACTATGCGGGCGACCCGCTGCGTTCGTGGGGCAATAAGCTGCTTGAATGCCGCCTGACCAGTCTGGCCCCGTCGCACGTCATCATCCAGTTCGTTTACACGGCCACCACCGACTAACCCCCTTTTTCTGACTCATTTTTCTTTTAGCGCCTTAACTGGCGAGGGAATCCCTTTGCATGCAGCAAATCAGTGAACTAACTACGACCGCCACCAGTGCGGGCGAATTTACTAACGGAGCCGTATCAACCGGCACATCACCAACCATTCTTGATGCGGGCTGGTTCAACACCGTGCAGCGCGAAATTATCGCTGTTGTTGAGGCGGGCGGCCTGACGCTGGACCCGTCAAACGATGCGCAGATGATTGAAGCCATTCAGACGCTGCTACTGGCGCAGAACGCTGGTCGCTTACTGGCAGTACAGGTGTTCACCGCATCAGGCACGTACACCCCGACCACCGGCACCTCTAAAATTCTCGTTCGTGCTGTGGGTGGCGGTGGCGGTGGCGCGGGCGTTCCTGCCGGGTCGTCTACATCGAACTCTATTGGTGCGGGCGGCGGAGGCGGCGGCTATGTAGAGGGGCTTATTACGGCGATCCCTTCCAGTGTGACTGTGACCATTGGCGCAGCGGGAGCCGCAGGGGCATCTGGCGGCGGCACGGGAGGAACCGGCGGCACTACAAAATTTGGCAGCTTAATTACCTGTGCAGGCGGTGTAGGTGGCGGCTATGCCACGACCGCAAACACAGCAGCTACGGCTGGCGCAACAAGTGGCGGTACGGCCTCAACGACTTCTGACGTTACGGTTCTTATCGGTAATAGTGGCGCAATTGGCAGTCCCGGTTATATGACCGGCGGCAGTGGTGGATGTGCAGGTAATGGAGGCGGGAGTCCGCTGGGCGTAGGCGGCAAGGGTTCTGCTAATGGTGCGGGTGGAGCAGGTTCAGGCGCAGGCACCGGCGGCGGCGGCGCAATGACTATCATCACCAATACAACCGCAGCAGCAGGCGGTGCAGGCACGGCAGGTAAAGTAATTGTACTGGAGTACGCATAATGACAGCACAGACTTACGCAATGATTCAAAGCGGATCGAACGTTGTGGACAACATCCTCATTGCTGATTCATCCGATGATTTCGCTACGTTGTATCCGGGAGAAACCTTACAGGTTGTCGCCTCTGGCGTTTTCTGTATGCCGGGCATGTATTACAACAGCGCAGACAGTCTCTATTACATTGACGCCGCATTCACGACGACAACGCCACCAGCCGACTATAACAGCGATTAAGCCAGCTAATCTGAGCTGTTGCTTATGGCAGAAAATCGGGCGGGGATAGCGCTTAACAGCGTGACGACAGGGACGTCGAGCACTTCACACAAGTGTACTAATTCAGCTATATCAATACGGCGTTCGCACCGCTCTACCTTTGATATAAAAGATTGTGGAACACGAAGCGCTCCAGCCAGCTGGACCTGCGTAATTCTTTTTTCTTTGCGTATACGCACCAGCGCAGCAATCATCGCGCGATAGTCGTTAGGGAAAATGGATGGCATTAGCCCGCCCCTGAAATATTCTAAAACGGACTATCTTTCACGCGCGAAAATAACCCAAAACCGGATATTGGCGCGCCGGATAAAATAACCTTATCTGGAATATTTTGTTAACTATTGGCGCGCGCTGTCAGATTAATTAATCAGCGATTGACCGTAATTATTTACCTCAGCGATTATCATATTTACGACCTGAAATGAAAAAAGCCGCTTGCGCGGCTTTATCTCTTTGTACCGTTGCACGCAGATGTTAAATTACGTGCATCGGCGTGTTCTCCTGTCGTAGAAGACCGTTGATGCGCCCTTGCGGCTGGCGTGCTGCAAGGGCACCTTTTCAGGCTTTCCCCGTTTTTTCTTCCAGCTGTTTGAACAGGTTGTTCACTTCCTCGCTTCCCCCCGTTTTTTCGATGCTTTCCATGATGACCTCCAGACGTTTAATCAACTCAGTGTTTTCGGCCTTAATGGTAAATTCCACGCTGTCTTCTTTGTACTTTGCCGTTACACCCTTAACAAAGGTTCTGACACGCACCTCTGGCTTTTCCTTCCACGGCTTCGCCGCTTTCAGCGTTTTGACGATGAAATCCGCCTCCAGAATCTCAGTGCGTCGGTACATCGCCAGTTCCTCGGCCATATCCATCATTGTCACAGGATTGTCTTTATAAACCTTCTGAAGTTCCTCACCGGCGCGCGCCGAGAGTTCTGACGGGTTAGCAAACAACTTGATGATCTCGATGGGCAGTTCTGCCGTCGCCATGCAGCGAATCACCACGCGCCGTGCCAGATTCTCGCCCTCGGCCATCGCTTTAACGTTGCCGTTATAGAAGTTGTCTACAAGGCGTTTGTAGCGTTTTCCGCGCTCGTAGGCGCTGGTCGGGCGGTAGTCGTTACCGATTTCGGTCAGGCTGGCCATCTGCGAGTCTTCCAGGTCGCCAACCCACACGCAGTATTGGCGTCCGGTCATAATCGCGGCCATACGGCGACGGCTGCCGTCTGCCACTTCTATCACCCCGTTAACGTCGCGGCCAATGGCCGGGAATTGCTGGCCGTCGGTTTTGAACGTCGGGATCAGGTCGTCCAGCGTGTCCTCGGTTAACAACTCCTGCAGGCGCTCGTTGGCACTCCAAACCATGGTTTTACGTTCGACCTGTTCACCCGGTATGACGTGCAGGGTAAATTTTACCGGCTTGCCTGCGACGTCAACGGTCATCGTGTCGCCCTGCGACTTATTCAGTATTCCGTGCAGCTGGTTAAGGGCTGGCACTGACGAAGACTGCGCCGTTGTTTTTGCCGTCTCGCTGATATTTTTCATATCAATCTGTGGCGCTTTACTCATTCCGCCTCGTTTCATTATTTGGCCTCCTGTGACCAGCGTGGTTTGATCAGCTTCTCGTAAATTTCTTTGCAAACGGGTTCCCAAATATCGACCGCGTTTTTCCATGCGCGATTGGTACCGCGCTGTTCGCTTGCCTGTTCGAAGATGGTTCGCATCTTCACCTGACCTTTGCCGACCTCCTCGGTTACGCGAACCACCTCGTCGAGCACCATATCGCCGAAGGCGCTGCTAATCATTTCCCGCATCCACGTTGACTGGCTGCCAGGCTGCAGGCTGTATTTGGTAATCAGCACCCGCACATCAGGCTCAAAGCCGCCGAGGTCTACCGTTTTAATCAGGTCGTGCAGCATGGCAAAAAACTGATGGACGGAAATATAGTCGTACAGTTCCGCAGGGGTCGGGACCACCACGACATCGGAGGCGCACACCAGATTTAACGTGCCCACGCCGAGGTTAGGCGCGCTGTCCATCACGATGACGTCATAACCATCCCATACGGATTCGATGGCCGCGCGTAACAGCAGATGCGGGGCTGTCGGCAGTTTCCCCGCCTCGGCCAGTGGATAAATTTCGCTTTCAATGCGGTGAATAGCCAGACACGACGGGATAATGTCGAGGTTAGGCCAGCAGGTCGGCTTAATAGCGTAAAAGGCATCATCGCGCTGCCCGAGGTAAAACGGTAACAGCGTGTCGTCTTCGTGAACGTGCAGGTCAGGCACATAGCCGTGATACAGCGACGCTGTGGCCTGTGGGTCGGTTGCATCCACCAGCAGAACCCGTAACCCTTGCAATGCTAGCCACTGCGCCAGATGGACGGCGGTCGCGGTTTTATATGCGCCACCTTTATGCGCTGCTACACCCACGACAACCGGATCAGCGCCAGCTGGTCGGTAGGGTTGAGTTCCAAACACGTCGCGCATGTGGTTAATCTGCGCAATTGAGTAACCGGCGCGCTGTTCTACTCTGCCTTTCAGCGTCATATCAGGCACCGGCAGGCGACCATCCTGTTCTGCCGCACGAATAGTCGGCTGTGACACGCCTACCATTTCTGCCGCTTGTTCGATTCCCCAACGGCGGGTAATCGTGCGGGATTCGGGAGAATCATCGCCAAACTGAGCCTGAGCAACAGCCCGTGTTAATGCTGCGCCCCGTGAAATGCAGTCCTGCAAGCGCTGTAAAAGTTCCATTGTGTACCTCCTGTCGTTTTGTGTGAAATCCATTAAAACAGCCTATTTTGCGCAAAACAAGCAGTTTTTGATGTTTTAGCAGAAAACAACTCTCACAAAGGCGGCTGACAACGTAACAATGAAGCACGAAGGAAGCGACACAGGAACCATGCAGGACGAGTGCCTGATTCACAGGTAACACCCCTAACATAATGATTTTATTAAGCGGTAACGATGCCTGCTATGGGTAACACCATGAAAGTCACGCGACAAAAATCACCCTTCCTTAACGAATCCCACACGTCAAAAAATCCGCATCAACTTATCGTCACCAAATCACAA
>NZ_JBNBPL010000036.1:0-42108 GCF_059412425.1 Pantoea sp. CFCC18177
AAAAAGCTGCTGCAGCTGGCTTATGGAGTGCTGAAATCAGGCCGCCCGTTCGATGCAGAAATATGTCTTGCCAGGTAACTGGCAAGACGGTATCTACAAAATCATCCCATCATTTTGTAGGGTGCGCATTGATGCGCACATAATCCTGATGCGCTCAACTGGCCACCGCCAACGGGAATAACAAACGTTCCTGTTCAACGCGACGCTGACGACGTAACTGGCCCGGCGTGACGCTAAAGTAATTTTTAAAGGTGCGGGTGTAGGCCTGTTGGGTATCAAACCCGTAGCTCATCGCCACCTGTAAAATCGCTTCATCACTGTTAATCAGCGTGAGCGCTGACTCAGTCAACCGGCGCTGGCGAATGTACTCTGCCAGAGAGAAGCCCGTGTGTTGACGGAACAGACGTTGTAGATGCCAGCGGGAGTATCCCGAGCGGCGTGCTACTTCATCCAGATGCAGATCGTGACCTAAGTTGTCTTCTATCCAGTCCAGCAAACTACGGATAAATTCGCTCTGATTCATGGGAACCTCCTGCTTCGACAATATGTCCAGTGCAGTCACTGTAGCGCGTTAAATTTATCCCTTAATTAGCAGAAAATTAGCGCAGAATTAGCAAGGAGGGAGAGCAGTGTAATTATCTACTAAGAATCCGAAGGTAAACTGCGTTCATCAGTCTGGGAGAACACTATGCGCGTGCTGCTGGTAGAAGATGATGAAATGATTGGCACCAACTTGCAGCAGGCGCTGGAAGCGGCGGGCTGGTCAGTGGACTGGGTGCGCGATGGCGTGTATGCCACCAATGCCTGGTCTGAGGGCGGCTATACCTGCGTATTGCTTGATTTAGGCTTGCCGCGTGAAGATGGCATCCACGTCTTGAAACGTGCTCGCACCCGAGGCGATATGACGCCGGTGCTGGTACTGACAGCGCGTGACACCGTACAACAGCGTATTCAAGGCCTCGACAGCGGTGCCGATGACTATTTGCTCAAACCCTTTGATTTGCAAGAGGTACTGGCGCGCATGCGTGCAATCACCCGACGTCGTCACGGTGCGGCGGATTCCCTGTTAGGTAGCGGCGATGTGCAGCTGGATATGATGACGCGTGAGGTATTGTATAAAGGGCAACGCGAACAACTCACCGCCCGTGAGTATGCGCTGCTGTATGCACTACTGGAACGACCCGGTGCGATTTTATCGCGCGAACAATTAGAAAACCGCATCTATGGCTGGGGAGAAGAAGTCACCAGTAACGCCGTCGATGTGCTGATTCACGGCATGCGCCGCAAGCTTGATAACGAAGTGATTCGTAACGTACGCGGCCTGGGCTGGCGAGTACCGGCAATATGAAACCTTTCACCTTTATGCGCTCCTTGCGTAACAAATTGCTGCTCACCCTGGTGCTGTTGCACCTGGCGATGATTGGCGGCGTCACCTGGTACTTCTACCACTGCTATGGCGACATGATGGGCACCATGAAGGACGATCAACTCGCGAAGATCGCCGATGCCTGGTCATCCAGCCAACGCATGCCCGCGCTGATGCCGATGGTGATGCAGCAAGAGAAGCTGAAAAGTACCTACATCGTGCAGTTGTGGGATGACCACAACCACCTGCGCGCCAGTTCCTGGCCTGCGTTACAGGCACCGCTCCAGCCCAAAAAAGGCTGGTCAGATTTGAAAGTGGGCGACTGCGGCGATGACTGTGAATGGCGTGTCTATACGCGCCCCGGTGAGTTAGGCAGTGAGATTGGCAATATTCAGGTGTTGCATAACATTGGCTACATGAAGAGTTTGATGGTGAAGCGGGTACTTTCCGCCATCATTCCGTTGATGCTAATGATGCCACTCTCGCTGCTGGTGATATGGTTGGTGGTGCGCGCGATTACCCGAGATTTACGCGTGGCGTCGCGGCAAATTGCCGCGCAGGAAACGCTGCACCCCCACGCGGTTTCACCCAACAGCCTGCCCGATGAAGTGCTGCCGCTGGTCGCGGCTTATAACTCGCTGCTGGATAAACTGCGTGCGGCCTGGTCTTCACAGCGTCAGTTCCTGGAAGATGCCGCGCATGAATTACGCACGCCGGTGACCGCCGTCACTCTCCAACTGGAAAATCTGCGTCAGCATATTCAACCGGGCGAGGCCAGCCGACAGTTTGACCAGTTGGAAGCGGGCGTCACGCGCACGCGCCATTTGGTGACGCAACTGCTCAACATCTCACGGCAGGAAGATCAGTCGGTAGTAGCCTCCGTCGAGACCATCGACATCGACGATCTGCTCAAAGAGAGTATTGAGCAACTGATGGTGGTGGCAGACAAACGCGGGATTGATATTGGCTTTAACGGCACGACACATTACCGCCTGCACGCCAGCCGCTCCGATTTGCGCAGCCTGTTCGATAACCTGATAGGCAATGCCATGCTGCACACGCCTGAGGGTAGCCTGGTGGATGTGCTGTTACATCGCGTGGGCAATCACACCGTGGTGGATATCGTTGATAATGGTCCAGGCATGCCGGAATCCTTTATTGAACGCGCCTTTGATCGCTTCACGCGCTCGCCGGATGTGCAGGCACAAGGCAGCGGCCTGGGGTTATCTATCGTTCGTAGCGTGGCGCAGAAGCATCAAATGCAGGTGGCGCTGTCCAACTGCCATAACCCGCAAGGCGAGATCTCGGGCTTGCAGGTACGTGTGACCTTGCCTTAATTCGGCGGTTGCTGACGTTTTCGGTAGAGCGCGGTCTTCAGGCCGCGCGATAAATCACGCCACTCCCTCCTTTTCAACATCCCATCAAATTACCGCTGTACGCGACAACGTAATCGGTTGCGGGGTTCCGTTCGCAACACGCCTTTTTTGTGATCATAGTCACATTTCAGATGAATCAAAATGCAACACATTTTGACAAACGTGATCAAAATCTATTTCCTATCGCTCTGTTACAGGCACATTACGCGCACTTGAAAATTCGGCGATTCAGACCGTTTAAACCAACACACTGCCCATCCCCTGGGATCGATTTGACACGATCGCGGCGCATTCGCGGCGATCACAAGCATGTGGATAACAATAATGAAATTTAAAGCATTGATAGCAGGGGCCTTATTGGCCAGCAGCTGGACCGGCGCGGCACAAGCGGCAGACAGCGATCCGCAGTATCTTTCTGACTGGTGGCATCAGAGCGTAAACGTGGTGGGCAGCTATCACACGCGCTTCGGACCTCAGTTCAACAACGATGTGTATCTCGAATACGAAGCCTTTGCCAAAAAGGACTGGTTCGATTTCTACGGCTATGCCGACCTGACCAACTTCTTTGGCGCAGGCAACAGCAACGCAAACGGCATTTTCGACCACGGTTCGCCGCTGTTCATGGAAATTGAGCCGCGTTTCTCTATCGATAAACTGACCGGCACCAGCCTGGCATTTGGTCCGTTTAAAGAGTGGTACTTCGCGAACAACTATATCTATGACATGGGTCGCAACGCGTCACAGCGTCAAAACACCTGGTATATGGGTCTGGGTACCGATATTGATACCCACAGCGATATCGGCCTGTCACTGAACGTGTATGCCAAGTACCAGTGGCAGAACTATGGTGCGGCGAACGAAAACAGCTGGGATGGTTATCGCTTCAAGGTGAAATACTTTGTGCCGATTACCGATCTGTGGGGCGGTAAGCTGAGCTATATCGGCTTCACCAACTTCGACTGGGGCTCGGATCTGCGTGACGAAACCGGTCCATCACGCACCAGCAACTCGATCGCCTCTAGCCACATCCTGTCGCTGAACTACGATCACTGGCACGTTTCTACCGTGGCGCGTTACTTCCACAACGGCGGACAGTGGGCGGATGGTCAGGAGCTGAACTTCGGCAACGGTCCGTTTGAAGTGAAATCAACCGGCTGGGGTTACTACCTGGTGGTGGGTTACAACTTCTGATTGCATGGACCAGGTCGCCATAAATGGCGACCCTACAACGATCGTGTGCGGTTTTCGTAGGGTGCGCATTTATGCGCACCTGGTAACATACACGCAATGAATTGTGCCGCCACGCATCTCAACAACACCTGTCAAATCTGTGGTTTATAGGCATTCACCATCCAGGGCACGCCAAACTTATCGGTGAACATGCCAAAGCCGTGCGCCCAGAAGGTCGGTTCCCACTTTTTCGTCACCTCTCCGCCTGCCGATAATGCATCAAACCACCGCTTGCCTTGTGCCTCATCCGGCGTTGATAAGCTCACGGAAAATCCTGCGTAATTCGCCTGCGGTGCGCCATCGCTCATCATCAGTTCGCCCTGCCCGATCCGCAGGTGCGCGTGCATTATCTGTTCGGGTGAGAACGTCATGCCAGATGGGCAGCCTTCATCTTCGACAGTTGTTTCGTCTGGCATATCGCCAAAGGTCATTTTGAACAGCAGTTCGCCGTCGGTCGCCTCAAGATAGAAGGCGATCGCCTCTTCGCAGCGGCCGTTGTAAAACACATAGGGAGTAATTTGCATGGTCAGTTCTCCAGAATTGGAACGTCCAGTGCAAGTGTAGTGCGCAATTTTTAATCAGATGGGAGCCAGGCCGCACTCTTACCTTTGTTGACAGTAACGCCGGAATAATTGCGCCATATAGGCACTCATCGGCGTCAGCGCGGTGTCTTTTCGCTGAATCAAATAGAACGTGGCTTTCGGCAGCGGATCGTCAAGATCGAGAGCGATTAACTGCCCGCCGTGGGTAGGATCTTCAATCACATCGCGCGAAATAATACTGACGAAATCGCTCTTCGCCACCAGACTGGTACAGGCCATAAAGGTCTCACAGGTGACGACGATCTTCGGTGCCATGCCGCGTTCACCAAACAAATCGTGCAACAGCCGGTAATAGCTGCCTTGCGGCGTCGGCATGGTCCAGTCACAGTGCTGCAACTCCGTGAGGGATCGCGCATGGGCCATGGGATGCCCTTTGCGCATCACCACCTGATAGTCTCGCTGCATCAAGCGTTCAAAAATCAGTTCCTGATCCAGATGGTGTTGATCGTAGGTATTGATGGTGAAATCCAGCGCACCCTGTCGCAGTTCATGCACCATCGACACCAGTTGCCCCTCAACAATGCGCACCTTCACCAGCGGGTATTCGCGATGAAACTGAGTGATCACCTGCGGCATGATGGTACGCGCGATACTGCCGCCCACGCCAATATTGACCCGGCCACCGGCCAGTCCCAGCCGCTGTTGAATATCCTCCTGCGCCACGCGCAGCTCTTCCAACACCAGACTGGCATGACGGAAAAAGTTATCACCGATATCGGTGAGCGTGACCCCTTGCTGACGCCGTTCAAACAGGCGAGCGCCGAGCGCCAGTTCCAGTTCCTGGATCGCTTTGGTCAGTGCAGGCTGCGATAGCCCTGATAAGCGGCTGGCCGCCCGAATACTGCCCTGGCGCGCCACGTCGACAAAGGCACGCAGCTGATGAAGTTTGAGGTTGGCAGGCATGATTTTTGTGATAACCGTTGTTTATCAGTGACAAGATATTCGCATCTTATGCGCACCAATACCATTGTGTAGATTCGGGTTAATGCATAAAAAACCAACACAAAGGATATGCCGATGAAAACCCTCTCCGACCTCGTCAACGCGCGGATACCGCAGATGCAAATCTGGCGTCGCGATCTGCACCATTTTGCCGAATCGGGCTGGCTGGAGTTCCGTACCGCAACCTTAGTCGCTGAAGAACTGCATCGCCTTGGTTATCAGCTGAAGCTGGGCCGTGAAGTGATCGATGCTGATGCGCGTATGGGCTTACCCTCTGACGAAGTGCTGGCGCAGCAAGAAGCCCGCGCGCTAGAACAAGGTGCGCTGCCGCAGTGGATCTCCCATTTCTCTGGCGGTTTCTGTGGCGTTGTCGCCACGCTGGAAACCGGTCGTCCCGGCCCAGTAATGGGCTTCCGGGTCGATATGGATGCACTGGACCAGAACGAAAGCCGTGATGCCGACCATATCCCGACCCGCGAGGGCTTTGCCTCCTGCAATGCCGGCATGATGCATGCCTGCGGTCACGACGGGCACACCACCATCGGACTGGCGCTGGCGGGCGTGTTGATGGAGATGAAAGATCAGCTCAGCGGCACCATCAAGATCATCTTCCAACCCGCCGAAGAAGGCGTGCGCGGTGCGAAAGCCATGGTCGCTGCAGGCGTGGTGGATGATGTGGATCTGTTTACCGCCATCCACCTTGGCACAGGCGTGCCCGCAGGCGAAATCGTTTGCGGCAGTGATAGCTTCCTCGCCACCACCAAACTGGATGTGAGTTTTACGGGCGTCGGCGCACATGCAGGCGGTAAACCAGAAGAGGGCCGCAATGCCCTGCTCGCCGCCGCACAGGCTACGCTGGCATTGCATAATCTGCCGCAACACAGCGGCGGCGTGGCGCGCGTTAACGTCGGCGTATTGCAGGCGGGCACCGGCCGTAACGTGGTACCGGATTGCGCGCTGATGAAAGTCGAAACCCGTGGCGTCAGCAATCAGGTTAACGACGATATCTATCAGCAGGCCTTGCGCGTCATCGCTGGCGCAGCGGCGATGTATGGCGTTGAGTACGATATCAAACTGATGGGCGGTGCTCGCAGCTGTACGCCGAGCCAGCCGTGGGTGGATTTCATCCACCAGCAGGCCGATGCGATGGGCATTTTCACCTCGGTCATTGATACCAAACAGCAGGCGGCAGGTTCAGAGGATGCCACCTACATGCTGGAGCGCGTGCAGCAGCGCGGCGGCCAGTCTTCGTATGTGATCTTCGGCTGCGATCTGGCAGCAGGCCATCACAACGCCAAATTCGATTTTGATGAAGCGATCATGGCCACCGCGGTGCAAACGCTGGCCACCCTGGTGCTGAATCAGGCGCAGTTTGGAGGCCAGCGATGAGCCATCACGACTTTATCGATCATTACATCAACGAGAATCAGCCGCGCTTTACTGCGCTCAGCGATGCGATCTGGGATGTGCCAGAAACTCGCTTTGAAGAGACGCAGTCTGCCGCCATTCTGGCTGATGCGCTGGAGCAGGAAGGTTTTCGCGTTGAACGCGGCGTCGGCAATATCGATACCGCTTTTATCGCCAGCATCGGCAGCGGCAAGCCGGTGATTGCGATTCTGGGTGAGTTCGATGCACTGGCCGGTTTAAGCCAGCAATCGGGCTGCGCCACGCCACAACCGCTGATCGAGAATGGCAACGGACACGGCTGCGGGCACAATTTATTAGGCACCGCCGGACTGGCTGCCGCCTTTGCCATCAAAGCCTGGTGGGCGCAGAACGGGCAACGCGGCACATTGCGTTTTTATGGTTGTCCGGGCGAAGAAGGCGGTTCCGGCAAAACCTTTATGGTGCGTGAAGGACTGTTTGATGATGTCGATGCGGCTGTCACCTGGCATCCTGAAGGGTTCAGCGGCATGTTCAACCTCAGCACCCTTGCCAACATTCAGGCCGCGTTTCATTTCAAGGGCGTCGCCGCGCACGCCGCTAACTCCCCGCATCTGGGCCGCAGCGCCTTAGATGCCGTCACCCTGATGAATACCGGTGCCAACTTCTTACGCGAGCACATCGTGCAGGAAGCCCGCGTGCACTACGCCGTGACTAATACTGGCGGCGTCTCTCCCAATGTGGTGCAGGCCGATGCCGAAGTGCTGTATCTGATCCGCGCACCGGAACTCGATCAGGCCCAGGATATCTACCAGCGCGTCATCAACATCGCCAAAGGCGCGGCCCTGATGACGGACACCACCATGACGGTACGATTCGACAAAGCCTGCTCCAACTATGTGCCCAATCGTGCGCTGGAAGCCGTCATGGAGCGCAATTTGCATCAGTTTGGCCTGCCAGCTTACAGCGCGGATGAGCAGCAGTTTGCCGCCGAGATCCGTGCCACGCTGACCAAAGACGATCTGCGCAATGCGCGCCTGAATGCGGCACGCACCGGCGGTGAAGCGGGCGTGGCGTGGACAGAAGCGCTGGGTGACAAGATTTTGATGGATGAGGTGGCGCCGTACGCCGTCACGCGCGAGCTGCTGTACGGCTCAACCGATGTCGGCGATGTCAGTTGGGTCACGCCGACGGCACAGTGCTTCGCGCCCTGTTTTGCCTTCGGTACCCCGCTGCACACCTGGCAACTGGTGGCGCAGGGCCGCACCTCTTTGGGTCACAAAGGCATGTGTCTGGCCGCCAAAGTGATGGCCGCCACCGCGCTGACCTTGTTACAGGACGAGGACGCGCTGGCACGCTGTCGTGAGGAGTTTCAGCGTGTGCGCCGCGAACAGCCTTATGTTTGCCCGATACCGGCAGACGTCACACCATCGAAGTTGTCATCCTGAAATAAGCGCGGTGCTCCGACTAAGTGCGCATCAATGCGTACTCTATGGGGCTTAGGCGCAGTTGTAAGGTTTACCACAGTTGTAGGGGGCGCATTTATGCGCCCAGAAATATCTAAACACTATAAAAATGACAGCCCCAACGCGGGCATGCAAATACAACAAGACGACCAATGAGGCAAAGCTGATGGAAGTGACTACGGAGAACCGCAGCCCAGGGAAGCTGTTTAGCTGGATAGAGCGCATCGGCAATAAAGTGCCGAACCCATTCTTACTGTTTGTCTATCTGATCGTGGTATTGATGGTGGCCACCGCCATTATCAGCGGCTTTGATCTGGCAGTGAAAAATCCCACCAACGGCGAGCTGGTCCGCGTCAATAACCTGCTGAGCGTGGCTGGGATTCAGTGGATCCTGCCGAACATCATCAAAAACTTCAGTGGCTTTACGCCACTCGGCTCGATTCTGGCGTTAGTGATTGGTGCGGGCCTGGCCGAGAAAGTCGGCCTGCTGCAATCGCTGATGGTGAAGATGGCCTCACGCGTGAGCCGTCGTTACGCCAGCTATATGGTGCTGTTCATTGCCTTCTTCAGCCACATCTCATCGGATGCGGCACTGGTGGTGATGCCACCACTCGGCGCACTGATCTTCCTCGCGGTGGGTCGTCATCCGGTAGCGGGTCTGCTGGCAGCGATTGCCGGTGTGGCGTCTGGATTTACCGCCAATCTGCTGATCGTCACCACCGACGTCCTGCTGTCGGGTATCAGTACCGAAGCGGCGAAAGCGGTGAGCGATACCGTGCACGTCAGCGTGATCGATAACTGGTTCTTTATGGCCAGTTCGGTGATCGTATTGACGGTAGTGGGCGCGATCCTCACCGATAAATTCGTTGAGCCGCGCCTGCCCGCATGGAACGGCGGTCATCAAGACCGCCTGCCGCCGCTGACGGCACTGGAAAATCGCGGCCTGAGAGCGGCTGGTATTGCTGCACTGGTATTTATTGCGTTGATGGCGCTACTGGTGGTGCCGGAACACGCACCGCTGCGCAACCCGAAAACCGGCGGCATTATTCCTTCGCCGTTTATTCAGGGCATTGTGCCGATCATCATCCTGTTCTTCTTTGTGGTGGCGATTGCTTACGGCGCAGTGACGAAGCAGATTCGTCGAGCCGATGACATCCCACAGTTGCTGGTCGATCCGATGAAGAGCATGGCGGGCTTTATTGTGATGGTGTTCCCGCTGTCGCAATTCGTCGCCTTCTTCAACTGGAGCAACATGGGCAAGTTTATGGCTATCGGCCTGACCGATATGCTGGAGAGTGCCGGGATCAGTGGCGCACCTGCGTTCCTTGGCCTGATGTTCCTGTCAGCGTTTCTCTGCATGTTTATCGCCAGCGGCTCGGCTATCTGGTCGATTCTGGCACCGGTATTCGTGCCGATGTTTATGTTGCTCGGTTTCCATCCGGCCTTTGCGCAAATGATTTTCCGCATCGCTGACTCTGCCGTCTTGCCGCTGGCACCGATGTCGCCGTTCCTGCCGTTGTTCCTTGGCTTTCTGCAGCGATACCTAAAAGATGCACAACTTGGCACCTATTATGTGCTGATCTTCCCCTATCCTGTGGTGTTCTTCATTAGCTGGATTGTGCTGCTACTGGTTTGGTACGCACTCGGCTTACCGATTGGTCCGGGCGTCTATCCAAGCCTGCACTAAGCGCATCGCCATGGACGGCGATCACACTTCTGTGAACTGCAACGTAGATTGCGAAAATGTCACCGTTACGCCTCTCGGCAACCTCCGATGAATTGATTATTCTGCTATTCCTTCGCTTGCTAACGGTTAATTATTTTAAAACCCATAAAACCGCGCGAGTTCTGCAAACACCGAGGTTTATCCAATAATGACAACAATCACTTCGACAGGGATGGCGAACAACAACATCGCAGCCGATCGCCGCACCTTAGCCGGGCGCATTGATGCACTGCCTTCTTCCGCAGGGCTGTGGCGTTTTATTACGCTGCTGGCACTGGGCGGATTTTTTGAGCTCTACGATCTGTTCGAAACGGGCTACATCAGTTCTGGCCTACTCGCTGCTGGCGTGTTTCATACCGGCTCCGCAGGGGTATTTGGCTTTGCCGACCAGGCAGCTTTTGCTTCTGCCACCTTCCTCGGCCTGTTTGTGGGTGCCAGCCTGCTTGCGCCTTATGCCGACCGCTTTGGCCGCCGTCTCACTTTTATGTGTGCCCTCGCATGGTACGGCGTATTCTCACTGCTGATGGCGTTCCAGCAGAGTGCGGAGATGATCATCCTGTTCCGCTTCCTGGTCGGGATTGGTCTCGGCGTTGAACTGGTGACCATCGATACCTATCTGTCCGAATGGGTCCCCGCGCACCTGCGTAGCCGCGCCTTTGCCTTCTCGTTCTTTATTCAGTTCCTGTCGGTGCCAGCGGTGGCACTGATGTCATGGTGGCTGGTGCCGCAAACCATCCTGAGTCTGGAAGGCTGGCGTTGGGTGGTGATTGCCGGTGCGGTCTGCTCGTTGGTGATCTGGCTGATTCGTAAAAATCTGCCAGAATCTGCGCGGTGGCTGGCACAACAGGGCCGTCATCAGGAAGCGCATAAGGTACTGAGCGAGATGGAAACACGCTGTGGTATCGCGCCGGGTGAAGACTTCTCTAACAGCGATGCCGCCGCACAGCTGCCAAAAAAGGGCCGCTTCAGCGAGATTTGGGCACCGGCTTATCGCAAACGCACTCTGATGCTGGTGGTGATGAACTTCTTCCAGGCGATTGGCTTCTTCGGTTTCGGCAACTGGCTGCCTGCACTGCTTTCAGGTAAAGGCGCAACCGTGACCCACAGCCTGCTGTATGCCTTTTTCATCACGCTGGCCTACCCGCTGGGTTCACTGATTTGCAGCCGCTACGCCGACAAGATTGAGAACAAATGGCAGATCGTTCTCTCTTCATTGATGACCGTGGTGTTCGGTACGCTGTTCGCGCTGGTCACCAACCCGGTATTGATGATCATCTGTGGATTCCTGATCACCTACAGCAACGCATGGCTGACCTTCAGTTATCACGCCTACCAGACCGAGATTTTCCCGACCCATATTCGCGCGCGTGCAGTGGGCTTCTGCTACTCCTTCAGCCGCCTGTCGACCGTGTTCAGCAGTATTTTGATTGGCATTATTCTGCAGTACGCCGGCAGCCAGGGCGTGATCGCCTTTATCGTGCTGAGTATGTTGATGGTGATGCTGTCAGTGGGGATTTACGGTCCGAAGACGCGCGGGCTGGATTTGGAGAATATTTGATTTATCGAAGGGTCGTGGGCGGAAAATAGAGCCGCCCACTATTTCGCATCTAACAAATCGCCCTCTTCCATATCGATTAAAATATTGGCATCACTGATGAGAATGATCATCCGACCACCCCAACTGTCGCTTGCGGTGAAAGGCGACTAACGAGACACCCATCAGCTCAGCCGCTTTACCTTCGCTGATAATCCCTTCTCCCAGCGCTCGAAAAATTAACTGAGGAAAAAGCGTGGTGCTCTCGCGTGCGACTTGTTCACCAGGTTCCTGCTTTCGCCATTTGCGCGCTGAAAACATCATGATCAGATCTTTGCGCTTGCCCTCAGTTATCACGGCCAGATCGGCAGCGCGGTAAACACAGGCCATCATGCTGAGACCATAATCCATTTTTTGCAGGTAAAGCTCTTGTTCCTCAAGGCGTGTTCGCCGCTTGCCAAAATGTTGCAATACCGCGCCAGCAGGGAAAAGCAAGGCACCGGCAAATCGATTGCAGGCTTTCTCTTCATCCAGATCAGATGGAAGAGAATGATGCAGAATCAAATGACCAAGTTCGTGTGCCAGAGTAAAACGCTGACGGTCACCTGGCCATTTTGCTGAAATAACGATGACAGGAATGGCATCGACCATCGCCTGGCAGCCATCGAATTTGTCGGAGTGGTCAACGTCAGTGACAATGACCAAAATCCCATGACTTTCCAGCACATCAATTAAATGCGTTATCGGCTGAGAACCTAATCCCCACTGCTGACGAATATGCTCTGCAACCTTTTCAATTTGCCCGTAATTCTCGATTTGCTCGAGAGGCAGTTGCGATTGGGTAAAAGCAGGGACCGGAAAATTTGGCCACAGGTTCGCCAGTTCAAGCCACCGCTCAGCCTGATCAATCACATCCGCATGAATCTGCGCCAGCATTTTGGCTGATAGCGTATGGCGTTTGCGGTACTCAACGTTCTTCAATTCAACCGTGGTCGGACGGAAGAAATATTCATTACGTACGCCCAAGGCGCGCGACATTTTTACTAATACGGCAGAGCCCGGCACACTGAGGTTGTGCTCGTATTTCTTAATCATATTTGCGCTGACGCCTGCTTTTTCTGCAAGCTGCTTCATAGAAAAGCCCGCAGCGGAACGCGCACGTAGTAAACGCTCTCCAAACACACTGACCTCCTGTGGTTTACGAAAAAATTAATTTAATGAATTTCATAAACCAAGATTATGTTCGCTGGGCTTAGCTCTTGCAATCATAGGGAGGGAAAATGAGACGGGACTTGGGTTGATTTATTGCTTGTGGAAGTGGTGAAGCATCACTGCTGGTGTGCGCAATAAATTGCGCCGCTACCAAATCGTTGCGATCGGTAGCGGCGCAGTTCATCGCTCAGTTAAACGCAGCGCGGGTTATTACTGCCCTTCCAGCACCTTAATATCGGCACTGCCCTGCTGCGGCGCATCTTTGCGCAGCTTCGCCACATCCTTCGCCGTCACCGTCGACTTCACGCCATTACCCCAGCTGCCACGGATAAAGTTGACCACATCCGCAACCTGGTTGTCGTTCAGACGCCAGCCGAACGCCGGCATGGTGATCGCCGAAGGTGCGCCCTGCACGCCAGGCAAGGTGCC
This sequence comes from Pantoea sp. CFCC18177, assembly GCF_059412425.1. Lineage (NCBI taxonomy): Bacteria > Pseudomonadati > Pseudomonadota > Gammaproteobacteria > Enterobacterales > Erwiniaceae > Pantoea > Pantoea sp. CFCC18177. The sequence continues at coordinate 13,267 of NZ_JBNBPL010000036.1, forward strand.
GCCCACCAGCACGATGTGAATCAGCGAGGTTGGGTCTTCTGCCATCACCACCGGGTTGCCACGCAGCGCCGGATAGAAGCGTTGGTAGCCGCTGCCGTCCGTTTTATGACAGGCCGCACAGCTATCGACATACACCGATGCGCCTGGCTGGCTGTCATCGCCCTTCCACAACGCTTTGGCGACCGCATCATCCTGCGTAAACACTGTCTGGCTGGCATCCTTCGCACCCAACGATTTCAGATATTTAGCAATCGCGCTGATATCTTCGTCATTAAGGTATTGCAGGCTGTGCTGCACCACATCGGTCATACCACCAAATACCGCGGTGTGATCGTTGCGGCCAAAGCGCAGGAACTGCTTCAGGTCGTCTTCGCTCCAGCGGCCTAAACCGTCACGGTTGTCACTGCGCAGGTTGCTGGCGGTCCAGCCATCAATCGGAGCGCTGCTACCAGACAGGTAATCGTTGCCTTCGCCGTTATTCAGCGCTTTTTCCTGCATGGTGATGCTACGTGGCGTATGGCAAGCCCCGCAGTGTCCGAGGCCTTCCACCAGATAGCGACCGCGCGCCAGGGCGGGATCTTCCTGTGCGGCTGGCTGGAACGCTTTCACGGCCGGCGCAAACATGCCACGCCAGATGGAGAGCGGCCAGCGCATCGACAGCGGCCACGGAATATCGCTGTCTTTGTTTGCCTGCGATACCGGCTGCACGCCATGCATGAAGTAGGCATACAGCGCCTTCATGTCGTCATCGCTCACCACCGCGTAGGATGGGTATGGCATGGCGGGATAGAGCGTATCGCCATTTTTCGCTACGCCGTGACGCACCGCTTTCTGGAAATCGTCATAGCTGTAGTCACCAATCCCAGTAGTTTTATCCGGTGTGATGTTGGTGGAGTAGATGGTGCCAATCGGGGTGGCCATCGGTAATCCACCGGCAAAAGGTTTGCCGCCCGCCGTGCTGTGACAGGCGACGCAGTCACCCGCACGCGCCAGATATTCACCGCGCTTCACCAGTGCGTCAGAACCTGCTTCGTCCGCCACCGCGGCGAAGGTCATCGTGCCCAGAAACAGGGCTAAAATGCTTTTGATCATCGCCTTGTTCCTTATGCCTGTACCAGCGGGCCGGGGTTCTTCAGATACTGTTCACGAATGGCCTTGGCTGACCAGTAGCTCAGCGCTGCCACCATACCGGTCGGGTTGTAACCGAGGCCCTGCGGGAACGCAGACGCACCTGGCACAAACACGTTCGGCACATCCCAGCTCTGCAGGTAACGGTTCACGGCACTGGTTTTCGGATCTTCACCCATGATCGCCCCGCCACTCATGTGCGTGGTCTGGTACACGGTGGTATCGAAGTGCGTGCCCGGTCCTTTTGCGCCGCCGATGATCATTTTCGGGTTCATCGCTTCGGTGATCTTACGCATCTTGCCGACCATGAACTGTGCCATCTTGATGTCATTGTCCTGCCAGTCAAAGGTCATACGCAGCAGCGGCTGGCCGTAAACATCTTTGTAGTTCGGATCGAGATCGAGGTAGTTAGCGCGATAGGACTGGTGCGCACCGTGCGCATCCATCGAGATGTGATGGTTGTAGGTATCCGCCACCGCCGCTTTCCACTGACTGCCCCAGTTCGGCGTGCCCTTCGGCGTCGGTAATCCAGAAATCGGCTTGGTGCCCGCCTGGTTAACCCAGAACGGCGAGCCGCCGACGAAGCCATACGGACCGTGGTCGAAGTTATCGGCGTTGAAGTCATCCACCGCCACACCTGCACCGCCCGCACCAATGAATGGGTTGGTGGTCGTGTTCTTGTCGAACAGCGCCTTAAGGGTCGAAATGTTCTGGTAGGCAAAGTTACGCCCCACCACACCTTCATTGCTGATGGGGTTATATGGCTTGCCGATGCCTGACAGCAGCATCAAATGGACGTTGTGGAACTGGAAGGCCGAGAGGATCACCAGGTCCGCGGGCTGCACTACTTCACGGCCCTGACCATCAAGATAGGTCACACCGGTGGCGCGCTTCTTGTCATCGGTCAGATTCACACGCAGCACGTAGGAGTTGTTACGCAGTTCGAACTTCGGTTCCTGACGCAGTGCGGGCAGAATATTCACGTTTGGCGACGCCTTGGAGTACATGTAGCAGGCATAGCCGCTGCAGTAACCGCAGAAGTTGCACGGCCCCATCTGCGCGCCGTAGGTGTTGGTGTACGGACCCGAAGTGTTAGCAGACGGCATATCGTAGGGGTGATAACCCACTGATTCAGCCGCCTGAGCAAACAGTTGGGCCGAATAGGTGCGCTTCTGCGCGGGCAGCGGGAAATCGCTGGAACGATCAGGCGCGTAAGGGTTTCCGCCCTTTTCTTTACCCTGCAGCTTACCTTTAATCGACCAGGCGCTGCCGGAAGTACCAAACACTTTCTCCGCCTGGTCAAAGAACGGCTCCAGCTCAGCGTAGCTGACACCGAAATCCTGAATGGTCATACCTTCCGGGATGAAGCTTTTGCCATAGCGCTGTTCATAGTGGCTACGCAGGTTTAGCTCAACCGGATCGACACGGAAGTGCACGCCCGACCAGTGCAGACCCGCACCGCCGGTGCCGGTTCCTGGTAGAAACGCCGCCAGTTGACGATAAGGTACGGCGGTTTGCGACGCATCGTGACGGATGGTTACGGTGCTTTTCGACAGATCCTGGAACAGCTTTTTACGGATGTTATAGGTCAGTTCATCAATCGACTGCGGGTAAGATCCATCGGGATAAGTATCACGGTGCGGACCACGCTCCAGCGCGACGACGTTAAGACCGGCTTCAGTCAACTCTTTCGCCATGATCGCCCCGGCCCAGCCGAAACCGACCACCACTGCGTCTACTTTTTTCAATTCATTTGCCACGGTTACGCCCTCTCCCCGCGAATATCCACTGACGGGAACGGATAACGTTCGCCGCGCTCTACCCAATCCATAAAGTCGGCACGTGCGCCTGGGAAGCCAATCAGCTTCCAGCCCACCATGCCTTGGTTGCCGCCATGGACCGGATCGCTGAAGTACCCCTCGCGGGTGTTCTGCAGCAGGAAGGAGAAGAAGGTTTTAGCCGCCAACTGAGGGAACTCGGCCTGACCGCTTTCAAAGGCGGTGAGTAGCGCGTCTTGTTGTTCACCGCTTAACTCGGCAAACACTTTGCCATGCTGCTTTTTGCTCCAGCTGTCCGCATCGGCAAGCCCCAGGCGATAAATCTGCTGCGGCACCAGCGGAGACTGGTAACCCAGCTCTTTCGGCAGATCGGGATTGAACGGCCCCTGCATATACCAGTTGCTACCGGTGGCGTAAGGGGTATTCATTTGACGATCGATAAACTCCGGCACACCGGCTTCCAGTGCGCCAGGACCGCGTTCATCATTCGGGATCAGGCGCGCAACGGCCGCTTTGAGGAAAGCGTACTCTTCTGCGGTAAACCAGTTTGGTTGGTAATCACGTGCCTGTTGCGGTGCGACAGGTTGCTCTGCTGCCCCAGCGGCCATTGGCACCACCAGCGCGCCCATCGCCGAACTGCCTACCGCCATTGCGGGCGCCAGGGTGATGGTTCTCAGCAGAAAATCCCTGCGACTATGACCATTTTTTTGTTCTGACATGACATTGCCTCAGTACCGCAGATGATGCGGTATGAAAGTTAAGTGATTGCGTTGTATTGTTTTTTTATGGGTGACTTAAGGGATACAGTGTTACTGTTACCGGTAACAATACGCATAGTGTAACACCTTCCCCGTTAATAATTTAGTTTCTCGAAACAAATGCGCACAAAATACTTAACAACTGATGGCAGCGCTTTACATCGCTGGGACGATGCTGTCATCGTCAGAAACAACCTACAAAAGACAGATCATGTCTATCAGGGTATAAAAGAGTACACACAACAGCGGAGTGCCTATGTTTAAGTCCTATTTTCCGCGGCCAGCGCTGTTTTTCAGCTCGGCAGCGATTTGGAGTTTGATTGCGATTTTTGCCTGGTTTGGCTTTGCCGATAATCTGCCTGCATTGTGGCCATCGCTACATGCAGCAATACAGCAGCCGTTGCCCACCAATGCTTCCCGTTTTATTCACCCGGCCCAGCTCTGGTTCTATGGCTATTACTGGATAATGGCGTCCATTTTCGCCCTTGCCTGGAAGGTGATTGATAACCATCCGTGGCAGCGCTGGTCAGTATGGGGCGCAGCCCTTATCATCTTCGTCACCTGGTTTGGGGTACAAGTCGGCGTGGCGGTCAACGCGTGGTATGGTCCGTTCTATGATTTAATCCAAAAAGCCTTAACCAAGGCAGGATCGGTACAAATTACCGAATTTTACCAGCAAGTTGTGGCGTTTTTGGGTATTGCACTCATTGCCGTCGTGATTGGCGTCATGAATTCGTTCTTCATCAGCCACTGGGTATTCCGCTGGCGTACTGCAATGAATAACTACTACATGCACAACTGGCAGCGCCTGCGTCAGGTCGAAGGTGCCGCACAGCGTGTGCAGGAAGACACCATGCGTTTTGCCAGCACGCTGGAAGACTGGGGCGTAAGTTTCATTCAAGCCATCATGACGCTTGTGGCCTTCCTGCCAGTGCTGATCGCGCTGTCACATCACGTCAAAGATATCCCGCTGTTGGGTAACATCCCTTACGCGCTGGTGATTGCTGCGGTGCTGTGGTCAGTATTTGGTACCGGGCTGCTGGCGGTGGTGGGGATTAAATTACCGGGGCTGGAGTTCCGTAATCAGCGTGTGGAAGCCGCTTACCGTAAAGAGCTGGTGTACGGTGAAGATAATGCCGATCGCGCGTCACCGCCGACGGTCAATGAGCTGTTTAGTCGCGTGCGCTTTAACTATTTTCGTCTTTACTTCCACTATTTGTACTTCAACATCACCCGCATTCTCTATCTGCAGGTCGATAACGTGTTCGGGCTGTTTTTGCTGTTTCCGTCAATCGTGGCAGGCACGATTACGCTGGGTTTACTCAACCAGATTACCAATGTGTTTGATCAGGTGCGCTCTTCGTTCCAGTACCTGATTTCATCCTGGTCGACGCTGGTGGAGTTGATGTCGATTTATAAACGTCTGCGCAGTTTTGAGCAGATTCTGGCTGATATTCCGCATGATGAGATGATGCGCGAAGCAGCTGAGTAAGTGCGTGAGTGGGTGCGGTTTGATGTCCGCACCCCAACCCCTTAACCTGCCAGCACCGCGAACACTTTCTCAATGGCATACGCGCCAGGATCTTTCACTCCATCCAGACTCTGCTGATTCAGATACGCCGAACGGCCTGCTTTGGCGCTCTGCATTTGCGCGGTGGCATCCGCACCTTGTTGTGCCGCTTTCGCCGCGACTGCCAGCGACTCACCCGCCACCAGCGCTTCCAGTGCCGGTTGCAGTGCATCCACTAAGGTACGATGCCCCGGCTGCGCGCCGCCATAGTGCTTCATACGCTCCAGCCCATGCATCAACGCCTGCGGTAACGCGCTACCTTCTTCCAGCTGCTGGCCCGCGCTGGTGAACAGAATCGACATCAATACACCGCTCGATCCGCCCATTACCGTCGCGAGCTGCTCCCCGATCAACGCCATCAAGGTCGGTAACTCATCCAATGGCAGCTGCCTGTCACGCAAACCCCGCTGAATTTTTTTCGCGCCTGCGGCAAAAGTTGAACCGGTATCACCGTCGCCGACTTTGGCATCCAACGCGTTCAGCTCGCTCTCCAGATCGATCAGCGTTTGCGTCACACGATCAACGGTCGCAGCCACTTCCGCGTTTTCGGATGGATCGAAATCCAGCATGCTGCCCACTTTCTCTGCACTCTGCAAACTGATCGGCGCGAAGTCATAAACCGGCACCCAGCCGAGCACTTGCACTGGCGCATTCAAAGCTTCAAGGAACGGTTCTTCCAGCGCCAGCAGCGACAACGAGAAGCCCTTCATATCCAGGGCGCTCACCAGTGTTGCCGGGCCAATCAGATGGGTAACGCGGGCCGCCAGCGGTGACTGCAGCACTTCACGCGTCAGCAGCGCCAGCTCAAGCTGCGAGAACCCGCCGAGGTTGTTGATCAGCAGCAGCGCCTGTTTGCCGTCAGGCAATGCCTGCGCCAGTTTATCAGTCATGATACTGCTGATTTTGCGGCTGTTTTGTGTGTCCAGCGTCACTACGCCAGGCTCGCCATGAATGCCCATCCCCAGCTCGCTGTGGCCTGCCGCTACACGGTCATCACGCGTTTCCCCCGGGATGTGGCACGTCGCGAATGCCAGACCAATCGAAGCGGTCGCATCGATGGCGCGTTGTGCCAGCGCCTGAACCTCTTCAAGTGAGTGCCCTTGCTCAGCGGCAAACCCGGCGATTTTGTGCACCAGCACGGTCCCGGCAATACCACGCGGCTGCGGATTTTCCGGTAGCGCGATATCATCCTGAACCATAACAATTTCGACTTTATAACCGAGATTTTTCGCCTTCTCGGCAGCCAGGCCAAAGTTGAGGCGGTCGCCGGTGTAATTTTTCACTATGAGCAGGCAACCGGCCTCGCCGGTGACGTTGATAATGGCGTTCAATACCGCATCCACACTCGGTGAGGCAAAGATATCACCGCACACCGCCGCCGTGAGCATGCCTTTGCCGACGAAACCGGCATGTGCAGGTTCATGGCCCGATCCGCCACCGGAGATCAGCGCCACTTTGCTCTTATCCCAATCCGAACGCACCACCACGCGGATCTCATCACCAAGATCGAGGCGGCGTAAGTTGTGCCACGGCGTACTCAGCAAAACCCCTTCGATGGCTTCGTTGACCAGATCGCTTTTCTCATGCATAAAAAACTGGCTCATTGCTTCCTCTCCATTGGTGTTGTCGTCATAAAAGGTAGCGTAAAAGCGGGGAGGACTTCGCGACGAAAGCCAGGAAATGCAAAGGGCGGCACACGCCGCCCTTGAGTTTCAGATAACTACCGCTTACAGCGCGATGCGCAGTACGCTATCTGGGTTCTTCGGTGGCTCTTTACGGGTGCCAGGCTGCTTGATGCTGACAAACAGGGTTTTGCCATCGGCAGACAGCGCCAGGCTGTTTGGCAGGCCCGGTGCTTTGACCGTGCGCTTCACTTTGTAGGTGCTGGCGTCGATGATGCTGATCTCACCCGCTTTACGGTGCGTCACATACAGCTCGTTACGGTCGGCATTGAACAGCACCGCCAGAGATTCTGGCACATCAATCTTATGGATCACTTGCTGAGTGCGCGCATCCAGCACCAGCACCTGGGGCTGCTTGGAGTCGCTCAGGAAGATGCGGTGGCCTTTGGTGTCCAACGCAATGTTCAGGAAGAAGTGATCTTTTTCGCCATCAATTTTCTGACGTTTTTCAATCGCGTTCAGACGCGTATTGATGGTGACCAGCTCGCCATCAGCGTTGGTCACGTACAGCTTCTGCGCAGCAGAGTCGAGCGCCAGGCCAGTGCCCATTTTGCCGGTATTCGGCACGGTGCTGACCAGCTTCAGGGTTTTGCCATCCACCACCCACACCACACTCTGCTCACCCAAACCTGTGATATAGACGCGGTCAGTTGCGGCATCGGCCACCAGTTCACGCGGCTGCAGTGGGCGTACGCTCTCACTGCGCTTACGTGCATCCAGCACCAGCGAGTTGATCTCTTTCCCGCTCGTCGCATCCACGGCGGTGACCGCGGCATCACGGGTATTACCGAAGAACAGGGTATTGGTTTTCTGGTTGATGGTGGCACCAAAGGTTGGCAGTTCAGTGCTGATCGTCTGCTTCACCGCCAGATCCTGCGGGTCGAGACGATAAACAGTGCCGCCTTTGCTGCTGGCATTTTGCGCCGTGGCAACGAACAGCGCGTTATCGCTGTTGCTGAACGCCAGTTCGTAAGCACCTTTTGAGATCACCTGGTTCAGCGGCTGAGATTCGGCCGCCAGTACTGCAGAGGATGACAACAGGGCCGTTGCCAGCAGCAGCGGACGCAGCGCCCACGTTGTTTTATTCGCTTTCATAACTTCTCCATAGCAAAACCACCGCCTCTTGGCAGTGAAGTGAAAGCTCGACAGTGCAACCAATTTTATAAAGACAGCCCGAGGCGAGCTGACGAAGGATGATTTTTTTTGAGAATAGTAATCATTTCGTGGAGAAAGTGACAGGAATTTATCAGGTTACCAACGCCGCCAGGGCGCCCGGAGGCACCCTGTCAGCACAGAACGTTAACGCAGACTTATTTGGTCAGTTCGGCAGTCATGTGCACGCCGTTGTTGAAGTTGGCTTCAGTCACTTTATAGGAAGCACCAGCTTTATGCGCCTGAGCAGCGATTTGCGCTTCTGCACCATCAAGCGTTGAGGCACAGGCAGTCACGCTTTGCGCGAAGCTGGCGAATGGCAGAACAGACAGGGCAACAACAGCAGCAAAAGTTTTGATAGATTTCATGGTCAATTCCTCAGTCAATGTTTTATCAGATAAGGCGTCATCGCCTTGTTGAGATACATAGTAGGCTGATCATTGAGGAGTAAAAAGCGGAGAGATTTGCCAAAGTTCTTCGATTAATTTGAACGACAAAGGCACATTTGGATTAACCCTTGTGCAAAGGGTTAAAAAACCAGGTTTTAATGAATGGACGGGATTAATGACTGTGAATGGTGCGGTTGGTTTTGCGCGATAAATCGCGCCGCTACAGTAATGGAGGCTGCGAGCGGCCTGAAGGCCGCCCCTTACTGAAACCTTGACGTGCAAGACGGTAGCTATGCACATCCTGTATAGCGGCGCGATTCATTGCGCTAAAACGAATTTAACCGTGATGGCGTACCCGCGTGAAAATGGTGATGGCCGCTAACAGCATCAACACACCACTGGCCATGAACACGCCGCCAGCCCCTTGCAGGTCAAACATCCAGCCGCCTGCCGCTGCACCTGCGGTGATCGCCAACTGAATCGTCGCCACCAGCAGACCCCCGCCGGACTCCGCATCATCCGGCACCGCACGGGAAATCCACGTTGACCAGCCGGTCGGCATCGAACCGAATGCCAGACCCCACATCGCCACACCCGCACCGACCAGCCAAGGCAGACTGTCAAAACTCACCAGCACCACAGCCGTGACGCTCATTACCAGCGCCATGCCAGTCAAGGTCAATGACACACTGCGCGTCACCAGGAAACCGGCCAGCGAAGTGCCGAAGAAGTTCGCCACACCGAATGCCAGTAACACCAGCGACAACTGATTAATATTGAGCTGGGCACTGCTCTCCAGGAATGGGCGCAGATAGGTAAAGAAAGCGAAGTGACCGGTAAACATCATGATCACCGCCAGCATGCCCCAGCGCATCAGGCGGTTACGCAGCAGATCCAGCACCCCACCGCTGCGCGCTTTGTTCTCTGGCGGCATGGCTGGCAAGGTAAAGAATTGCCAGAACAGCGCCAGCACACCTAACACGCCGGTTAACAGGAAGATGTTGCGCCAGCCAATCAAACCGCCCAGATAGCTGCCCAAAGGCGCGGCAATAATGGTCGCCAGCGAAATACCGCTAAACACAATCGACAGTGCACGCGGCACCTGTTCTGGTGGCACCAATCGCATGGTGATGGCGGTGGAGAGCGTCCAGAAGCCGCCAATCGCCATGCCAAGCAGTACACGCGCCAGCAAGATCATCGGCAAGTTTTCAGCAAAAGCCACCAGCAGCGCCGACGCAATCAGTAACAGCGTGAAGGCCAGCATCACCATGCGACGGTCAAGGCGTCGCGTAATGTTACCGATCACCAGGCTAGTGAGCAGCGCCACCAGCGCCGTTACCGTCACCGTTTGCCCCGCCTGCCCTTCACTCACCTGCAGCGAGTCGGCAATCGGTGTCAGCAAACTGACCGGCAGAAACTCGGCGGTAATCAGGCCGAATACGCCAAAGGCCATGGCAAATACCGCACCCCATGCGGGTTTATCCACCGCTATACTTGTTTCGACAACTTCAGTATCCAGACTCATTTGCGATCCCCATCACAAAAATTCAGGTTGTAAGCATAGTGAGACAAAGCAAGACGATCTATGATACAAAAACTTTGTTTTTTGATTATTCGTCTGGATTCGTATGAGCCGCTATGAAGATCTGACCAGTGAACTGCTGATGGGTATGCGCTTGTATGGCGTGAAGTATCAGCGTATTGCCTTACATACTCCGTTTGGTTTGCAGTACGATGACGCGCCGGGTAAAGCTCAACTGCACTTTGTTGGCCGGGGCTCGTTGCTGATCCGCTCGGCATCTGGCGTGATCTATCCACTGCAAGCTGGCGATGCGCTGCTGATCCCCCACGGCAAAGCGCATGCATTAATTTCATCTGAAGACGCGATCTGCGAGCCGATCGGCACCTTTAACAGTAAGCCGATTTGCGGCAGCGTCTGTTCGATAGGCGACAGCGGCGAAGATTGCCCCGACGACAGCGATGTCATCCTGTTTAGCGCCTGCATGGCATTTGAACTCGGTGGCATGCAGCCGCTGGTGCATACCATGCCGGATGTGATGCTGGTGAGTACCCTGCTGGCACAGTACCCGGAAATCCAACCGATTCTGGATGCTATGGAGCGTGAAACCCGCGATCGTAAAGCCGGTTTTGCCGGGATTTTGTCCCGACTGGCGGATGTGGTGGCCGCGCAAATCGTTCGCGGCTGGGTGGAAAACGGCTGCGGCAAGGGCAGTGGCTTAGTGCAGGCATTGCGCGATCCGCGACTCAGCCAGGCAATGGCAGCCATGCACCGCGCACCAGGGGAAAACTGGACGGTGGAGCGGCTGGCGCGTGAATCAGGCAGCTCGCGCTCGGTGTTTGCCGCGCGTTTTCAGTCCGCCACCGGCATGACGCCGCTGCGCTATCTCACCGAGTTGCGCATGCGTTTGGCGGTAGAACGGATTGTGAATGAGGGTGAAGCGGTGGAAAGCGTGGCCTTCCACCTCGGTTACGGCTCGCTGGCGGCGTTTAGCCGTGCCTTCAAGCGTATTGTCGGCTCGCCGCCCGGGGCGTTACGTGCCGCGCGCGAAACCCTTTAACGAAATACGCTGATGGCTTCCACCAGGCGGTTGGCTTGACGCGCCATCCTTCCTGAAGCCTCGGCGCTCTCTGCCACGCGGGCGGCGTTTTGATGCGTGATGTCATCCAGATCTTCCACCGCCGTGCTGACTTCGCTCAGTGCGATGGATTGCTCAGCGGTAGCCGAACTGATTTGTGCGATCAGCGCGGTCACGTTTTGCACCTGGCCAACAATCTCCTGCATGGTACGGCCAGCCGCATCTGCGTGATCGCTGCCGGACTGCACGCGGCTGGCGCTGGTTTCGACCAGGGTTTTAATTTCGCTGGCGGCTTTGGCACTGCGTTGTGCCAGACTGCGCACTTCACCCGCGACCACGGCAAATCCTTTCCCCTGCTCACCGGCTCGCGCCGCTTCTACGGCGGCATTGAGTGCCAGAATGTTGGTCTGGAAGGCGATCCCGTCAATCACGCTGGTGATATTGGCGATACGCTTGGAGCTGTCAGCGATTTCCGCCATCATCCCCACCATCTCCTGCATCACTTCACCGCCTTTCAACGCCGCATGACTGGTGTTCTCCGACAGGTTATTCACTTCACTGGCGGTATCGGTATTACTTTTCACCGTGGCGGTCATTTCATTCATGGTGGCCGCCGTTTGCTGCACATTGGCTGCGGCTTGTTCGGTACGACGACTCAACTCATCGTTGCTACGGGCAATCGCATCACTGGCGCTTAAGACGTTGATCGCCTGACCGCTGACATCATCCACCAGCCAGCGGAACATCAGGCCCAGCTGACCGATGGCGCGCAGGGTGATGCCGATTTCATCGACGCGATCCATCTGCTCCACTTTATGGCTGGCACCGGTCGCTACGCTCAGTGCCTGGCGGCAGATGCGCTCCATCGGGCGAGAAATTTGCTGCTCCAGCCACAGGCTGGCCAACAGCAGCAAGACAGCCATGCCACCGGTAAAGCAGCCGAGTTGCAGAGTGTTCATTCCCAGCAACGCCACCCCACCCACCGACAGCGGCAGCAGTGCCAGCAACGTGGAGCGGATGCGCCAGCGCAGCGGCATGGTTTTCAACAGGGAGCCAAACCGACGCCAGCCGGTGCCGATCAACAAGCCTTTGTGGAAACGGCGTCCTTTGGCACGCCCTTCTCGGAAATCGCGGTACAGCGCTTCCGTCTGGCGGATTTCCTCCACGGATGGCTTAGTGCGCACAGACATAAAGCCCTGAACTTTGCCTTCTCTCACCACCGGAATCGCGTTGGCACGCACCCAGTAGTGGTCACCATTCTTACGACGATTTTTGACCAGTGCGGTCCAGGGTTCACCCTGTTTCAGCGTCGCCCACATATCGGCGAAGGCTTCCGGCGGCATATCCGGATGACGCACCATATTATGCGGTTGGCCATTGACCTCATCCGGCTCGAACCCGCTGACCTCAATAAAAGCATCGTTGGCATAGGTGATGTAACTGTTGAGATCGGTGGTCGACATCAGCGTGGCGTCGTCGTCAAAAATAAACTCACGCTGAGTGATGGGCTGGTTGTTCCGCATGTGTGTTGTCCTTGCAAGATGCAGGCTAAAGGAAAAATCGATAATACTTTTTTACCTTTTCGGCAGCGCAAGGAGCGGGCTTTAGCACGAATAATTAATTTTCATCCTGAATTAAAGGCCAAACGGGTAATGTCCCTGTTTTTTATAGTGGAAAAGAATCAATAAAATTTCATTTAGGGTAAATGAAATCATTGTTTAGCTTGATGAGCAGAGTGCGCATCAATGCGCACTCTACGAAAACAGCTACATCCCTGTAGAGTCGTCGGCTAAAACTGCCACCTTACGCCCACGTTGTAGCGCCAACCTTTGGCCCCGTTGCCGTTAATCTCTTTGCGATAATCAGCTTCGGCATACAGCGACACATCCTTTTGCAGCGTGGCGGTGCCGCCTGCGCCCACTTCCCACATCTGACCAAAGTGACCGCTGGTGAAGGTTGCCCCCAACGCAGGGTTATCCATTGAAGAGACGTTGGTCTCTGCCGTACCGCCCCAGCCTTTATAGAAATTCGCGCGCAGATAGGGGGTGTACTGACGTTGGCTGTCATCCGTCCAGGTACGATCGAGCCGTGCGCCCAGACGTCCGATGGTCTGGTGGTAATCGCCATAGCGCACTTTATTGCCATCCTGATCGGTAAAGTCATTCATGTTGAGCTTCATATACATCAACTGCGCCTGCGGCTCCAGTTTATAGCCATCACCCAGGTCGAACGGATAGCCACTCTCCAGTGAGGCGGTCCAACCGTGCGCCTTCAACTTCGCCTCTTGCTGCTGGCGCGCAATGGCGGTTTCGCCGCGATGCCAGTCAAACGAGAGCACGCCGTCCAGATAGAAACCGCTTTGACGCTTCCAGGTGCCGTAAAACGCCAGGCTGTCGCTGTCAAAGGTGGTGCTGCTGTAACCATCCGCCGCATCTGGGCGAATACGGGTGTTACCGCGCGTGTAGGCCAAACCACCGCGCAGGCTGTCTTTCTCCCCGTCGAGGCGCATGAGGTTACCACCCACCTGCACCGCGCTGTAATCCAAATCAAAGTCGTAACCGTAATCAGTAAAACGCTGGTCACTTTTGTATTTCAGGTTTGAACCGATATAGCGCAGGAACATCTCGCCGCCCTCGCCCTCTGGCCGCGTCTGCTCATGGCGCAATTCGCCAAGACGTTTATGCAGATCGTCAATGATCGCCGAGGTGTAATACGCCAGCCCGACCGGCGCAGAGATATACGAAGGCACCTGCGGCACCACGGCAGCACGCGCATCGTAGCTTTGACCGCTACCGAACGCATCGGTGATAAAGGTCGATGGGCAGCTGGCGCCGTCTTCGCAGACGTAATAATTTGCCAGTCGATAATCCCAGTAATTGTTGCCACTACCGCTGACCAAACGCTGGCTGGGGTCAGTGCTGCCCGGCGCAAAGGTGTAGAGCCGATACTGCCACGGCCCGGCACCGAGATAGCCGTCTTTCAGTGCAAAACTCTCCGGACTGGCGTTACCCGCCACCTGGGCCAGGGATATCCCTTCGTTGCCTTCAATCCCGCCGTTGCGGTTGAGATCGGTAAGCGCCCCAGTACTGCTGTCCGTCAGTTTCACATTCACCAGCGTGGTGCCGCTGGCGTTACCCGTCACGTTGAGATGGTCAGTGAACTGGTTGCTCAGTGCGCCCCCTTCGTTGAGGTCGGTGATCAGGTTAAGCTGACCACCGCTGGATGCCAGCGAACCGTTGATATTGAGCGTGTTGCCTGGCGAACCTGCGCCGTTAGTCAGATCCAACGTCCCCGCATTATTCACCGTGAGTGAGTCCGCCGTGCCACCTGCCAGCGTCGGGTGCACATTATTACCGGCGTACAGTGTCGAATCCGCATCCACATTGATGGTGCTGTGTGCCAGATTGAGGTTATCGGTCAACGTCCACTGGGTGTTGGCGAAGTTGATGGTGCTCCAGCCGCTGCCCAGATTCACCCCTTTGTTGAGATCGTCTGCACTAAAGCTGCCGCCGCGTGAATCAATCTGGTTGAAAGTCAGGGTGTTGCCAGTACCGCTGCCGCTGGTGAGGTGATAAGTCGTACCCAGATCAACGTTGCTGACTTCGGCGCTGTTGTTGTTGTCATTCCCCATCGTCAGGCTGCCGTTAAGCGTGCCGCCCGTCCAACGAAATACATCAGATCCGCCGCCGGGATTGATATCGCCGCGCACCTCCCCCTCGGTCAACAGCACTTCATCATCGGCATTGCTTCCGGCCACCGCCACCGTCTGAGGATTGGCCGTAATGATCGATCCATAGTTCTCAAATAGGGTTTTACCGCCACGCAAATCTACCACCGGGGACGTCAGGCTATTGGAGGTAAAAGTACCGGTATTGGTGATGGTGCCCGCCGTGCTGGAAACCAGTGCCGAGCCACCTGCCGGGTTATCAATATTCACGTCAGCTGCGGTGGTCACATTACCGCTGGTGTTGGCACGGATCCCTGTGCCGCCTGCGCCGGTCACATTGAACTGATAGCCCGATCCCAGCGTTAAATCGCCACGGGTGGTCGATCCATCCGCATTGGCGATGTTCAGCCCGGTGCCGCTGCCCGACACATTAGTGGTCACGGTGGAGGCGGGATCAAAGGCCACGGCAGTGCGGATCCCGTTACCGTTGCCAACGTTAAGGGTGAGATTGCTCAGGCTGACATTGCTGAGTTCTGCACGGTTTTCGATACCGTTGCCGCTGCCGAGCACGTTGACCGTGGCATCGCTGGCGCTCAGTGCAGTTGCACCGGTATCCAGCAAAATGCCGTGCGCATTGCCGCGTGTCGTGATCACCGTGTCACTGCCGGTGAGCGCCAACTGCGCGCCATCACTGATGCGCACGCCCGCTGTACCGTTATCCACGTTGATTACGCCGCCCTTAGCCAGGGTGCTGCCGCTGCCGGAGACATCCAGCCCGGTGCCACTCGCCACATTCACCGTGCCGTTGTTGGTTAAGGTGCTGCCGGCACGCGAGCGAATACCGATGTTATCGCTGCCGGTGAGATTCAGCGCACCATTGTTCACCAGCTCGGCACCGTTGGTGACATCAAAGCCGATGGCATTGCTGCCTGCGCCGCTCAGATTGCCATTGCTGGTGACGGTAGTGGGTGCCGAGCTGCCATTCAGCGCATTGCTCAGGTCAGTGCGCAGATTATTCACCAGCACTCCCACCGTATTACTGCCGCTGAGATTGAGCGTGCTGCCGCTGGCCAGAGTGGCAGCTGCGCCCCCTTCGACCCGCACCGCGGTGCTGCCCTGTCCGCTGGCGGTGAAACGGGCATTGGCGCTGTTCAGGGTGCTACCACTCCCCGAAACAATCACGCCCGTGCTGTTCACGCCGCTGGTGGTCAGTGCCGTTGGGCTACTAAAGCTCAAGGCTGCACCATCATCAATGCGATATCCGGTGGAGTTTTGCGTGTTCACATCCAGTGCGTTCGCAGCCGAGTTGATGCGTGAACCACTGCCTGCGGCGTGATAAGCAATCTGATCGGTATTATTGAAAATCGGCGTGGAGCCTGCCGCAATATTCACCTGCGCGCCATTGATCGCCTCTGCGCCTATCGCGCCCGTGCCGTTAAGGTTCAAGGTGCCGCTGTTAAGATTGGCAATGGCCCGGCTGCCGCTGGCGCTGACACCCCGGCTACGATTCGTGGTGCTGCCACCGTTGACATTGATGTTGCCGCTGTTATTGGCGGTGGTATTCGCCGTGCTGCCGCTGCTGTTGACCGCAATACCAGTACCACCATCATTGATGCTGATGTTACCGCTGTTGCTGCCAGTGGCACCGCTCTCTACCCGAATACCGGTGGCGTTTGCCCCGCTGAAATTGATGTCACCGGTGTTATTGAGTTGCGCACGATTGCGCGCCAGATAACCCACCAATCCGGTTTGTGATGAGCTGAGTGCGGCGGCTGAACTCAGGCGGGTGCCGGTAACGGGAGCACCACTGTTACTGCCCGCCAGGGTATGTTTTTGCCCATCCACAATCGCGCCGATGGCATTGTTGCCGGTCAGATTGATGGTGGTGGCATTGTCGATAGTGCCGGTGGCTCCGCCTTCGATATTGACCCCCGTGGCACCCGCGCCGCTGACATTAAGCGTGGCGTTGCGCGTATTCACCTCCGTGCCCCCCGTGCCGCTGCCATTCACCGCCACCGAACCCGCGCCTGATGCGGTGAGAGACAGGTCGGTACCATCGAAATCTGCACCCTGCTCGACGCGGAACAGGGTTGAATTGGCGGTGGTGACATTGAAGGGATTATTGCCCGCGACGTTGATCAGCGCATTGGGGCCATAGGCGAAGAAGGCGATCTGATTGCTGCCATTGCTAAAGGAGGGAATGGCATTTGCCGCCACGTTCACCGTGGCATTGCCGCGCGCATGCACGCCAATCGCGCCGTTACCACTGAGGTTCACCGGACCATCAATGTCTGCGCTGGCTTGGCCGGTTCCCTGACCTTCAACCCAGACGCCAAAGTTGCGCGTTCCGCTCGCCGGATCGGCCCCACCCGCAACGTTAATGGTGCCCGTGGAGTTGGCCGATGCGCTGTTGCCATTGGTCGCCACCACTTTCACGCCGGTACCGTTGACGCCGTTGAGATTGATGGTGCCGCTGTTGTCGATATTTCCGCTGCTATTGGTCACCGACATGCCGACGTTTTCACGCGGTACCGTTGCTGCGGCACCGTTCACATCAATGGTGCCGTTGTTCAGTATCGTGACATTGTTGGCACCTGAGGCCGACATGCCTGCTGCATTCTGTACTTTTGAACCGATAACAATGTTGCCGTTGTTGGTGGCGCTGCCGTTGGCCACCAACGCGATGCCACTGGTCAGGCCGCTCTGATTCATCGCCGTATCCGCGACGTTATCCGTCAGGCTGTTCTGTGGACCCCGGCCGATATAAATCTGCCCATCGGCCGTATTGGTAAACGTGGACGTTGGGGTGGTCAACAAAACCCCAGAGGCGGTACCACTGGCACTGGAACCATTAACGCCAACGTTGATGTTGCCGCTGTTGTTGGATGTGGCGTTATCCTCCAATCGAATCCCCGCCACACCGTACTGCGAATTGCTACCGATGGTGGCCAGGTTGACGATGCCATTATTGTTGAACTCACTGCCGCTCTGCACCAGCACGCCGTTAGCGCCATAGCCGGTAGAACCAATGCCGGTACCATCCTGGCGATTCAGGAAACCACCGTTAATCACGCCAGTGGCGCTGGTGCTGCCGTTGCTGCCGCCCGCCAGCACCAGCGCTGTACCGTTGTTAGCGATCGTGCCTCGACTGGCGAGCTTGCCATCAATCACCGCCTGCGCACCGTTTGACGCTTTAATTGCGCCGCCCGTCGAACCAACCACCTCCAGCGTTTTACCCGCCGCCAGATTGACGCGCGCGTTTGCGCCATCGGCATTCACCACGATGCGATTGCCTATATGCTGAGTCACTTCATCCGGGGGCGTGGCGCTGACGTCGTAAACAATATTGCCGTTGGTCACGGTGACGGCCTTGTTGAAGTCGGTCAGATAGTTGGCTTTATCGAGATTGCCTGATTGCAGTTGGCTGATCAGCCAGTTGTTATAGGTTTGTAGCTCACTGGCGCTGGTGACCGAGAAGGTGTGGTTGGCACCGTCCAGCGTTTGCACACTGAAACTGCCGTTGTAAGTCGCGAGATTTTGCACCTGAAACGTTTGCGTGGCTCCTGCGCCGTCAGGGGTGGCGGCAGTGCCAAAGAAGCTGATGCGATTGTTGGAATTCCAGTTCAGCGTGCTGTCGCTACCTACCTGAAACAGCGTGGTCTGTTTGGCAGCCATGCTCCAACTGTTGGTGCTGGCGCTGCTAGCAGCATTCGGCTGGCCGATGTTCACATCAAGTGAACCTCCATTAGAGACATCCGCGACCCGTGCGTTGATGTATTGATCGCCGTTCACATTCACCACATCGGGCACGGCAGTGTCTGAGGTCACGGGCGCTTGTGCCACCAGGCTGGCGGAGTTGTAAACCTGGAAGGTGGTATTACCGCCCGTAGTGGGATCAGGCACCGTAATGGCAAAGTTCTGCGGCCCAGGATTGAGGCGCGTCTGGTTGAGGAACTGCGCACCCGAGGTGATATTCACCTGAGCCAGGCTTGAACTCACTGAGCCGTTGGTACCCGGTGCAAAATCCGGGTTACCGGTCAAGGTTTCGCTCGTGCCACTCACATCAATATTCTGCTCACCAAAGAGGTTGTCATTGACCTGCGGTGAATAGCTCCCCAATGTTACCGCTTGTGCACTGATATAGGGATAAAACAGTGCCTGTGCCGCTAATATTCCGATGGCGATCGGATTTAATTTGAACTTCATACTTCCTCCGGTGGGCGTGCAGCGTCCACGCTGTTATTGCAACAGCGTTAAATTCATCGCGAGGGGATAAAGCGGCAGGAATAACACCAACCCCGATGAGCAATTAATTTCTGAGAACCACTGTGTGAAGAAAGTACGGCGCAGCGAAAAAGAGACAGAACTGTTGTTATAGATTAATTGGCTTTAGGTATAGACTTTTCTGCCATGAGAAGCAAAAGGCAATTACAGCTAACCTATTGTCACAATGAGGAAATAAATGCGAGGCAGGATAAATTATTGGCAATATTTAATTCCGCAGATAATCAACTGTTAGCACGCTAAGTTGTTAATAATTTCTTTATTTTTTCTTAGCGTTTTATTTACGATTGGCACGGCAAGACGCAGGTCGATCGTGCCAAGGTAAACGATACGGCGAAATGCAAAAGTGTGACCTGCATCACGCTTCATTGGCGCAAATCAGGCACTCCTGAAGCGGCATGATTTATCGCTCATCCTTTCTTCGAGGCCAAAAGTGCGCACCCTACAAAAACCGCGCACGATCGTCGTAGGGTTGCCATTGATGGCGACCGAAAAGCGCTTAACTGACTAGCCTGACGCCATAACTCGCGCCGCTACGGGATTAACTCAGATCCACATCCTTGGTGCCGCCCCACCAGGTAAACGCAAAACCGCCGACCCACGCGACGATTAACCCCACCAGATACACCGCCATCCCGGCAAAGATACCTTGCGATGAGGTCATCAAAGGCAGCGTCACTAATCCTGATGGACCAAACACGGTATTCATCCCCACTGGCAAACCCAGCCATGCCACCAATCCAATGAAGAATCCGCCCAACGCACCGCCACAGCAGGCGGTAATAAACGGCTTCAAGCGCGGCAGCGTGACGCCATAAATCAGCGGCTCACCGACACCTAACAAGCCGGGGACGATCGCGCCTTTGATCTGTTTTCGCAGTAAGGAGTGTTTATCAGCTTTACACCACAACGCGATGGATGCACCCACTTGCCCGGCTCCCGCCATCGCCAGAATGGGGAATAATGAGTTGAAGCCCTGCGTTTCCATCAGCGCGAAATAGACCGGAATAAAGCCTTGATGAATACCGAACATGACCGCAATTAAAAATAATCCGGCCAAAATGGCGCAACCGAATGGATTGTTATTCAGATGGATAAACAGCCACGACATGCCCTTAAATAACTCACCGCCGATGGGCATAATCACCATAAAGGTCACCGCGCCGGTAATTAATAACGTGAGTAATGATGTCAAAATCATATCGAGATTATCCGGGATAATCTTGCGCAACTGTTTCTCTATCCAGGCTCCAAATATCGCAGCCAGTAATACGCCAATAATATTGCCACGTGGGTCAATTGCCATGCCGAAGAAGTCCGACATGCCACTGTAATATCCTACCGTGGCTTTTGGCACATAACCCAGCACAAACAGCGAGGCGATAATCGCGCCATTCACGCCGGAGCCGCCAAATGCTTTCTGCGCGTTGTAGCCAATCAGAATGCTCAGGAAGGTGAACAGTCCCTTGCCGAACACTTTCATGTAGGCCACGGTATCCAGCAGCCACTGCGCATGATCGCCCGGCTGATTGAGATGAAAAATCTGCTCAATCAGCGTAGCAAACCCCAGCAGCAAACCGGCACCAATAAAGCCGGGAATAAGTGGGGTAAAAATGGTGGCAAAGCAGGAGAGAAAACGGTGCAGCGCGCTGGTCTGTTTCGCTTTCATTTGCTGTTTCTGCGCCGCCGCAATCTGGCTCAGATCGCCTGGCGCAGCAGGCTCACTGCTATTCAGTAGCAGCTGCATTTTCTCCGCCGCCGTTTGTGCTTTTCCGGGGCCGAGCACAATTTGCAGTTGCGCATCACTGTCAATCACACCCAGCACACCGGGCAGCGTTTTCAACCGCGCGTGATCCGCCCGCGACGCATCCGCCAGCGTCAGACGCAGGCGCGTCATGCAATGACCACACTGCACTACATTCGGTGCGCCACCTACTGCCTGCAAGATATCCTGCAATAAACCTTCGGTGATGGCGGCCATTATTCGGCCCCTGCTTCACGCAACGCACGACGAATGAAGCCGCTGTTCTGATTGAGCAGCGCCTTAGCCTCACTGGCATCCAGCCCCGCCAGCACCATGACAATTGCGGTTTTACAGTGCCCCTGACATGCGCTCAGCGCCTGCTGTGCGATGGCATCATCGCAGTCAGTGGCTTGCTTGACGATATTGATCTGGCGCTGAACCAGCTTCTGGTTAGTGGCTTCGACATCCACCATCAGATTGCCATACACCTTGCCGCTGCGGATCATCGCACCGGTGGTCAGCATATTGAGCACCAGCTTCTGTGCCGTGCCCGCTTTCATCCGCGATGAACCCGTCACCACTTCCGGCCCGACCACCGGCGTCAGTGCCACATCGGCGGCTTGTGACATCGGGCTATTTGGGTTGCAAGTCAAAGCAGCGCTGAATGCGCCCTGCTGTTTCGCATAGGCCAATGCACCCAGCACGTACGGCGTGCGCCCGCTGGCAGCAATACCGACTAACACATCATGGGCATGGAAATCGATATCCTTAAGATCCTGCGCACCCTGTTCGTGGTTATCTTCCGCATTTTCCACCGCCTGCAAAATCGCAGTGTGACCACCCGCAATCAGCCCCACCACCTGCGAGCGCGGCGTGCCGAACGTGGGCGGGCATTCGCTGGCATCAAGAATGCCCAAACGGCCAGATGTGCCGGCACCGCAATAGATCAAGCGGCCACCTTTACTGAAGGCCAGGGTGATGGCATCCACCACTTGTGCAATCTGCGGGACGATTGCTTCTACCGCCAACGCCACTTTCTTATCTTCGTCATTGATGACGCGTAGCATCGCTTCGGTGGAGAGTTCATCAATATTCTGGCTTGCGGGGTTACGGCCTTCGGTGATCATCTGGCTGAGGTCGATCTGCATCATGCACTCCTGTGAAAGAATAATTTATTCTGAAAACTATACACCATTTAGAATTGTTAATTCCTGCCGGGTGACGCCGATTTTTGTGATTCTGCGCAAACGGGTATAAAAAACCCGCCAAACGGCTAATGCTTATCAGTTAAGCGACAGACGTTAACGCCGTCTGGAGCCGCACCGGGGCTGGCGGTCCTCGCGCCGCTGCGCGGTACCTTCACTTCACTCGTCTGCCTTACGGACCGGTGCCGATGGAACATCCATGTTCCAGCGCCACCTTTCGCCCGCGTCCTGCGGGCTCTCCTGGCATACTCACGCCGTTCAGCGCTGCGGATGCCTGCCCCGGTGCGGCCCCAGCCTGCTCTTCAGCTTCAGTGCGTGTTGTCAAAAAGGGCACATTGCCTGAGGCTATGACGCCTCTGCTGCCCCCTCTGGGCTATCCGCAGCGCTGAGACTTTTACGTTGGGCCAGGAGCCCCACGCGGGGAGGCGTGGGGCAGTTCGCGGCAGACCATGGATGGTCATCCGCGAACGGTCCGTCCGGCACGACGTGGAAGTCGAAGGCACCGCTTTAGCGGCGCGAGGACGGCCCAGAGGGGGCAGTAGTGGCGGCAGAGCCCGCACTAAAAAGACAGGCCACTTTCTAATAAGCAGCCTGAGTTCTTAACTGGCAAGCATTACGCCAAAAGGCGGGTTTAGTTTGGTGCGCCAATATTGAGCTTGGATTGCATTAAAAAACCCGCCAAAAGGCGGGTTTAGATAATGACACCGTAATGGCGACTTAAGGCATTAACTGGCTTTTTGCGTGCGCAGTTGCAGCTCGTAAGCCTCGGCTTGCTGGGTGTCGAACTGGTTTTCCCAGCGCGCGATCACCAGCACTGCCAGTGCATTACCAATCACGTTCAGTGCGGTACGCGCCATGTCCATGATACGGTCAACACCGGCGATAAACGCCAAACCTTCCAGCGGAATACCGACGCTTCCCAGCGTTGCCAACAGCACAACAAATGAGACGCCCGGCACGCCAGCGATCCCTTTTGAGGTCACCATCAGCGTCAGCACCAAGATGATCTCATCGGTCAGCGACAGGTCGATACCATACAGCTGTGCGATAAAGATCGCCGCGATGCTCTGATACAGCGTTGAACCGTCAAGGTTGAAGGAATATCCGGTTGGCACCACAAAACTGGTGATGGCTTTTGGCGCACCGTAGGCTTCCATTTTCTGCATGATGCGTGGCAGCACGGTCTCAGAACTGGAGGTGGAGTAAGCCAGAATCAGCTCATCTTTCAGAATGCGCATCAACGTGGTAATTCGCAGCTTACAGAAGCGCGCCACGCCGCCCAGCACCACAAAGGCAAAGAACAGAATCGCCACGTAAACCAGTAATACCAGCTTGGCCAACGGATAAAGCGAGGCAAAACCAAAGTTGGCAATGGTCACCGCGATCAGCGCAAATACACCCACCGGCGCATAACGCATGATCATGTGCGTCACTTTAAACATGGTTTCAGAAATCGAACGGAACACGGTGACCAGCGGATCGCGATGCTCAGATGGCAGCGCTGATAAGCCCATACCAAACAGTACCGAGAAGAAGATGATCGGCAGCATGTCACCCTTCACCAATGAGGCAAAGATGTTCTGCGGGATCAGTGACAGGATGGTTGTCACCAGGCCGTGAGGGGCACCTTGTACCGCTTCGGTTGTGGCTTCGTATTTAGAGATGTCCACCGTTGCCAGCGTTGACATATCAATGCCGCTGCCGGGTTGGAATACGTTGGCCAGCGTGATGCCGACCACAATGGCAATGGTGGTGATCACTTCAAAATAGATGATGGTTTTGACACCAATACGTCCGAGCTTTTTCGCATCACCGACGCCAGCAATGCCGACAATCAGGGAGGAAATCACAATCGGCACCACAATCATCTTGATCAGATGAATGAAAATGTCGCCCGCAGGAGTAAGAATGTTAGTGATTAACCATTCACGATCGTCTGGCTGATTATGCAGCACGGTTCCGACTACGATGCCGAGAATCAGGGCAATCAAAATTTGCCAGGCAAGGGTGAGCTTAAAACCTTTCATAACGCGTTATTTTCCTCAGTAAAAACCCCTTTGCTCTGCTGCGATGGTGCAGAAGATTTGACACACAGGGAAGTGAGCAAAAGCCCGATAAAATAGAGGGTTATATTGGACTGCATCCTTAACCACTGTGCGCGGCATTTTGCGCCTGCGCGATGATGCAGCCTGAGTGGATACCTGCTGAACAGGGGCGAGATAAGTACCATTTTCACTGCGATAATTGCAACCCCTGGGGGCTTAGCGTATTTCCTGTGCAGGTGAGTAGCATAAAATGCTGGCATTTACTTTTAGTCATAACTCGCTGTTATGAAAAGTGTTAATTCGATAATTTTCCGCATAGCTATTCAATATCGGGCAAAAAACCCTCCGGCGCGTTTGCTGATTATTTAACCAGCGACAACGTCTGATTCCGCGAAAAGCAACAGATTGGGTCTCATTTGTTTCGGTGATGAACAGTATGAATTCGGGCACTTTTCAGGCATACAAAAGGTCGTGATCCAGACTACAAAATAGAAACAAAGCCAGATCGCGCTCTTTAATTAACCTTTGATTGACATATGATTAACATCTTCAAGGAGGTCAGCCATGAGCCAAATACATAAGCATCCTGTACCCGCTGCCGTCGCAGCGAATGCCCTGATTAACGCCGATCAGTATGCGGCGCTGTATCAACAATCGGTTGACGATCCCGACGCCTTTTGGGGTGAACAAGGCAAAATCCTCGACTGGATTAAGCCCTACAGCAAGGTGAAAAACACCTCATTTGCCCCAGGCAATATTTCGATTCGCTGGTATGAAGACGGTGCGCTGAACCTTGCCGCCAACTGCCTCGATCGCCATTTGCAGACGCGTGGCGATCACCCCGCCATCATCTGGGAAGGCGATGACGCCAGCGAAAGCAAAACCATTACGTTCCGCGAACTGCATGGCGATGTATGCCGCTTTGCCAATGTGCTGCTGAGCCTCGGCGTGAAGAAAGGCGACGTGGTCGCCATTTATATGCCGATGGTGCCAGAAGCGGCAGTAGCGATGCTGGCGTGCGCGCGCATCGGTGCCGTGCATTCGGTGATCTTCGGTGGCTTCTCACCCGAAGCGGTCGCCGGTCGCGTCGTCGATTCCAACGCCAAACTGGTGATCACCGCCGACGAAGGGGTGCGCGCAGGACGCAGCATTCCACTGAAGAAAAACGTCGACGATGCGCTGAATAACCCAAGCGTCACCAGCGTGAAAAACGTGGTGGTGTTTAAGCGCACCGGTAAAGACACCGGCTGGCGCGAAGGACGCGATCTGTGGTGGCATGATCTGGTGGCCAAGGCCAGCGATCAGCACGAACCGGTGGCGGTCGAAGCCGAGCATCCGCTGTTTATCCTTTATACCTCTGGTTCCACCGGTAAGCCGAAAGGGGTGCTACACACCACTGGCGGCTATCTGGTGTACGCGGCCAGCACCTTCAAATATGTGTTTGATTACCATCCAGATGATGTGTACTGGTGCACCGCCGATGTGGGCTGGATCACCGGTCACAGCTATTTGATTTACGGCCCGTTAGCGTGCGGTGCCACCACCCTGATGTTTGAAGGCGTACCGAACTGGCCGAAGCCGAGCCGCATGGCGGAAGTGGTCGACAAACATAAAGTGACGCTGCTGTACACCGCGCCAACCGCCATTCGCGCCCTGATGGCCGAAGGCGATAAAGCGATTGAAGGTACCAGCCGCAGCAGCCTGCGCATCATGGGATCGGTGGGTGAGCCGATTAACCCGGAAGCCTGGGAGTGGTATTACAAAAAGATTGGCGACAGCCGTTGCCCGATCGTGGATACCTGGTGGCAGACTGAAACCGGTGGCTTCATGATTACTCCACTGCCGGGTGCGATTGAGCTGAAAGCCGGCTCCGCGACCAAGCCGTTCTTTGGCGTACAGCCCGCGCTGGTGGATAACGAAGGTAATCCGCTGGAAGGCGCCACAGAAGGCAACCTGGTGATCAACGACTCCTGGCCAGGTCAGGCGCGTACGCTGTTTGGCGATCACGAGCGCTTTGAACAAACCTACTTCTCCACCTTCAAAAATCGCTACTTCAGCGGTGACGGCGCACGCCGTGATGAAGATGGCTATTACTGGATTACGGGCCGCGTCGATGACGTGTTGAACGTCTCTGGCCACCGTCTGGGTACCGCTGAGATTGAATCGGCGCTGGTGTCACATCCGAAGATTGCAGAAGCTGCCGTGGTGGGTATTCCCCACAGCATTAAAGGCCAGGCAATCTATGCTTATATTACGCTTAACCACGGCGAAGAGCCGTCGCCAGAGCTGTATACCGAAGTGCGCAACTGGGTACGAAAAGAGATTGGCCCGATTGCCACGCCGGATGTCCTGCACTGGACTGACTCGCTGCCGAAAACCCGCTCCGGCAAGATTATGCGTCGTATTCTGCGCAAAATCGCCGCAGGCGATACCAGTAATCTCGGCGATACCTCAACGCTGGCCGATCCGGGCGTGGTTGAGAAATTGCTGGAGGAGAAACAATCCATCACCATGCCTTAATCGGCATCGACGCGACGGAGAGTGTCAGCCTGTCCACGGCAGGCTACTCTCCGTCACCCCCTCCTTACGCCGTACGCTTTCCAGCATCGCAAAACCTTACATAATTATAAAATTCAGAAAGATAAATCACTTAACCGTGAGTTATCTGCCTGCCTTTCCTCTGGAGAAACTGTGATGAACGAAGCCCTAAATCAACAGGAAGCAGTCTGGCAACAAATCGAGAGCAATCCGCGTTTTCAGGAACTGGTGCATAAACGCCAGTCCTTTGCGCTGCTGCTCAGTATCATCATGTTGGTGTTATACGTCGGCTTTATTTTGCTGATTGCCTTCGCCCCTGGCTGGCTGGGTACGCCGCTACACGAAGGGACCAATGTCACGCGCGGCATCCCGATTGGCGTCGGTTTAATCGTGGTGTCATTCGTATTGACGGGCATTTATGTCTGGCGTGCCAATGGCGAGTTCGACCGCCTGACGAAGCAGATCCTGAGCGAGGTGAAATCATGAAGCGCCTGTTTTCTGCGTTATTAGCGATTGTGCCCGCCAGCGTATTTGCCGCCGATGCCATAACCGGTGCGGTGCAAAAACAGGCGACCAACTATGAAGCCATCATCATGTTTGTGGTGTTTGTCGCAGCAACACTCGGCATCACCTACTGGGCCTCAAAACGCACTCGCTCACGCAGCGATTACTACACTGCGGGTGGCAACATCACCGGCTTCCAGAACGGCTTGGCGATGGCCGGTGACTTTATGTCTGCGGCATCCTTCCTCGGCATTTCCGCCTTGGTGTATACCTCTGGCTACGACGGGCTGATCTACTCACTCGGCTTCCTTGTGGGTTGGCCGATGATTCTGTTTTTAATCGCAGAACGTTTGCGTAACCTTGGGCGCTACACCTTTGCCGATGTGGCTTCGTATCGCTTACAGCAAAAACCGATTCGTACCCTCTCCGCCTGTGGCTCGCTAGTCGTTGTGGCGCTGTATCTGATTGCGCAGATGGTCGGCGCGGGCAAACTCATCCAGTTGTTGTTTGGTCTGGATTACCACATCGCGGTGGTGCTGGTCGGTATTTTGATGGTGATGTATGTGCTGTTTGGCGGCATGCTGGCCACCACGTGGGTGCAGATCATCAAAGCGGTATTGCTGCTGTTTGGCGCCAGTTTTATGGCCATTATGGTGATGAAAGCCACCGGATTTAGCTTCAATACGCTGTTCACCGAAGCCATGGCTGTCCACCCGAAAGGCGCGGCGATTATGCAGCCCGGTGGTTTGGTGAAAGATCCGATTTCTGCACTGTCGCTTGGCCTGGGGTTGATGTTCGGCACCGCCGGTTTACCGCATATTTTGATGCGTTTCTTCACCGTAGCGGATGCGCGTGAAGCGCGTAAAAGCGTGTTCTGGGCCACCGGCTTTATGGGTTACTTCTACTTCCTGACCTTTATTATCGGCTTTGGCGCCATTCTGCTGGTGGGAGCGAATCCCGCCTTCAAAGATGCCAGCGGTGTACTGATTGGCGGCACCAATATGGCGGCGGTCCATCTGGCGAATGCGGTCGGCGGCAGTCTGTTCCTCGGCTTTATCTCGGCAGTGGCCTTCGCCACGATTCTGGCGGTGGTGGCGGGTCTGACGTTGGCGGGGGCTTCGGCGGTTTCGCACGATCTTTACGCCAGCGTGATCCGTAAAGGTCAGGCGACCGAACGAGACGAACTGCGGGTATCGAAGATTACCGTGCTGGTGCTTGGCGTGGTAGCGATTGTGCTGGGCATTTCGTTTGAGAAACAGAACATCGCCTTCATGGTCGGTCTGGCATTCTCGATTGCGGCCAGCTGTAACTTCCCGATCATTTTGCTGTCGATGTACTGGTCGAAGCTGACTACGCGCGGCGCAATGGTGGGGGGCTGGCTGGGGCTGATCACGGCGGTGGTACTGATGATCCTCGGACCGACCATTTGGGTACAGGTACTGGGTCACGCCAAGCCGGTTTATCCGTATGAGTATCCGGCGCTGTTCTCCATGATTGCGGCGTTTGTGGGCACCTGGCTGTTCTCGATTACCGATCACTCTGAACAGGGTGCGCAGGAGCGTGCACGTTTCCGCGGACAGTTTATTCGTTCACAGACGGGAGTGGGAATTTCGCAGGGGAAAGCGCATTAAGAAAGTGCAGTGATTAACCAGGTCGCCATTAATGGCGACCCTACAAAAACCCCCGTAGGGTGCGCATTTAGGTGCAAACCGGGCACATAGGTAACACTTTAGACCGGGCACATGGGTAACAGTTATAAATTGGTATAGCAGAGGAGACTCACTATGCCCTGGACTGAGAC